>CAKVEY010000014.1 GCA_934746185.1 uncultured Clostridia bacterium
ATGTTATTAGTATGGAAAACGATAGCGTAACGAAAAATTTAGAAAGCAGTTGCGAACAAAAAATTCTTTTAGATTTAGTTAACAAATTAAATAATAGGGAAAAAGAGATAATTAATCTTAGATTTGGTTTAAATAACTTTGAAGAAAAAACGCAAAAAGAAGTTGCCGATATGTTAGGGATTAGTCAAAGTTATATTTCTCGAATAGAAAAAAAAATAATTTCAAAATTAAAAAAAGAGTTAGTTAAAGTTATATAAATTCGATTTGTTTTTAATAAATTTGTTGTAAAATAAAAAATTATTTGTTATAATTAAATAGGTGAAATTATGGCAAGGACAATTTTAGGAATAGATTTTGGTTCAACAAATACAAGTATTTATAAAAAGCATACAGGCATTGTTTTAAAAGAACCTACGATGCTTGCAATTACTGAAAATTTAGGTGTAACAAATATATTGGAGTATGGATTAAACGCTAAAAAAATGGTTGGAAAAACTAACGAAGATATTGGTTTTGTTTCGCCAATAGCAAATGGCGTTATTGTAAATATGCACCTAGCAGAAAGTTTGCTTGCTTATTTTATTAGCAAAGTTTTAACAAATAATGAAAAGTTTGACATAGTTTTTGCTGTTCCTTGTGGACTAACAGACACGGAAATTTTAGACTTTAAAAATTTAGGTTTAAAATTAGGGGCAGGAAAAGTAACATTAATTCCTAGTGTTTTAGTTGCTTTACTTGGGGCGAACATAAACATAGACAAGGCAAGTGGCTATTTGAGTTTAAACTTAGGTGGTGGAACTATTGATATGGCAATTTGCAGTTTAAATCAAATAATTAAAGGTTATTCTTTATTTTTTGGTGGAAATAAAATTGATGAAGCAATTAAACTTTATGTTAATCAGTTTTTAGATATGCAAATATCAAATTTAACAAGCGAAAAAATAAGAATTGAAGCAGGCAGTTTGTTTTTACACGACTTAACAAATATAGAATTTAACGGAGTAGATATTAATACAAAAAGTCCTAAAACTGAAGTTGTTGGGGCAGAACAGTTAAGAGATACATTAGAATTTTACTTTCAAAAAGTTTATATGGCAATAAAAGTTTTAATCAATTCGTCAACGCCAGATATTGTGGCAGATTTATCTATTAACGGAATAATTGTAACTGGTGGGCTTGCTAATTTAACAGGGCTAGAAAACTATTTGTCTAAAAATCTTAATCTTCCTGTGTTAATTAGCGAAAACGCTGACAATGCCGTAGTTCTAGGTCTTGGCAAATTAATTGCTGATGAAAAATATTTAAACAAAATTATAAGTTTAACCTAATTTATTTAAAAAACATATAAAAAGTGGGTACTCCACTTTTTTTATAAAAAAAATTTCAAAATTTTCAAAAAAAATGGCATAAAACAGTTGACAACCTTAATATATTGGGTTATACTAGTGCTAGCAATCTTTAAAGAAGAGTGCTAAACTAAAAAGGAGTAAAATGGAGAGTTTAAATTTAAGCCAAAGACGGAAAGAAATATTATTTTCTAGTGTTGAAGATTATATTCGTCTAGCACTTCCTATTACAAGTTTATCTGTTCAAACACGGCATTTAAACAATGTAAGCACGGCGACGCTACGAAATGAACTTAACACATTAGAAGCAATGGGTTATTTAAAACAACTACATACTTCGGGTGGTAGGGTTCCAACTAGTAAAGCATATAGAGTTTATGTAGATTCTATTATGAAAGAAAATAAGTTTAATAAAAAAAATTTAAGCACAATAAAAAATTTATTTTCAACTCGGTCTAGTTTGCTTAGCGAAATAATTTCTAACATAGCAAAAACAGTAAGTGAAGTAACAAATTATCCAACAGTAGTTTTATTAAATGGCTTTAATAATTTAATTATTAAAAACATAAAATTAATTCCACTTATAGATAATTCATTACTATTATTAATTTCCACATCAACAGGTATTATTAATAATAACATAAGTGTAAACGAACAAATAACTGAACAAAACTGTATTGATGCTAGCAACTTTTTAACTAATAAGTTTTCAGGCAAAACAATTTCTTGTATGATAACGGATATGAAAAAATTAGTTAATAGTTTAAACACAGAAATTAAAGAATACGAAACTATTTTTAATGTGTTAATAGACGGGCTAATAGATTTAACTGAGAAAAACTCAAAAGAATTTTCGGTTAAAGGTGCAACAAAACTACTACAAAATCCTGAGTATTCAAATATAGAAAATGCTCGTAAGGTTTTAAATGTTTTAGAAGATAATCAAAAACTAGAACAAATATTTGATAAAGATTATGACGAAGAAATAACTTTCTCTATTGGTGAAGAAAACCATAGTGAAGATTTAAACTCTTGTTCCGTAATAAAGGCCAACTATCAAGTAAATGGCGAGAATATTGCTCAAATAGGCGTTATAGGCCCTGAGCGTATGGATTATGCTAAAATTGCAGGTGCGTTAAAATATATAGTTGACGAAATTAAAAATTTAGAAAAAATAGAAGGAGGAAATTATGATTTACAATAAAAAATGTGATGGTAATTGCAGTCAATGTCCAAATCACGAAACTGATGATTGCGAACACGGCAACAATAATTAATTATTAAGGAGTAATTATGGCGGAAAATTTTGAAAAACAAAACAAAACTCATAAAAATCATAAGCATTATAAACACTCTAATTCAAAATATAATTACAATGAAGAATTAAAATCTAATTGTAATGATGGTTGTGATTGTGAAAATGATTGTGATTGCAATGAAGAAAGCGTTGAGATAAAAACTGAAACTAATTGCAGGGAAAATGAGTTTAAAGAAACACTTCAAAGATTGCAAGCAGAATTTGATAACTATCGAAAACGAAACGAAAGTTTAGTTGAAAAATATAAAGAAGACGGGATTGTGTATGCTATAAATAAATTGCTACCTGTTTTAGATAGTTTTAAAAGTGCAAAAATGCTTGTAAAAGATGAAGAATTTTTAAAAAGTTTAGACCTTATTGAAAAACAATTTCAAAATGGTTTAGATGCTTTAAAAATTACTAAAATAAATGCCGAAGGCGAGATTTTTAACCCTATGTATCATAATGCTGTTTTAACTGGAAATGACGAAACTAAACAAGAAGATGAAATATTAGAAGTTTTTCAAGATGGTTACATTTTAGGCGATAGAGTTATAAGACATAGCGTTGTAAAAATAAATAAAAAATAAAAAAAAGAAAAAATTAAGAAATTAAACATAAATTATTAAGGAGATTTAATTAGAATATGGGAAAAGTTATAGGTATAGACTTAGGAACAACAAACAGTTGTGTTGCAGTTATGGAAGGTGGAAAACCTACTGTTATTGCAAACAGAGAAGGAGATAGAACAACACCTAGTGTTGTAGGCTTTACAAAAGACGGCGAAAGATTAGTTGGTCAAGTAGCAAAACGTCAAGCCGTAGCAAATAGTGAAAACACAGTTCTTTCTATTAAAAGAGAAATGGGTACAGACTATAAAGTAAAATTACAAGGCAAAGAATATTCTCCACAAGAAATTTCAGCAATGATTTTACAAAAATTAAAACAAGATGCTGAAAGTTATTTAGGAACTACTGTTACAGATGCAGTTATTACAGTTCCAGCTTATTTTACAGATAGTCAACGACAAGCAACAAAAGATGCTGGTAAAATTGCAGGTTTAAATGTTTTAAGAATTATTAACGAACCTACTGCCGCAGCACTAGCATACGGACTAGATAAAGCTGAAAATGCTAACCAAAAAATCTTAGTTTACGATTTAGGTGGTGGTACATTCGATGTTTCTATTCTAGAAATTGGTGATGGTGTATTTGAAGTATTATCTACAGCAGGTAACAACCGTTTAGGTGGTGATGATTTTGATAACAGAATTATTGACTTACTAGTTGAAGATTTTAAAGAAAAAAATAACATTGATTTAAGAAATGATAAAATGGCTATGCAAAGACTTAAAGAAGCAGCTGAAAAAGCAAAAATTGATTTAAGTTCTAGCACAAAAACTAACATTAATTTACCTTATATTACAGCAGACGCAACAGGCCCTAAACACTTAGAATATGACCTAACAAGAGCTAAATTTGAACAAATTACAGAAGATTTAGTAAATTCTACAATCGAAAAAATGACACAAGCTTTAAACGATGCTAAATTAAGTAAAGGTGATATTAATAAAGTTATATTAGTTGGTGGTTCAACTCGTATTCCAAGAGTTGTTGAAGTTGTTAAAGACTTTATGGGAACAGAACCATTCAAAGGTATTAACCCAGATGAATGCGTTGCTATTGGTGCAGCAATTCAAGGTGGCGTTTTAGCAGGCGAAGTTAAAGATGTATTATTACTAGATGTAACACCTTTAAGTTTAGGTATTGAAACATTAGGTGGCGTATTTACAAAATTAATCGAAAGGAATACTACTATTCCTACTAAAAAGAGTCAAATTTTCTCAACAGCAGTAGATAATCAACCAGGTGTTGATATTCACGTATTGCAAGGTGAAAGAGAATTTGCGTCAGGCAATAAAACATTAGGAAGATTTAGTTTAACAGATATTCCACCTGCTCCTCGTGGTGTTCCTCAAATTGAAGTAACATTCGATATTGATGCAAATGGTATTGTTAAAGTTTCTGCCAAAGATTTAGGCACAAACAAAGAACAAAATATTACAATAACTGCTTCTACTAACTTAAAAGAAGAAGATATTGATAAAGCAATTAAAGAAGCCGAACAATTTGCCGAAGAAGATAAAAAGCGTAGAGAATTAGTTGATACTAAAAATAACGCTGATAACTTTGTATTCCAAATTGAAAAAATGCTTAAAGAAAACGGCGATAAAATTAGCGAAGAAGATAAAACTAAATTAAACGCTGAAATTGAAGAAGATAAAAAAGTATTCGCAGGCGAAAACATTGATGAAATTAAAAAAGCGTTAGAAAAATTAACACAAGTTTCAAACGAAGTATTCTCTAAATTATATCAAAACGCTGGTGCTAATAATGGTGCTAATGCAGGTAGTAATGAGAGTGCAGGTAGTAACGCCGGTGATAACATTGATGTTAAAGATGGCGACTATAAAACTGAATAGGAAAGTTTATGGCAAAAAATTATTATGATATATTAGGCGTAGATAAAAGTGCGAGTGCTGACGAAATTAAGTCAGCATATCGTAAACTTGCAAAGATGTATCACCCCGATTTAAACAAAACCGAAGAAGCAGCTACTAAATTTAAAGAAATTAACGAAGCATATGAATGTTTGTCGGACCCACAAAAAAAGAGTAATTATGACCAATTTGGTTCTAGTGAAGGACCACAAGGCTTTGGTGGTGGCTCTAATGGTGGATTTTCTGGCTTTGGTGGTTTTGAAGATATATTTAATATGTTTTCTGGCTTTGGTGGAAATTCAAGGCAAAATGTTAAATCGCAAGGTGAAGATGTTAATGTAAGAATTAATTTATCTTTTAAAGAAGCCTGCAATGGTGGTAGCAAGTCTATTTCTATAACAAGAATTGAACGATGCGACGATTGTAAAGGTACTGGTGCTAAAAATGGCACAGAATATACTACTTGCTCAAACTGTAAAGGTACTGGTCAAGTAAAACAAGTCCAAAATAGTTTATTTGGTCAAATGGTTAGTGTAACTAGTTGTCCTAACTGTGATGGCACTGGTAAAATAATAAAAGAAAAATGTACATCTTGTGGTGGAAAAGGTTATAATCGTCGAACTCGCACAATGACCGTAACTATTCCTGCTGGAATAAATGATGGTCAAGTTTTAACTCTTCGTGGAGAAGGCAATTCAAGTTTAAATGGTGGTGCAAGTGGTAACTTAAATATCGTTGTATCTGTTCAAAAACACGAATTACTAAATCGTAAAGATTATGACTTATATATAACTATTCCAATCCCATATTTAACTGCAATGCTTGGTGGAACAGTTAAAGTTCCTACTGTAAATGAAATAATTGAACTTAAAATACCTGAACTATCTCAAACAGGAACAGTATTTAAAGTTAAAGGCAAAGGCGTAAAATATTTAAGAAAAGAAAGTTATGGAGATTTATATGTAACTATTAAAGTAGAATTTCCAAAGACCTTAGATAAAAAATCTCGAGATGCTTTGTCGTCATTAGTAGATAAAAACGCTGATGCAAATTATGTAAAATATAGAGATTACCTTTTAAAATTAAATAAAAATAAATAAAAAAGTACTAAAATGGCTAGCACTTTTGAAACTAGCAAAATAAAAGAAGGAACAGAGTAAATATAATACACTGTTCCTTTTTATTTTATTTTATTTTATTTTATTTCAAAAGTATCAACCATATAATGATACAAAGGTGAAAACATCTTTACAAATAAAAAATAAGTTTGTTATTTAGAAAAACCAAATATATTGGATATTTTGTAAGAGGATATATTAAAGTATAACCAAAAAAGTTAGAGAAATTGAAGAGGAATTCTTATAGATTAGGTGTTACGTATTTTGAAACTGCTAAAACAAAAAAGATGTGCAAATTAAGAAATACTTTTACATATTCAAAAGATTGGACTATTTATTGACTTTTTTTCTTATTTTTTGTATCCTTAATTAAGGAATATATCTATAATTTAGGAGTGTATATGCAAAAACATAAAACATCAAGCAAAATATTTTTTGCAACATTTGTATTGTTCTTTTTAGCCTTTTCTCTTTTGGGGACAAGTTTATATTTCATTCGAGAAAATAAAGCTAAAGTTTTTGCAGATAGCCAAACTAATAATGTAGTTGATTATGAAGAATATCGTTCAGTTTCAAATAGCGAAAATAAGTCAGTAGATTATGTGCTTAAGAATAATGAAAGCTTAATTAAATCTGTTGAATATTATGACAATTTATTTAATGGAAAAACAACACAAGATATTTTGGAAAATTATACACTTCAACTTATGCAACGCAAGTTTATTGATGCAATAGGCTACGACAAGATAGAAAGTGAGTTTTTAAGTGGAGATGATAAACAAGATTGCCAACAGATGTTGACCTGGTTATTTAATGATAGCACGGCTTTAAAAGATTTTGTGACAGGAGGAATTCCAAATGGGGGGAATTATATAAATGCGTTAAAAGTTTTGACAAAACTATATAAAGCGCATAGTGCAGATTTGAATGACACAGCAGAATTGTTTTCTCCAGAAACAGGCTCAACAAGAAATCGTGGAGATGTTTATCGCACAATGATGATTTCTATTGCTTTAACCAATGCAAGAGATGTTTATGGTTGGGTAAATTCGGGAGATATTCTTGACCCACTTGCTAGATATGAGGCGTTTAAATATACTTATCTTGCAAATGATTATCATTTGAGATATGATATTTTTGAAAATCTCTGTGTTGAAGAAATGAGATACCTTATGAGTTCTCGTATCAATAGTGAGGAAATATATTGGTTAAATGCTTATTCAACAATAAAATATTTAGAAAAGAATTCGGCTATAAAATATCCAAATGTTTATTCGCCACATTCGCACATTAGGTATGGTAGAGATTGGAATTATGAGGCAAAAGGATATTACAAAGAAGAAAATTTCGAGCAATACAACCAAAAGTATATGCTTGAGCAATTTGGCATTCATTTAACTACAGCTCCTCGCTTATGGATGGCAATGGACGGAAGTCAAATTTGCTGGGGAATTTCATATCTTGGCACAAATTTTGCTTCTGCTTTTGGTGTTCCATCTCATTATGTTAGACAACCTGACCACGCAGCGTTTTTTGTGTATAACAAAGATGCAAATGGAAAAACAATTTGGACAATTGATAACGACATTTTTGGGTGGACAAAATCGTGGATGAATGAAGATACTGTTGGACATGGCAACAATCGTATGATGTGTGATTGGGGAACAATTGGCAGTGAGCAAGTTACACATTATAATGGTACATATATCCTATTATCTGCGACAGCACTGGATAACCAAGAAAATTATGAAAAAGCAGAACTTGTTTTAAGTCTTAAAAGTGCAACCCCTGAAGAGAAGCAAGAAGAATTGTTTAGATATGCCTTGTCTATAATGCCATATCATTTAGATGGGTGGTATGAACTTGTAAAGTTATATATAAATACAAACAAAGATGATATAGAACTTGTAAAACTGGCAGAAGAAATTGCACAAAATATGTATTGTTTTCCACTTCCTATGCATGAATTACTTGATTTGATTGAAAAGGAACTAATCGCTCGCAACACTAATTCATCTATTATCCAACTTGCAAAAGTGAGAAATATAGACAGTATTGCATTGCAAAAGGCAATCAAGGTGGATAGTGACGAAAATGCAAAGAAAATAATTGCACAAACTTCTCCTTGTATTCAAGAAGCAAAATATCTTCTTGGTTTAATAGAAGAAGAAAAACTTGCAACATTCTCTTTTGACGGTGAAAATAAAAATAAATTAGTATTTAATTCAAATTACACTGGTGTAAGATATAAGTATAGTATTGATGGTGGGGTAACATGGAGTGATTCTCTTTATACATCACAAGATGATATTACACACGAATTGACAGCAAGCGAGTTAGATAGAATTTCAAGCACTAATGATATTTATATTTGGCTTGAAGGCTGGGGAACAACAGTTGACCTTGAAAAAGCGTTTAAAATTAACATATTAGATGGTGCAGAAATTACGAACCTAGAACTTAATGATAACGAAAATAGATTTTTTGGAAATTTTACAAACATTGAATATTCACTAGATTTGACTTTGTGGCAAGATTTAAGTGAAGAAAGTGTCTTTGCTGGTGAAAAAACGGTTTATGTTCGTTACAAAAGGTATGGGGTAACACTGCAAGGAAATACCTCAACATTTGAATTTTTCGACGATTTTAATTCAACAAGAAATTATATTCCAATATCTTTGCTTCAATTATATGATTATTCAAGTGAAGAAGCTTCTCGAAATGACTATGCAAAGTATGCTATTGATGGAAAACTTTCCACTCGTTGGCACACAAAATGGAGTGGTGGTGACACTGATAGGTTTATTGTGGTAAAACTAGACAATAGCAAATATATAAGTGGAATAGATTACACTCCTGTTGGTGGGAATGGAACAATGCTTGCTTGTAATGTTTATGTAAGTTTAGACGGAGAGAACTGGACTTTGGCAACAAGTGTTAGTGGTTGGGGAAATAATAACACAAAGAAATCACTAACTTTTACCCCAGTTTATGGGCAATACGTTAAAGTTGTTGGAACAAACACTGTTGGTGGTTTTTGTTCAGCTAGATTACTTGAATTTTTTGAAGATACAACCTTACCAAACAAACAAATAACTGGAATAGAGATAGAGAGTTTGCCAAATCAAAAAGTTTACATACAAAATCAAAAGATAAACTATAAAGGCTTGAGAGTAAGGGTTAATTTTAAAGATAATACTTTTGCTATCATTCCAAATGAATTGTTAACATTAGATGATATTTTATTTACTCAAACTGGGACAAAAGAAATAACAATCAAATACAATGAAACATATAAAACAAGTTTTGTAGTTAAAGTTATAGATGTTAGTGACAGTGTTGCTTTGATTGGAGAAAATTATTTTTCATCACTTGACGATGCAATCAAAAGCATTGACACAGAAGGAACAATTGAACTTTTGAAAGATGTTGAGGCGTCTTATGAATATAATATCTCAAAGAAAATTACAATCAATGGAAACAACCATCTTTTGAAAAGACAAAATGAGTTTTTTTCTTCAATTTTTACAATGACAGGCAGTGGAAGTTTGTCGCTTAAAAATTTAGTAATTGATGGTGGGGCAGTTTGGAGTGGAGATATTCATCATATTTTAGGTAGAGGAACGGTAAATAATGGAATTTTTGCAACAAGCCCATTAATTAAAATGAGTGAAAGAACTGGACTTGTTTTGGAAAATTGTATTTTAAAAAATAATTTTAACAATTATTCCACCAATGCACAAAATGCTGGTGGTGCTATCTTTTTGGGTGGACAAGCAATTGCAACTTTATCTAATACTACAATTAAAGACTGTTATTCATATACATTCGGTTCAGCAATTTATTTGCGAGATTATTCAAAATTGATTATCAATAGTGGGGCCTTTTCAGGTAATAGTGGAACGGCAAAAAATAATACATCAGTGATTTGTGTCGACAACTTTTCAATATGTATTGTCAATGGTGGAACATTTGAAAACAACCTTGCAAATTCAAAGGGTGGTGTGCTTTGGATATCAAATGGAAGACTCGATATTAGTGGTGGTAAATTTAAAAATAATTATGCAACTATTGGGTCAAGTATTTACTTAAATGGAAGTGCACAAGTTAATATTGCTGATTTTGAAGAAATGGAAGAAGTATACTTACCAAAAGGTAAAAAAATCAATATTTTAGGGTTGCTTTTAAATAAAACATTAAATATTAAAATGGAAAGCACTTCAAACGATACAATTGTTGCTGTTTGTGAAGATAATGAGATTATATATAAAGTTCTAAAATCAATAAGCGTGACAGATAAACTTCTTTATGTTGATGGAAATAATATAAAAATTGGAGAAAAAACATCTGCCAAGGTAGTAATTAAGAGTGGTGAAAAAGAAATCTATTTTTCAGACCTTATTCAAGCGATAAATTGTGCCGATAGTGGTGATAAAATAATTCTATGTGCAAATGCCAAATTAAGTGAAGATATTTATATTGAAATGCCACTAATTATAGACCTTTCAAATTATCAATTTGATGGTATTCAATATATAAAAACACAAGCATTGTGTAAAGTTTTTGCAGATAATTTAATAAAAATTCGCAAACATATATACAATCAAAATATCTTATATAAATGGAGTAAAGATAATTCAACATGCACGGCAATTGGTTATTGTGAATGTGGTGAAAAGCACTTAGAAACAGTTCAGGCAACAAAATCAATAGTAACTGAGGCAAGTTATGAAAGCGAAGAACTTTCAAATTTCACTGCTGAGTTTATTTATGATGAATTTGTTAAACAAGAGAAAAATAATATTATTACAGGCAATCGTTTAACAAAACCCCAAACTGAAGAAAACGCATCTCAAAATGCAAACAAAAAAGATTTTGTTTTAATATTAGCAATTGTAGGTAGTGGTATTGTTTTAATTGTAGTAGGAATATTGTTTTTCTATAAGCATAAAAAGAAAAAATCAAATAAAAATTAACTTTGAAAATTTATTTGTGGTTTTTTGATAATTTATGCTATACTAAAATTATTAAATGAGAAGTCCTTATATGTTTAACTTCTTTAAAATAGGACAAAAGGAGGAATATGATGAAAAAACGAAATTTATTTCTTTCACTAGTTACATCTTTTTGCTTAATACTTTCTGCAATGTTTATCCTAACTGCTTGTGGAGAAAAAGCTCCAAAATATTATTATTTCACAATAGACACACTTCCTGCACATGTTTCAAATGTGATTGTTCTAAATACAAATGGTGGTTATGCTTCAGATAGTAAAGGGAAATTTTTGGTAGAGGGTGATGTTGCAGATGTTTTTATTTATATTGAAGAAGGTTACACACTTGGAAGTTTGAAAGTTTTAAGCAATGGCGAAGAACTCGTGCTTAGCAAAGAAGATGGTGAATATTGCTACAGGGCAACCTTTGAACCAACAAAAGATTTTGCAATCACATTTTCAGGGGCAATCGCTCCAAAATGATTTTATAGTGAATTTGACAAGAATATGTTTGCTCTATAATTTTATTGTTGGGACACACGGGGGTCCCGGAAATGTATGCTTAACATTTATTGGAAATTCAATTATAAGATATATTAAATGTTTAAAGGACTATCAAGTAAGATAGTCCTTTTTTAAAAAACTCGGGATTAATTGAGTTTTGATTTGTTTTTAACTATTTTAATTTTTTATTTTTCTTAACTCTAACAATAATAAATATTGACGCTATTATTAGACCAATGACACTTAAAATTATAATTGCCATAATAATGTCTGCCTTACTTTGAAGTCCATTATTTTTATTGTCATTATTTCCGTTTTGGTCGTTATTATTATCATTTGGATTATCTGGGTCGGGGTTATCAGGGTTTGGGTTAATGGGGTCTTCTTTTTGCAAAGATATTATCATTTTTGTGTTTTTGTAGTTATCTTTGTTTTCGCCCACATAAATTGCAGTTGCACTTGTTATGTTGTTAATTAGCAAATTTGGGTTTTCCCATTGCCAACCGGCAGGCAGACTGATATCGTAAAGAGTTGTGGCATTGCTGGTAACTTTTATTTGAGTGTTTGGCTTTATTGGAACATCAATTGGCAAAATCTCAAATTCTAATTTAAGGCTTCCTGTATAATTTCCATTTCCAATTATTTTAATTTCGGCAGTGCCAACATTTTTGTTATTTTTGTAGGAAATAGAGTAGTCTACATCTTTGATTAAGTTTTGTGAATTTATTGTTAAATTTATTTGTGGGCAAAGTTCTTGACCAGTAAAGGGAATAGGGGAAATTGTGTTATATTTAGCAGTAGAAATGTCAATTTTTTGTTCAGTTTCTTCTTTTTCTTGCAAAACTGTGTAAGCTTTTATTCTTCCAGCATAACCTATACTATTCCAACCATAAGAAGATTTGTAATGGGTGTTTTCACTTGAATTAAGAGAATACAAAATATATGCACTTCCACCAGTATTGCTACTTATGTTTACAACAACGGCATAATATGTGCCATTATCAATTTTCGCTAAATTATCTAGCATAATTGTGTGATAACCACCATAATCTAAAACTCGTTCGCCACTTGCTGATAATGTTCCACTTTCTGGGTTTTTGGGGTCAGTTAAATTGGTGTAAACTTGAACTTTGCAGGTTAGGTTATATCCGTAAGTTGCCACATTAACTGCTTTTATATATTCGTTATGAGTGTTATCGCTTTTCTTTGCCATAAACACATTTGAAACACATTTTGAATTGCTTTCACTTCGCATTGGGGCGTCAGACACATTGTCGTAAAAATAGTTATAGTCAAATTCGGATTTGTTTGCATATTTAAAACCACAAACATTGCCAACACTACTATCATAAGAAAGGTAAAAATATGGTAGGGAATTATAACTATTTTTGATTATCCAGCCACCATTTTGGCTTGCAGTGTTTGGTTGAAAATTGCTTGCCGGAATACTGTCGTCCCAACCAACAATAGTCATTGCGTGAGAAATTCCGTCACGAGTTTCGCCTTTCGTGTTGTAATAATACACTTCTCTAGCATTGTAATACGACCCAGTTACAGCACCATATTTTGCAATGGCACGCTTTATTTCGTCTATTCTATAAGAGCCAGTAGAGTATAAATCCATTTGTTCGGCGTCAAGCAGTCTATACAAATTGTTTTCATAAGCGTCAGCTTTAGCAGTAACATTTCCAGCCACTGGGGCACACCATTGAGAAAGCATTAAAAATGTGTTGTAAGAACTTCCAGTAACATTCCATTTATCATTATTATAAACACCAACAGTGTTGCCAAGTGGGTCGGCATCTCTATTATGTGTTCGGTATGCAATTTGTGTTGGAGAAAAACGCAAAGTGTCTTTTGTGTTGCTATCTAGTTTGTCATTTAAAACCGATGTTTCAGACGCACTTGCAGTTGCATAAGCCCAACAAATATTTGTGCTTCCTTGGTCAAGATTTGGAGTTACAATATCGTAATCACAACTATTGTATTTTTCTCTTTGAGCAATCTCATCAATGCTCAACAAATTAAGTGTTGAATTTGAAAAACTGTCAGCAAAAACAATATGACTAACTATGTTTAAGGAGTATGACATAAGTAATATTAGTATTGCTAAAATAGCGATAATTATTGCTTTTGATTGGTTAAGATATTTTTTCATATTATGGTATAATAATATCATATTTTGTGGGTTAAAGCAAATAAGTTTGTTATTGATTATTTAAAATACATCTTATTTGTATTTACAAATATGGTATTTAGGGAAAAATGAAAATAAATTTAGTTAAGTTTTTTTGCCAAAGGCAAAAAGTTAAGTTTGCTCTAACGAGCAAGTTAAATTTTGTGCTATCCACAAAATGAATAGGAATTAAAGTGAAGTTTGCAATTTTATTGCAAGTTATGGTCTTGTTTTTTAAATTTTTGAAACACAATAAGTTATAACTTATTAATCATCTATTATAAAAAATGCCTTTAAGTTTTCAATAAACTCTTCATTTTGCGAGATGAGTTTTTTTATTAATTCGGTTTCGTCATAGTTATGCGTTAAAAGTGAGTATAATTTTGGCATAGTTTCGGTGATTGTTAGATATACAATTTCGGCTATTTCAAAAGTATTTTTTTTGGTTAAACTTGATATTTTAAGTGATATTAAATTTTGGTATTTTTCAAAAAAATTCAAGTTTTCAAGCTCTTGATTATAACTTTTAATTAGCATTTTACATTCGTCTATTAAAACATCATATTTACTTATGTTTTCGGCTATTAAGTTTTTTAATTTTTCGTTTTTAATATCAATTATAAAATTATCTAATGTCATTAAAATAGTTTTTATAGATTGATTTGTTAAATTTATTAAATTAATTCTTTCTTTCTCCATTCAAATATTTTTATCTAAAAAATTAATATTATGCAAATATTTTATGTTTAATTATACAAAATAAAAATGTGAACACAGATTTGATTTTATTTTTGTATGGTATTTTAATAAGTATTTTCGTAATGTTTATCTTCATTTCGATTTTTTATATGTTTAATCAAAAAGTTTTATCAAAATTTAATTTAAGTTTTAAAATAAGTGTTTATATTGGCATTTTTACATTTGCGTTAATGGTAGTTGAATATTTAATAACTGATTATTTTAATGTTAATATTTTATCACCATATAACGAGTACTTTATGCTATCAATTGCGTTTATAATTTACATTTTTTTAGTATTTTTAACGCTTTATATAAATTTATATCCTATTAAAAAAATAGAAAAAAGTACAGAAAAATTAAGTAAGGGAAGTGATAGTAATTTAGTAGTTATTGGCAGTAAAGAATTTAATAAAATTCAAGAAAACTTACAAGCCATTGAAGACAGAAACGAAAGTTTAGAAGAATACAGAGTAAAATTAAAAAAAGAGTACTATAAGTTTGTTCCTAAGGAGTTTTACGACTATTTAGGTAAAAGCGAAATTTTTGAATTAAAACTCGGCGAAAATGTTTTAAAAGATGTTGCAGTTTTGTTTATAGATATTAGACATAGTTTTAAAACAAGCGAAACTTTAAGTTTAGAAGACAACTTTAAGTTTATAAATTCGTATTTAAGCGTTGTAGGTGAGAGTGTAAGAAACAATAAAGGATTTATTGATAAATTCCTTGGCGATGGCGTTTTAGCCGTGTTTTTGACCGAAACAGACGCTTTAAATTGTTCAACCGAAATTGCCCAAAAGTTTGAAAACATAAATTTAGTTAGTGTTGGTGCTGATAAAATAAAATATGGCATAGGTATTCATTGTGGTAAAGTAGTAATAGGCATAGTTGGTGAAAAAGAAAGACTTACGCCAACAATTATATCTAATAGTGTAAATCTTGCTAGTAAAATTGAAAATTTAAACAAATTATTTTTATCAAAAATTTTGTTTACAAAAGAAGTATTAAATAATCTTCCACGAGATTATGAGTTAAATTATAGATATGTTGGCACTGTTGATATAGACGATATAGGTGAAAGTGTTTTTGAAAATTTAGATGGATATTTAGGAAGTAATAAAACTCAATTTATAAAAACTAAACTCATTTTTGAAACGGCAGTGAGAAAATTTGAAGAAAAAAACTATAAGGAAGCCCGAAAACTTTTCTTAGAAGTGTTAAAAAATAATGAAGACGATAGTCTGGCAAAATTTTATTTAAAAAAATGCAAAATAGTTTAAAAAAATCGTTGACAAAATTATTTTGATATAATATAATTATCTCGTAAGGTTACTTGCCCTTACGAGATTTTATGAGTAGTTTAGAAAAAAATATTTACATTAGCATTTTGTTTGATTTTTATAAAAATTTATTAACACCCAAGCAGTGTGAAATTTTTATAAGTTACTATTTTAATGATATTGGATTAACCGAAATTGCAAACAATTTATCTGTAACAAAACAAACGGTTTTAGATAGCATAAAACAAACAGAAAAAAAATTGCAAGACTATGAAGAAAAATTAAAATTATATAAAATTTATTCTGGTCAAGTTAAATTGGTTGATGAGATTAATCTAACAAAAGATATTTCTAAATTAGAAAATTTAATTGATTTGTGGGAGAGTTAAATGGCACTATTTTCATCTTTAAGCGAACGAATTGGTAGAATATTCTCGAAACTTTCTTCTCGTGGAAAATTAAGTGAATATGATATTAAAGATGCAATGCGAGAAATTAGGATTGCACTTTTAGAGGCCGATGTAAACTTTTTAGTTGTTAAAGATTTAATTAACAAAATAACTGAAAAAGCACTTGGCGAAAAAATACTTAAAAGTTTAACACCAACTCAACAAGTTATTAAAATTGTTAATGAAGAATTAACCACATTAATGGGT
>CAKVEY010000015.1 GCA_934746185.1 uncultured Clostridia bacterium
ATTATGTGATGTGTTATAAATTTTATATGTAAATTTAATTTTGCTTTTGGTGAATTTATTTATATTTATATTTATATTTATATTTATATTTATATTTATATTTTTTTTTATTTCGCAAATAATTTTTAAAATTGATTAAATTGTTTGAATAAAAGTGTGTAAATAATTTATAATTAATTTATGGAAAATATTTACGATATAATAATTATTGGTGGTGGTCCAGCAGGAATAACAGCTGGCATATACGGAATAAGAAGTGGACTTAAAGTTTTAGTTTTAGAAAAACAAAATGTTGGAGGAAGCGTTATAAACACTTACGAGATAAAAAATTTTCCAACATATAAAAATATAACAGGTGCAGATTTTTGTGTAAAACTTTATGAGCAGGCAAGTTTTAACAATTTAGAGATTAAAAACGAAGAAGTGATTGATGTTGATTTTAGTGATAAAATTAAAACAATAAAAACTAAAAATAATTTTTTTAAAACAAAAACAGTTATTATTTGTAGTGGAACAACTCCTAAAAAATTAGGAATTGAGAATGAAGAGAATTTAATCGGTCGTGGAATTAGTTATTGTGCACTTTGTGATGGAAATTTCTTTAAAGATAAAATTGTAGGCGTTGTTGGTGGGGGTGATAGTAGTATGGAAGATGCTATTTATTTATCTTCACTTTGCAAAAAAGTTTATGTTTTTGTTAGAAATAGTAGTTTAAAAGCACAAGTTGTTTTGCAAAACACATTATTTGATAGTAACAAAAAATATAACAATATTGAAATACTATATAATACTCAAGTTAAAAAATTACTTGGTCAAAATAAGTTGGAAGAGATTGAAATTGACAATAAAACACAACCAAAAAGATTAAAAATTGACGGCTTATTTTTAGCAATAGGGAGTAACCCCGACACAAACATTTATAAAAATAAATTAGACTTAAACGATTATGGTTATATTAAAACTGACGCAAATTTACAAACATCAATAAAAGGCGTTTTTGCTGGTGGGGATGTTATTGAAAAACAAATTAGGCAAATAATTACAGCGTGTAGTGACGGTGCAGTTTGCGCAACTAATGCTAATAGTTTTATTAAAGAAAATTTTTAAAAATAGTATTAAATTAGTAAACTTTTCATAAAATTTATTATGAAAAAGAATGAGAAAAAATCGCTAAAAAATCGGCAGAATTTAACCGAAAAAAATTTCAGTTTCAAACAAAAAAAACTAGCAAAAAATTTAACGCAAAAAAATTTAGATAAAACCGAATACAAAATTAATAGCATTTTTATTAATGATGAGATAAATTTATCAAATAAAAAAAGTAAAAAAGAGTTTTTAATTTTACTTACAAATGCACTTTATTCTTTATCTCATTCTAATGTTTATAGTGGCAAGTTGGGGATAGGTGGGGAATACCATAAAAACTACTATAACATTATAAAAAAAGAGTTTTTGAAAGATAAAAGTGAGATATTTTGCTTAAAAAACACAAGTTTAAAGGTATTTTTAACTAAAATTATGTTAAACTTATGCAACTATGGAATATATTTTTATAATAAAAAGAATAATGAAACATACATAAAAATTTGTTGTGGTAATGGCTTTGTTTTATCTAAAAATCAGCAAAACTATGTTGAAAAATTTATAAATGAGCATATTAATTAAAAGTTAAATTAAGGATTATTATCAAATAAAAAATCGCTAAAATTGGCAAAAAATTTTATTAAAAAATTAATTAACATTAAATAAATTTTAGGCAAATATTAAACTGAAAAATTTAATAAAAAATAAACAAAAAATTACCCTAAAAATTATTTTAAAATAATCTACAAAAAATTTAATAAAAAAGGAACAAAACAAATGATAAAATTAACTGAAAATTGGTTTAATATTTTAAAAGATGAATTTAATAAACCTTACTTTATTTCACTTCAAAAATTTTTAGAAGAAGAGTACAAAAATTTTACAATTTATCCAAAGGCAGAAAACATTTTTAATAGTTTGAATTTAACTAAATTTAATGATGTAAAAGTTGTTATTTTAGGTCAAGATCCTTATCACGAACCCGGTCAAGCACACGGACTTGCTTTTTCGGTTGAAAGTGGGTTGCTTCCTCCATCGCTTCAAAATATTTATAAAGAACTTAAAGCTGATTTGGGATTAGAAATATCTAAAAGTGGAAATTTAACTCCGTGGGCAAAACAAGGTGTTTTACTTTTAAACACTGTTTTAACTGTTAGGCGTGGAGTTGCTAATTCGCATAAAGATAAAGGTTGGGAAAACTTTACTGGTAAAATAGTTGAATTATTAAATAGTAGAGAAAAACCAATGGTATTTTTACTTTGGGGAAATCAGGCGAAAAAA
The DNA here is from genome assembly GCA_934746185.1 of uncultured Clostridia bacterium. GTDB lineage: Bacteria > Bacillota > Clostridia > Christensenellales > UBA1242 > UBA7868. The sequence goes on from CAKVEY010000015.1 coordinate 2,365, forward strand.
ATAGGCGAAAAAATTACTAATAAAAATCATTTAGTGTTATCGTGTGCACACCCAAGTCCACTTAGTGCGTATAACGGATTTTTTGGTTGCAAGCATTTTAGTAAGGCAAACGAGTTTTTAGTAAAAAATAATATGACACCAATAAACTGGCAATTAGATTAATTTTTATTAAAGTTAGTTTAGTTTAGTTTAGTTTAGTTTAGTTTAGTTTAGTTTAGTTTAGTTTAGTTTAGTTTAGTTTAGTTTAGTTTTGCAATTTATTAAATTATTTTATTTTTTAGTGATAATTTAAGCGAATTAAAGTGATAAATTGAGCAAATTAACAATAATTATTAATTAAAAATATTAAATTTAAAAATCAAACAAAGATAAAATTTGTATTGATTTTTTTATTTAGTATTGATTTTTTAAATTTTATGTGTTAAACTTATCTTACTTTGTTATAGGAGAGATTTATGAGCGAAGGATTATTAGCATTTATTATATTTTTAGCATTTGTTGTTATTGCAGTTGCTTGTTATTTTGTTGTTAAAAGTTTAGAAAAAAGGCGTGCAAAAAAGAACAAAAAAGCAAAATTTGATGACAAACCAAGATTAAAATTAAATTTACCATATTTAAGTGAAAACGAAAAAAACTTTTTAGCAGTTTTTCAAAATTCACTACCTAGCGATTATGTTGCTTTTCCTAAGGTAGAAATGAAACATATTGTTAAACCAAATGGTGGATTAGTTGTTTATCACGAAGTTGAAAACGAAACACTAGATGTTGTTGTTTTCTTAAAAAAAGTTATGCAACCAGTTTTAGTGGTTGATATATTAGACCCATCAAAAGGCGAAAAATACGCTAGCAAATTAAACGAATATGTTTTAAAAAGTTTAAAAAGCGTAAATCTACCCATTTTAACAATAACACTTGACCATCAAGTAGAAAAATTAGAGTTATTAAACGCCTTTTTAGATAAAATGGACCCTGTTGCACTAGCTCAAATTCAAAAATCTTAAGAATCTGCTAGTAAAATGGTGAAAATTAACTAGGATAAGTAAAACTATTGAAACTTGAAAAAACTTAAAAAAAATAGTTTTAAAAAAATAAAAGTTTAAAGTATATAACAAAAAAAATAAAAAAAATTTTAAAAAAGTATTGACAAATAATTTTAATAGTGTAAAATATGCGTACATTTAGAATTTGCCTGTAAAAGTTTAGCCTTTATTAAACTTGTTTGGCTAAACCTAGATGAATTAAATTTTATTTTTTTTATTTATGTAGAAAGCATCTTTAAAAGGTGCTTTTTTTTATTTTTATATTAAAAAAATATTTAAGTTTTAATAAAACGCTTGCTTTTTTATTAATTATTATTTATAATAATAAAAATGTGATATTATGTCGCTTTTTGATATTTATGTTTTAAATCACAAGTTTTAAATTTTACTCTTATATTTTTTAAAATATAAATAAATAAAAATTAAATAGTTAAAATAAATTTAAAGGGGTTCTAGCAATGAGCAAAAGACAAACTAAAATTTTAGTAATACTTTCAGTGGTTATTTTATCACTGGTTATTTTATTGAACATAGGTTATAGTTTTGCGTGGTTTAAAGACCATAAAAAAATTTCTAAACAATTGGAGTTCGGTACGATAGTTATCGAAACTAATAGTGATGAGTACTTTAAGGCAACCGGCAACTATTATAATACTATTAAACCGGGAGACACTCTTCTTTCTAACGATGTTACTTTTAATTTGGAGAAAAATAGCGAAAAAGCTTATGTTAGAGCCAAATATGAAGTAAGCGTTGGAGATTCTTCTACTGAAGACGAGCAGAAAGTTTATAAATACTTAAAGTATATGGACTTATCTCTTGGTAGTTCTAGTGATTATACTTGGAGCGAAAAGCGTGGTGATTACTACTATCTACTTGGTAGCGATGGTTTACCACTTGCTATTGATAAGACTACAAAAGGTGCTTATACTTTTATTAAAAAAGATTCAACTAAAATTGATGAAAACTTAGAGTATAATGCTGCTAATATTGATAAAAACGATATTAATATAAATGTTACATTAGAAGCTGTTCAAGTTGTTAATATGACAAGAACTATTGATGCTATTGAAACTGCTTTAAATAGTAAAAACAATATTGTTAAACCTACTGATAAATATAAAGTTACTTTCGTTTATGGCGAAAACTCAGTTTCAACAAGCGAAGTATCTTACGGTGGTAGCGCTACTATTCCTGGTGCAGTTCAAGGTTATGTAAACGATGGCTTTGCATTATGGAATGGTGGTATAAAAGTTATTAAAAACGGTGGCAATAACCATACATATATTAAGAATAATAATATATATAATATAACTGAAAACTTAATATTATATTTGCCAGCAGACACAACTACATATAATGTAACCTTTGTTAATGGAACTGAAACTCTTCAAGTTTCTAAGGTTACAGCAAATTCTTGCGCCGAATATATTGGTACAACTCCAATAAAAACCGAAGAAGGCAAAGAATTTGAATTTATTGGATTTAGTGAAAGTGAAAATGGTGCAGTAGTAGATTTATCTACTGTTAAAATTACGGCTGATAAAACTTTCTATGCTGTATTTAAAGAATTACCAACAAAATATAACATTAACTATAATTTAAACGGTGGTGCATTTACAACAACTGTTCCATTATCTTATAGAATGGGCGATACTGTTACTCTTCCTACAAATGACGATATGTTTAAAGAAGGTTGCAGTTTTGAAGGTTGGTACTTAGATTCTGGCTTTACAGGAACAGCAGTTACAACAATTAGCAGTACTCAAACTGGCGATGTAACATTATTCGCTAAATGGACTGATGTTATTGTTGGTGTTGAAAGTGATGGTGGAGCACATAACTTTGCAACTTTAAACGAAGCGTTCGATTATGCTTTAACTCAAACTACAAGCAAAATTATTATTTATAAAGATTGTGGATTAACAAAAGATATAACAATTCCTGCTGGAAAAACTATTAGCATAGTTAATGGCGGCATTAAACCTAATGTTACTCTTGGTGGAAACATTGCTAATAACGGAACATTAATTTTCGGTGGCGAACAAGACTCTTTAAATAATGTTGTTTATACAACAAAAACTGATAGTGCAAACGGAATTACATCTAATGGTAATTTAACTATTAATGGTGGTGAATTTAATCGTAAATTTGCAGGTAGCAGTTTAATTAATATTGTTGGCTCAACTTTAAATATTCTTGGTGGAACTTTTACTGATAGTGTAAGTGATACTACTAACGCATTAATTAATATTGATAGTACAACTGCAATTATTAAAGATACTACAATAACTAACTCTTTAACTAGTGCCGGTGCTTTAATTAAATTAATTTCAGCAAGTTTAACATTAAGTGGTTCAAACAATTTTTCTAGTCCTTATAATGTGTCTATTGCAGCAGTTGATGTTGCAGACTCAACAAAACCTACTCGAATTATAATTGATAACGGAACATACGCTGGTAGATTACAAATTGGTCAAAATTCAAGTTTAACTTTAAATAACGGAACAATTAATCACACTTCAAATCAAATTGCTTTACAAGTATCAAATGGTGGTTCATTTACAATGAATGGTGGTGTTATTGAAACTAATATCACAAATGAATCATTGACACTTGCCGCATCTATTTATGTTAACAAAAATTCTACTGTTACACTTAATGGTGGAACTATTAATTCAACAAATAACATAAATACTTGTGCACAATATGGTATTTATAATTTTGGTGATGCTACAAATTCTCCTATTATCTTGATTCAAGATATAAAATTTAATTTAACTTCAAATTCTACAAATACAAATACACACTTAATTTTAAATCGTTCAGGTGTGTTAACTATCGTAAATGGTACATTCACCGCAAAAGAAACTACTGAAAATTTAAAATTAGGTATTCGTACTGTTGGTGTAGAAGGTGGTATAGGAACTACTAATATTTATGGTGGTACTTTCAATTTTACTAACTTTAATCCTATATATGCTGTAAATTATAGTAAAACTAATATATATGATTGTAATATTACTAGTAATAATGGTGCTTGCTATTTTAGAGTTGACTCTTCAGTTAATATTTATGGTGGTACAATTTCTAGTGGTTGGCAAGCAATCAAAATTCAAAGTTCTCCAAACAATAGTTACATCAGTGGTGCTACAATTAGTGGTGGACAAATTGGTGTTCTAGTTGAAGAAATGACTGGTGGCGTTGTTACTATTGAAAATTCAAATATAAGTTCTAACGCAACAGTAACTGATGATATTTGGTATGCTAGTGCAGTTTATGTTAAAAATGCAAAAGTAATTATTAATAGTGGTAACTTTATAGCGAAAGGTTATGCTGTTTACCAAGAAAATGAAACTGCTAATGTTACTCTTAACGGTGGTGAATTCACTTCAACTGAATTGAATAAGGCTGTTATAGTTAAAGGTGCAACTATTATTAATGGTGGTACATACACAGGTTCTGTGTTCTATGCTACAAAAACTCCTATTAGTGTTGAAAATGGTATTGCAAGCAATATTGTTATAGATTATGATAATAAACTATTTAGTATTGGCGATGCTGTTGTAAACTTTATTAATGTTGCAGCAAGCAGTTTTGTAACTAATTTCAGTTTGTCTGCTAGTGTTGTTAGTCAATATACAGAAGCTGTTCAATTAAATGCAAACGCAAGCAATAGTGCATTAGTTTTAGGCACAAACTTTAACATTACTTTCAAAAACTACGATGGTAGCGTTCTTCAAACTGTAAGTTGTGCGTATGGCGATTTACCAGTTTATTCTGGTGAAACTCCAACTCGTGAAACTGATGGCGAATTTATTTACGAATTTAGTGGTTGGAGTCCAGCAATTACAACTGTTACAGGTAACGCAGAATATACTGCAACATATATCACAAAATCTTATTATGCTCTTTTCCCACAAGATTGGAGAGATAGAATTAATGTTAGTGAGATTGGTGGAGATATATTAAGTTTGTATGATATTGAATTCTTAAATTCTGCTCCAACTACATATACTAAATCAGCAACTCAAAATTTTGATGGCATAACTGTTTACTATTATAATCAAAATGTTAATAGTATTGCTTTTGTTACTGATGGGGCTTTTATTGCCGAAGATAATGTTAAATTTAATCTTAGTAATTTAAATTCAATTCAATTTAATGGTTTATTCTCAACTAAAAATATGACAAATATGGGTTCTATGTTTAATGCAACATACAACACTAGAGCTGATAGCTTAGATTTAACAGGTTTTACATCAGAAAACGTAACTAATTTCAAATATATGTTTGCAACGTGTCGTGGTTTAAAAACATTAAAAATGCCAGACTTAACCTTTAAAGCAGGTGCTGATTATACTGGCATATTTGGTGAAACTTGGACTTTATCAAGTATATATTTACCAAATAATATAGAAAATGGGGTAAGTATTGAGCTTTTCAATCTTGACCCAGCAGGCTCTGCTAATAAAGTTTGGTATGTAGAAGGTGAAGAAGATACTATAATCACTCATATAACAAGTGATTTAGCAGGTAAACACTTAATTGCAAAATCAGTAGCAGAATTCACATCAACTTGGAAAACTGATGTTACTTGGACTAGCGTAAGTAATAGTATAAGTAATGCAACAAGCATAACAAAAATTGCATTTGAAAAAACAGCACCTAGTGGTTATACAAAATCTAACCAAAACATAAACGGAATAGAAGTTTGGTATAATTCAAGCACACCAACCCAAATTGCTTTCGTATATAATGGCTTAATTATGGCACCAGCTGATTGTAGCCGTTTATTTGATGAAGTATATTCTTTAAAAGAAATAACCTTTAATAATTTTAACACAAGTAATGTTACAAATATGTCTAGTATGTTTACTGATTCTGTATTGGAAACTTTAGATTTAAGCAGTTTTGATACAAGCAAAGTAACGAATATGTCTAGTATGTTTGCTCGGTGTGTTTCATTAACAAATTTAAATTTGGGTGGATTTGATACAAGTAATGTTACAGATATGTCTAGTATGTTTGCTATGTGTAATTCATTAACAAGTTTAAATTTAGGTGGATTTGATACAAGTAATGTAACAAATATGAATAATATGTTTGGTTCTTGTCCAAATTTAATAAGTTTAGACTTAAGTAGTTTCAACACAAGTAATGTTACAGATATGTCAAGTATGTTTTATTATTGTGGTTCATTAACAAGTTTAAATTTAAGTAGTTTCAACACAAGTAATGTAACAAATATGAGTTATATGTTCCAAGAAAGTGATAAGCTAACAACTTTAAATTTAAGTAGTTTTGATACAAGTAATGTAACAAATATGACTAATATGTTTGGTTTGTGTAGTTCATTAACAAGTTTAAATTTGGGTAGTTTTAATACAAGCAAAGTAACTAATTTTAAATCTATGTTCCAAAGCGATGTTAAATTGAATAACTTGATTTTGAGTAACTTTAATACAAGCAAAGTAACAAATATGGAACTAATGTTTAGTGGTTGCACAAACTTAACAAAAGTTGATATTTCAAGTTTTGTAATTAACTCAGGCGTTAACGTAACGGATATGTTTAAAAATTGCACTAATTTAGAAACTATTGTTACTCCTAAAACTGTTTCTAAAACAATAAATCTTCCTAACTATTACTATAAAAATGGTTTAGGCAGTAAAACAATTAATAAAATAACTTCTAGTGAAGCAGGTTGCACACTAACAAGTTATCCATTTTCAGCAGAATTTACATCAACTTGGAAAACTGATGTTGCTTGGAGTAGCGTAAGTAATAGTATAAGTAATGCAACGCAAATAACAAAAATTGCATTTGAAAAAACAGCACCTAGTGGTTATACAAAATCTAACCAAAACATAAACGGAATAGAAGTTTGGTATAATTCAAGCACACCAACCCAAATTGCGTTCGTACACGGTGGCACAATCAACGCCCCAGCAAGTTCTAGCAGTTTATTTGCTTCTTTAAGTAGTTTAACAAGTTTAACTTTTAATAACTTTAACACAACCAAAGTAACTGATATGAGTTCAATGTTCTCTAGCTGTACAAGTTTATCAAGTTTAGATTTAAGTAATTTTGATACAAGCAATGTAACTAATATGAGTTCTATGTTTGAAATGAATACATATAGTACTTTAGATTTAAGCAGTTTTAACACAAGCAAAGTAACTAATATGAGTGGAATGTTTAATACTTGTGATAGTTTAACATCGTTAAATGTAAGCAGTTTCAACACAAGTAATGTAACAAATATGTCCTCTATGTTTGATGCTTGTGAATGGCTAACAAGTTTAAATGTAAACAGTTTTGATACTAGTAAAGTAACAAATATGAATCGTATGTTCTATAATTGTAAAGGTTTAACAAGTTTAGATGTATCTAACTTTAACACAAACAATGTAACAAATATGGGACTAATGTTTAGGGGTTGCGCAAAACTTGCTTCATTAGATTTATCTTCATTTAACATTACAAGCAAATGCACAACTTATAGCGATGTATTTACCGGTTGCACTAATTTAATGGAAATTTATGCGCCTAGTACAGTTAGAGCATTAACATTGCCAACTGGCACTTGGTATAACGAAAGCACAGGACTAGAAACTACAACTATTCCAGCAAACACAACTGCTAACACAAGATTTGCTAAGGGAATAACCCTTTCTACAAGTTGGAAAACAGCAGTTACTTGGAGTAATATAGATTCTAGCCTATCGGGTGCAGAACAAATAACTTCTTTAATCTTTGATAAATATAGTAATCTATCAACAAACTTAAAAGGTTATGTTGATACAGGCTATGACCTACAATCAGGCATAGATATATACAAAAACTTTACAGACTCTAAAAAACTTGCCTTTGTATGCCGTGGAATAATCCTAGCCCCAACTTCAAGCGCAGTTTTGTTTAGTAGTTTAGCAAAGTTAACAACATTAAATTTTGTTAACTTTAACACATCTAAAGCAACAAATATGGGTAGTATGTTCAATGAATGTTCGGCTTTAAACGCTTTAGATTTAAGCAGTTTTGATACAAGTAATGTTACAGATATGTCAAGTATGTTTTATGGCTGTATGAATTTGACAAGTTTAGATTTAACTAATTTCGACACAAATAGTGTAACAGATATGCGTTCTATGTTTAATGTTTGTACAGCATTAACAAGTTTAAATATAAGTAGCTTTGTTACTACTAATGTTACAACAATGAGTGGTATGTTCCAACGTTGTACAAATTTAACAAGTGTCACTTTTGATGATGTTAACGGTGATTTTAGTGCTTTACAAAATATGAGTTATATGTTTGCAAATTGCTCTAATTTAACTACTTTAACTTTCCCACAGAATGCAGCAATATCAACTAAATTAACTAATATGAGTTATTTATTCCAAAATTGCTCTAAATTAAAAACAGTTAATGTTACACGAATGAGTACATCAGCAGTAACAAATATGGCTTATATGTTTGATGGTTGTTCTTCATTAGAAGGAACATTAGCACTACACGGTAACTGGAGAAATAACGGCGTTGTTACTAACTTTAACTATATGTTCCGTAATTGTTCAAGTTTAACTGAACTTGCTATGGATACAATAACAGTTTCATCAAGTGCAAGTGTTACAGGAATGTTTGATGGTTGTTCAAGTTTAGCAAAAATTGGTGCACCTAAAACAAATAAAGTTATAGCTCTTCCAACTGCTGGTGGTGGCACTTGGAGAAATGCAAACGAAGTTGCTGTAACTCAAATTGCAGTAAACATAAGCACAAGTGCAGACTATCACCGTATAGCGTCTTTACTTTCAACTTGGAGGACAACTTATGGTACATCTAATTTAAGTAATGCTAAAGAAATACATTTTACAACAAAAGCGAACGCTTTAACTGCATTAAGTGGAAAATCTTATACTACAACAAACTTAAATGGTGAAGGATTAAAAGCATACACTTACACAGACACAGACAGTAAAAAGATAATATACATTGCAAGTCCATTCCCAATTTATGCGCCAAGCGATAGTAATAATTTATTTTCAAAATTAACTTCTTTACAAGTAATTACATTTGCTAACTTAAATACAAGCGAAGTTACAAATATGTATCAAATGTTCTATAATTGTACAAGTTTAACAAGTTTAGATTTAAGTAGTTTTAATACAAATATAGTAACAACTATGAAGGGTATGTTTGAGGGTTGTATAAGTTTAACGAGTTTGGATGTAAGTGGTATTAACACAGGCAATGTTACAAATATGTATCATATGTTCTATTATTGTGAAAGTTTAACGGTTTTAGATTTAAGCGATTTTGATGTAAGTAAAGTAACAACTATGGGCTTTATGTTTGAATCTTGTTCAAATTTGACAAGTTTGGATGTAAGTAACTTTGTTACAAACAATGTAACAGATATGGATTATATGTTCTATAATTGTACAAGTTTAACGAGTTTAGATTTAAGCAGTTTTGATACAAGTAAAGTAACAACTATGGAGGGTATGTTTGAAAATTGTACAAGTTTAACTGCATTAGATTTAAGTAACTTTAATACAAAAGCAGTAATAGATATGGGTTCTATGTTTAGAAACTGTACTAACTTAAAATCTTTAAATGTTGAAGGCTGGGTTGTTCAAAAAGTCCAATATATGAATCATATGTTCTATGGATTACAAAGTTTAACTTCATATACTGGTACAGGCACATCATACGCTGATGGTGGTAGTTATTACTATGCTGTAACTACACAAGAAAGTATGTTTGAGAACTTTAGTGGTAGTAGTGGTATTGTTAGTGCAATAAATACTGATTTCTCAGGTATAGATCTAAATTATTCTTGCATAAATAAATGTACAACTTTAAAAGCAAAATTTAAAAATTCAACTGGACCTAAAGTAATGAAAATTGATTGTTTAGGCTGGGACACTGCATTAGTAGATTTGTCTTATATGTATTATGGTTGTACTACTTTAACTAGGGTTTATAGTGAAGATATTAGTACTGCGAAAACTGAAACTTATACAAATATAAGTTATGCGTTTGCTAATTGTCCTAATTTAACAACTGTAAATGTCCATTCAACAGGTACTGCTGTTAGAACATTTGCAGCAAATGTTAATTTGACGGGTCTTTTCCAAAACTGTACAGGAATAATAGAAATGGATTTAAGCGGTTTTGGTATTCCAAATACAGCGACAACAACAAATATGTTAAGTGGTTGTTCAAAATTAGGTGATATTTATGCACCTAAAACTGGTAGTTCAATTAGTGTTACTTTACCATCAGGTTCAACAACACAAAGTGCGACTGTTGGAGATAGATATTGGTTTAAAAAAGGAGCATTAACTGCTTATAATTCTTCTTATTCAACATCAATTCCAGCAAATACAACTGCTGGTACAATATTCAGTAGAACAAAATTATATCTTGAATCTGGCTGGAAAACACATTTTAACACAGCAGTTGGTTCATCTAGTTCTTCGGTTAGAAAAATTGAAAATGCAACAAAACTAGTATTTGATGGTGGAGTTTCACCAAATAAGTCAGAAAATGGTGGATATAGTAAATATTATTATATGTATAATACTGCTATATACTTATGTCATAAGGAAAGTTTCACTGATTGGAAAATATCATCTTATTATACAATAGTTGCCCCTGCAAGCTTAGAAAAATTGTTTGATTCAAATGGTAGTACTAATTTTGATAAGCTTAGTTCAGTAGCATTTAACAACATTGATACTAGTGAAGTAACAAATATGTCTTATATGTTTAGGCTATGTACATCATTAACAAGTATAACTGGTTTATCTAATTTTGATACAAGTAATGTTACAACAATGCGTTGTATGTTTGAAAACGTTAAGGTAACAAGCCTAGATTTATCTAATTTTAATACAAGTAAAGTAACTGATATTGCGTATATGTTTAAAAACTGTTCAAGCTTAACAAGTTTAAATGTATCAAGTTTTGACACAAGTTTAGTTACTACAATGCAAGAAACTATGCTTGGATTAACAAATTATACTGGAACATTAGACTTATCTAAATGGAAGATTAAAAAGAGTTGTAATATGAGCGACTTTATGAAAAATTCTAACAAAATTAGTACATTCTATACTCCTTGTAGAATAGCATCTAGCCAAGATACCACAATAGGTATTAGAATGTATGCAAATTATCGTGATAATTATAATAGTTCTAATGTTAATAGTGGCTCAGTATTCTATCCAGATACTGTAACACATAGATTAACAAAACGTTAATATGCTTAAATTAGCAAATATTAATAAAAAAAAGAAGGTTAAAAACCTTCTTTTTTTGTTTATAGATTCTTTATTTTTTCCAAAGTAATTTTGATGTGTTAGTTAGTGTGTAACTTGTAAAAGTAGTACTTGATGCACCATTTACATACATTGTTGAACCTAATTTTATGGTTATTGTTTTAGAACCTGAATTATAAGGTGTTTTTAATTGAACAATTTTGCTTGAACCTTCAAGGAAAGAACCATAGTTTGTTGCACTACACATATCAAATTGTGAAAGATCTAAAGTGGTCAAGTTTTTTAAACTATTAAACATTTGATACATATTTGTTGCATTAGCAGTAGTAAACTTTTCACCAAATGTAAGAGTAGTAACAGGACTACTATGTAAAAATCTATAAAAATTTGTAGTTAAACTTGTGTCAAAGTTATTAAACACTAAACTATTAAGTTTAGTAAATCTTGAACTTGCATTTGTAGCACAAGTAAATCCATCACGTAGGCTAGTTGGGGCAACTATTGTATAAATAGGTGTTTCAAAATTTGGGGTGAAAATGGGTGATTATTGGTGAAATTTTGGGGGTAGAAAGAGTAGGGAAGTAGGGGGCAAAAAACATAAAAATTTAGGGGGATTTTTACCGAAAAAAGATGTGATAATATAAAATAAAGACATAAAATTAAATTTAACAAAAAAGTTTAATATTTAACATTATTTTTTGTAAAAAAAACGACTAAATTAATTGACTTAAAAGATAACAACAACTAAATTAATGCAATAAAAAATTTATAATTAAATCTATAAAAAAATAGATAAAAAAATTTAAAATAACAAAAAAAATAAACGCAGTGGAAAAACCTGCGTTTATAAAGTGGACTACTTTAAAAAAATATAAATAATTGAAAATTGAAAAATAGATTTTCAACAAAAATATAAAAAAGATTAAATTAAGGAAAAAATTGTAATCCACTTGTAAGGTTATGATTAACCTTACACTTATATAATAGCATACATTTTTTTTAATTGCAACTATTTTTCAACATTTTTTAAAATTTTTTTACATTTTTTTATTTTTTTTCTAAAAAGATTACAATTTATCTTTAAATTAATCAAATTTTTTTGTTTTAACTTATAAAACTCTGTTTTATGCTATATGTTTACTTACATTAAAGAACTTCCAAGGCACATCATCTAGTGGTGGTTCGCAAATAAAAGTCATAATTTTTTTAGTTGTTGGGTGAGTGAATTTTAGTTTATAACTAAATAGTGCAAGATTAACACCTTTAACTCCTTTACCATATTTAAAATCGGCAAACACTGGTGTTTTATTAGCACTCATTTGAACTCTTATTTGGTGGCTTCTGCCTGTTGATAAGTCTATTTCAACTAGGCTATATTTTTCGTTATATTCAAGCACTTTATAGTCAAGCACAGCAAGTTTACTATTTTCTTCGCTTTGAGTTGATAGTTTTACTGTGTTTGTTTTTTCGTCTTTTTTAAGATAGTTTTCTAAATGTCCGTTTTTATCTCGTGGGACACCAGATAGCACGGCTAGATATTTTTTCTCTATATTATGCTCTTTAAAATCGTTAGATAGTCTTTCAGCTGATTTGCTTGTTTTTGCAAATACTAAAATTCCACCTGTTGGTCTATCAAGTCTGTGTACCATACCTACATAAACGTTACCCGGTTTATTGTATTTTTCTTTTATATAATTTTTAACCATATCTAACATACTTTCGTCTTTTGAACTATCTTGTTGAGTTGGTACGTTAAAAGGTTTTTTTACAACTATTATTTGATTATCTTCGTATAATATATCCATATTTTCTCCTAAATGTGAAGTTAAGCTCTAACGAGCATTAAGTTTTTTTTACTTTGTAAAAAGTGAAGTATTTTGCTAATGTAAAGTGTGAAGTTTGCACTAACGTGCAAGTGAAGTTTTTTGCCAAAGGCAAAAAGATAAGGTTAAACCTAAAAAGTTAAGATTGCAATTTTATTGCAAGTTAAGGTTAAACCTAAAATATTAATAGTTTTCTAAAATTTTATTAATATCTAAAATATCGCTAACGGTTACTATTCCTATTGGCATTTCTAAATAATTGCCGTTTGGGGTTATTAAAATAACAGTTAGTTTTCGATTTTCGTTAAACATATCTAAAATTTCGCTAATTGTTGCATTTTTGCTTGCTATTGCATAAAAGTTACTATTGGTTATAACATCTTCAACTTTTGTTTTGTTAATATATTCACAAACGTCACCGTTATCGTTTATAACATTACCTATTTTATTTAAAATTTTTTGACCGTTTGCAACGCCTAAAATCTCATCATTTTTTATAACTGGAATATTGCTATAACCAGATTTTGCTATTAGACTGATTGTTTTTTTTATGCTAACATCACTTTCTACACACAAAACATCTTTTTGGCAAACTGTATCGTAAACTTTTGGGGGAGTGCAAACAAGTTTAGTGATGTATTCTAATTTTTCAACGACTTCTTTTTTAGGAATTGCAATAATTTCGTCATCATTTTGCGTTGAGTGAACTATTGCGTTTCTTAGCCTTGAATAATCGACAAGTTCGTCTTCAAACTTTCGTATAACACTATTTAGTGGAACAGCCCTACGAATACAGTCCGAAAAAGGCATACCACGCTTAAAATTGTATAGGTTTTTAATTGTATAATCTAATTGATTATAAGCTTTTAAAAATCTTTCAGCATAATTTTCCATAAAAATAACTCCTTTTTTATTTTACCACATTTCTAAAAATTTAAAAAACGATTTTAAGTGCGATTT
>CAKVEY010000016.1 GCA_934746185.1 uncultured Clostridia bacterium
GTTAAATCTACACCATCTAAATATTCTTTATCTTTAATTAACACTTTTAATGGAATAATCTCTACCCCGTACTTTTCTTTTTCTTCTTGCTTTATACTGCTTCCTGAATCTACAAAAACTTTTACCATTTTTTCTCCTTTTAAATATTTGTATATTATCTACATATTCATTTAAGTTAAATTATATGCTAATTGAAAGTTAAGTATAACATAAATAAATTAAAATATCAAATATAAATTTTGTATTATTAATCAAAAAGAAGAAAAGTGTTGACTTTATGTTAGTTTTTTTGTTAAAATATTGGTGGAGGTATATAATATGGAAATATTAATTAAAGCTCTAAATGTAAACGATGTAGCATACAATAGTTGCAGTAGCGACGAATGTGGTTCAAGTAATTGTCCATTAGTTGACGATTGGGGAACTTGCTACGATGATTAAGAAATGCGTAAGCATTTCTTTTTTTAGTTAAATAAATTAGGAGAAAATTATGGGATACAAGCAATCACAATATAACATTTTAATAAAAAGTACAAAAGATAAAAAATATTTATATAATACATATTCGGGCGCATTATGTGTTTTAACTGAAAATAATTATAAAACACTAAAAAATATTGAAAATTTAACGAATAATGATGATGAGTTAATAAACAATTTAAAAGAACAAGGATTTATTGTTGATAAAAATTTGAATGAATATAATAGAATTTTATTTTCTCAATATAGGCAAGTTTTTAATGCTAATACTCAAAGTTTAAGTTTTGTTATTGCTCCAACATTAAAATGTAATTTAAAATGCGTATATTGTTTTGAATCGCAAAGTTGTAAGGTTGATGGTTTTAGTGAGAAAACTCAAAAAGAAGTATTAGAATTTATAAAAAATAAAATTGAAAAAAATCCTAATTTAAAATTAGTAACAGTTGATTGGTTTGGTGGAGAACCTATGTTAAAATATAATGAAATAGTTAGTTTTTCTAGTAGCATAATTAATTTTTGTAAAGAAAAAAATATAACATATAGGTCTTGTATGCTTACAAACGGAATATTGCTAACAAAAGAAAAAGCAATTAGTTTAAAAGAAAAATGTAATCTATATTCTGTGCAAATACCTTTAGACGGAATGCCAGATATGTATTGCAAATTAAAAAATACAAACAAAGATGTTTTTGATAAAGTTATAAATAATATAATTGATGTTTGTGAAATTATGAGAGTTCAAGTGAGATTAAATACTAATAGGCAAAATTATGAGAGCATAAAAAATTTAACTAAATATTTATTAATAGATAAAAACTTACATAATAAAATAAAATTATATATTGCTGAATTAAAATATTTTGATGGTTATACAGATTTTGATAAAGATAGTTGTTTAGAAAATGCCGATTTTGTTGATACCAAATTAGATTTTTTAAATTTTGTTAAAAATAATTTAAAACTTACTGATTTTAAATTTATGTATGATAAACCTAAGAGTGTAACTTGTGGATTATGTCGAGCCGATAATTTTGTTATAGGACCAGTAGGGGAATTATATCGCTGTGAGCATCACGTAGGACACGATGAAGATATTATTGGTGATTGCGTTTATGGTAGATACTTTACAGATTTGGATATGAATTTTATAATTCCAAAGAATAAATTGAAATGTAAAAAATGTAAGTTTTACCCAACTTGTATGTGTGGTTGTAAAAGTGGATTTTTATTAAATGGAAATAATAAAAATTTTTGCGAAAGTACAAAAAAAGGATTAATTGAATTACTTAAAATAAAAATAAAAGATTTAGAAAATAATATTGATACAGAATATGGAAAAAGACGATAATATTCAAAAAAGGTTAAATTTTTAAAAACTACATAATAAAAGGAGTTATACAATAATATGTAAACTCCTTTTTAAATTATTTATAATAATAAAATTTTTAATAATTTATTTAACTGCATTAAGCAATTCTTCATATTTATTTTGAATTTGTTCTAATGTTAATCTTTCAAAAAGTAAATCATTATTAGTTATAGTTATATCTTTACCTATTTCAACAGGTTCCCAAACAAATTTTGAATCTAAATTCAATTTTTCTTTAATTTTACTGCAAGTTTGAGGAATAAATGGAGCAAATAAATTTGCTATATTTGCCATCATATAAACGCAAGTGTAAGTTGTGTTATTAAATCCTCCAATATCCTCTGTTACTTGAACCCAAGGTTTTTGATCGTCATAATACTTATTCCCTGCACTAACATACGAAATAATGGTTTCGACTGCTTGTCTTAATTTTCCGTGTTCAATTAAAGAACCAACTTTGTTAAAAGTTTCAGTAGTTAAATTTCTTATGTTATCATCAATTTTTCCGTTAGGAATTTTCCCTTCAAACTTTTTGTTAATATAAGATAAATTTCTATTAATAAAATTACCTAAAACTCCCACTAAAAATTTATTATGATTTTGAACAAAATCGTCTAATGAAAAATTAATATCCTTAGTTTCAGGTCCATTTGCTAACATATAATAACGAATTGAGTCTTTTGGGAATAACTTAATTAAGTTGTTTACACTAATTAAATTACCTTTACTTTTACTCATCTTTTCATTATTCATATTAACATATTCGCTAGAAATGATATAGTCAGGTAAATTAATATCATTATCAATAGCCATTAATAGTGCTGGGAAAATTACAGTGTGAAAAGGAATATTGTCTTTTCCGTGAGAATAGTATGAAACGACATTGCCCTTTTTCATAAAATTTTTAAAATCTATATTTCTTTCTTCGGCAACTTTTTGACCAGCAGTTAAATATCCTAAAACGGCTTCAATCCAAACATATATTTTTTTATCTTCAAATCCTTCAAAAGGAACATCAATTCCCCAAGGCAATTGACGAGTTACAGCTCTATCAATTAATCCCATATCCAAAAATTTATATGTTTCGTTAGTTGCATTATAACGCCATTGTCCTTTTCTACTCTCGTTTAATTCTTTAATTCTATCTTGAAATTTAGATAAAGAAAAATACAAATGAGTATTTGGTTTTTGAATTGTTTCGTGCTGGCAAGTACTACACTTTTTTTCTAATACTTCACTAGCATTTAGTGTAGCAGAACATTCATCGCATTGATCACCTTTGGCTTTTCCTCCACAATGTGGACAAACACCAATAATTTCACGATCTGACAAAAAAGTGTTGCAATTAGGACAAAAATCTTGTAATTCTTGTTTTTGATAAATATAACCATTATCCATTATCTTTCTTAAATATTCTTGTACTAGTTTTGCGTGATAAGGCGTCATAGTAGAAGTATATAAGTCGTAAGAAAAATCTAAATCTTCAAAATTTTTTTGAAATTCTTCGTGATAATGTTGAGATATTAATTCTGGCGAAATTTTTTCTTTTTTTGCTTTTTCTGTTATAGGAGTGCCGTGTGAATCAGTACCTGAAACATAAATAACATTGTCGCCATTTTGTCTAAAATATCTTGCAATTGCATCACCTGGTAAAAGTGCTGCTAAATGTCCTACGTGTAAAGAATTGTTTGCATAAGGCCAAGCACCACCAATAAATATATTTTTGTTCATTTTTACCTCCAATGTTTTGTATTCAAATTTAATATTTAAAGACTAATATCTCATTAATTGATAAATTATTATAAAAATTAATTTTTTAAATCAAATATAAACCTTAAAATAATGTCTGTAATTTATAATAACTTTTTTTTTGTATTATGTCAAACTCTTTAATAATTTTTTGCTATAAATTTTTACTTTTTTTCTTAGATATTTTCGTTTATTAGGATTTGCTAATTTATAACCTAGATACATTTCACTTGCGTAAAAATTTGATGGATTAACATAAAGATTATCTAAAATTTTATCTATATTTGATAAATCTGTATTAAAAACATTATGTAGCATATTTAAAATTTCAAACCACGCTTTTTCTTCATAATTTTTTATATTTATTAATTTACCATAACTTTTATGGTCAGTGGTTAAAATGTTTAATAATAAACGCTTTTTCATTTCTAACGAATTTAAAAATTCGGCACTTTTTATAATATCGTGATAAACATATCTTCCATCATTATCTTTAAAAGGTGAATTAATAAAAATATCGTCTAAATCTTTTATGGTGTATAATAATTTATTTTCAAAAGGAATTTCTTCATCAATTTTTAAGTTTTTACTCTTTTGAAAATTTTTTGTAAATTCAATTAATCTTTCTTTTTCTTCTTTTGATAACTCTTTATCTGTTATTAAACATAAATCTAAATCGCTAGAAACTTCATTGTATATGTTAGAGCCATAAAAAATAATTTGAATATTTTTAAAATTTTCATTTAAAACTTTTATGTAAGATTTACAAAGACCATTCATTAAGCACCTCACTACCTGTTTTAATAACACAATCTAACATCTCTTTTAGTGATTTTTCGGTAATGTTTGGATTGCCTGACATATATCTTAAAGGATACAATGTTACATCTTTTTTAATAACTCCAAAGTTATCTGGTATTGAAAATTGATGCAAATGATATTCTCCGTTTTTATAAATTCTATCGTGTATTTCTTTATTAACTTTATTAAGAAAGTCAACATTATTAGCAATATTTTTAGGAGCATACATAAATACAACAGAATTCATTTCAACGGCATTAAGTAAAACTAAATCGTGATTGTTTTGTACCATAATTTTTAATTTTTGTGCCATTTCCATTCTGTCTTCAATCATTTTAGCGATACCGTCTAGTCCTAAGTTTTGTAAAACGAACCATAATTTTAAAGACACCCAACTTTTAGAACCAATAAATGGAGTTATTTGTCCAAAAGCATAATCTTCTTGCATAATTAAATCCGAAGTTGAAGTAATTAATTTGAATTTTTGTGGATCTTTTACTAATAAAGCACTTAAACAATAAGGTAAATCTAGTACTTTGTGTGGGTCTGTTGAAATACTATCAAAATTTTCTATTCCTTTAATTTTTTGTTTTAATTTTTCACTAAAAGCCAAAGAAAATCCGTGACAAGCATCGGCGTGTAACCAGATATTTTTGTCGATAGATTTAACTAGTTTAGAAACTTCTTCTAAATTATCAATCGTCATTGTTCTACTATCACCGACATAAGCAACTACGCACATTACTTTACCTTTATGAAGTAAAAGTGTTTTTTCTAATTCTTTTAAGTTATACTTAAACTCATTTGTTTCAACTTCTATAACATTATTGCCAATTCCAAGCCACATACAAGCACTTTTTATGCTGTAATGTCCAATTCCTTTTGGAATAATGGTAACAAAATCTTCGGGGTTTGTAACACCTTTTTCCATAGTATTATTTTTGTGATTTTCTCTTGCTAGCATCATTGCAGTTGAATTACTTCCTGTTCCACCATAAGTTATTATTCCACCTACGTCCCAAATGTTATTAATCTTGCTAGTTTTGTATCCAACAACTTTTCTAAGACAATTAATAACTGAAATTTCAAGGTAAGTTGCAATAGGTGCGCAGAAAGTACTATTTATCATATTTTGTTGTAACATATCTGCATAAATTGAACCAGCAAGCCCAGCCATAGAGTTACCAGCATCTGGAAAACTCATAAATTTTTCATTACTAAAATTAGAACAATATGGCACTATTTCTGTATTAAAATCATCAATTAATTTTTCCATTTCAATGCCAGATTTTGAAATTTCTAACAATTCGTCTTTTTTATTTTTATCGTATATTTTTTTTAAAAATTTTTGATTTACTTTAAAGTCTATACCATTACTTACTACCTTATCTAATAATCTTTTGCATTCATCTTTATTTTCTTTTTTTACAAACATTTTAGCCTCCAATTTTTATAAAATAATTTATCAAGATCTATTAGTATAGAGTGATAATTAAATTTATTTTAGTTATAGAGAAACATAGTATAAGTAGTAGTTGTTATTTGTGGAAATACTATACAAATAAATCTTAATTAATTATTAATATGTTATATTAAAATATTGTTTTTTGTCAATATTTTATTCTAAAAACATAATAAAATAAATTAGTAAAATAAAGTAACGTTATTATTATAATGTTAAAAGTTACAATATAATAAATAAAAAGTGAGTATTAAATTCAACACCCACTTTTTATTTGTTAATAGTTAATTCTTTTTCTTTGATTGCTTTTTTATAGTAGCAATTTAATTTTATTATATTTTCTTTAATTCTTTTTATTAAGTTGTCTATTATTTGTTTTTTATACTCTTCCCCTTCATAAAAATAAACATTTTCAAAAACTTCATAATTTAATAAATTTTTCTTTAAAATATTTTGAGATTTTTTCATAAAATTTTTAAGAATATTAGGATAATAACAATTAAAATTTTTCAAATATGCAGTAAGTGCTCCCTTACTTTGTTCGCTTTCAAAGGCACATTCCATATCAAAATTTGGCGCTAATGAGTATTCTTTTGTTTTTGTGTTATACAAAATTCCTACATTATAATCATAAAAATCGTTATCTTTTATAATATATTTACGAAATAAAAATTGTTCGATTAATTTTTCTTCAATTTTTATTTTATCTTGTAAACTTAAATTGTAATCATCTAATTTGTTTACTTCTTTATAAAATATATAAGGATTAACCATTTTTGTTTTTGCTAAAATGTTTGAGATATATTCGCTATAATATAAAAAATGGTCGTTATGGTTTATATAACCATATGAGCCAAGAGTTTCAAATAAAGTATTTTCTTGCATAAAATCGACTGATAAAATATATAACTTATTGTTATGTTCAAAACTTTTTATAAAACTAGTTTCAACATTAAATAAATTAGAAATTTTACTGCAAAGTTCTTCGGTATAAACACCATATTTATTTTCTCTTAAATCGTATTCTTTAACCATTACAGGAATAAATTTTATAGGAACATCTTTTCCGTTATAATCGTTTTTAATAAGATTATTATAACAAGTTATGTAACTAGAATTAGTTTTTTTTACTTCGTCAAATAACTCTTTTAAACTATTGCTATCGCATAAGCAGAAATTTTTTGGAAGTGAACCACCTAATTTATCTGCTAAACTACTATATAATTTTAAAGGATTATTTGTATTAATTTTTCCAAAATCTTTAAAAAAATTTTCATTAGTGTTTTTGAAAATAGCGTTATTGTTAGAATCTAAAACTTCATCAAAGTTTTTTAAAATTGGTTTAAATTCTTTCATACTAAAATAATATCAAACAATTTATATATTGTCAAGATGAAAATATTAAAAAAGATTTAGTAATTTTACTAAATCTTATAATCTATCACGCTCTAATTTTTCAAAATATTTAATTAAAATTTTACGAGCAAGTTCGGTGTTAACATAAGCAAACCATCGTAGTTTTGCATTATTAATTAAATTGCCGTCCTCATCTTTATCTATAACAATTTCAATTTTATCGTTTTCGTTAATTTTAGTGTATGGTGGAAATTTTGTTTTGCCATCGTTTATTATTGCATACTTAAATGAAAAACCTGTATCTCGATGCAATTTAAAGGCAAAATCTAAAACTGTACTATTTTTAGAAATGTATCTTACTTCGCCAGAACGAGTTTTTATTTTAATCAATTCTTGGTCTAAATCGTTTATGTTTTCTTCGTCAATTTTATCTAAATTTTGTCCATCTACCGTGCCAACTTTTAATAATGAATATTCATTTTCAGTTAAAATATAAACATTATATTTATTCTTTATTTCGTCTTCTATTTGAAGATATAATTTATTAGTAAAACTACCTATTTTAATGTCAATAATTTTTAAATTAGTTTTTTTAGAAATTAAATCTATAACTTCGTTTAACGCCTTTTGCTGTGATTGCTCCTTGTTGTAAATTAAAGTAATGTTGTAGTTTGAAACTTTCATAATTTGACCTTGTGAAATTTTGGTTATATCGACTTTTTTGTAAAGTTTTGTTAAGTCTTCAAAAACTTTATATTCTCTAATATTTCTTATTTTAATTTCTTGTATAGAAGAATTAGAAAAAATTGATTTTAGTGTTTTACTTAAATTTTCAACATTTTGTGTGTTTGAATTATGGTAAATTTCATAATGAATTAAATATTGTTGACCATCGAATTTATGCACCACTTTAAAGCATTCGTTTTTAATTGCTCGATAAAAATATTCGCTTTTAAGGGCACTTGCTATTGGTAGAACCCATTTTTCTGTTTCTCTAACTTTTTCTAATTGTTTAGGGTAAGCAAATGTGTCTATTGTTCTTAAATTATGAAGTCTATCAGCAAATTTTATTGCAAAACCACACGGATTAGTTTTTCCTAAACTAATTAGTTTTTGAAAAGATTGTTCTTCTACTGACGATTTTAAAAAGTTTTCATCTTCATAGATGTTATCTTTATTAAACACATATTTAGTGTTATCAATAGCGCTAACGCAATCTACCAAATTGAATATTTTTTTGTTAAAATCGGCTATCATTTCGTCTTTTGTGTATCCACAATCTTCAATAGTGTCGTGCAAAAGTGCCCCTGCAATAACATTTTCATCAAAGTCTAGTTTCGCTAATATTAAAGCAACTTCAATGGGGTGAGAAATGTAAGGCGTGCCGTCTTTTCGTCGTTGCTTAGCGTGTAAAATTTTTGCCGTAAAATATGCTTTTTTTATAACGCTAACATTAAGTTTATTTTTAATTGCTATGTCCTCTATTAATTTAAACCTATCATCAAGTAGGATATTTTCTTTTTCGCTATACATCTATACCCCCTTTAATAAGTTTATAAATTGAGTCATCTTCCTTATTAGAAACTTTGGCAAATCTAAAAACATTAGCTTCTAAAATTTCGTTAAAGTGATATTCAAGTTTATTTCTTACTATTGCTTGTTTTTGTGTGTCTGTTAATTCAACTGATAGTTCGTTTTTCTCGGCGTATAATCGTTTAAATAAATCTATAATATCTTTAATACTATCGTCTAAATTAACGCTATAATCGTCAAATTTAAGTAAGTTATATAATTCGCCATCAGGTACATCAATTAGTTTTTTAGAGATAATTATAAATTGAATGCACGGATTATGTTCTCTTCCCCTAGCAATAGAATTAACCGTGCCAGCACCACCGACATAATCTTGCTTTGTTGGTGGATTATTTAAAATAATAAAACTTTTATCGTTATTGTTTTTATTTTCTAAATCTAAAAATATATTTTGTTCAGTTAAAGTTATTTCACCTAAGTAGGTGTTTCCATATTCTTCATAAATATCACTAATTTTTTTAGTGTTTTTGTTTAAAGTTTTTAATAATTTTATTGCTGTTGTTTTTTCTTTTGTAAAGGTTGCAACAACTTGAACATTAGTATCTAATTCTTTTTCTTTATAAATACTTAAAACGCCATAATTTAATGTGTTTTTTAAATTAGTATGCACTTCACCTTTATAAGAATCATTATTATAATAATATATAATATAATTACCTATAAATTGAGAAAATGAAGTTTGCTCGTTTACTTCAAAATCGGCAAACAAAAAGTCGTCAACATTAATACCAAAAGCATCTTTTAAAGAGATTAAAAATTGGATTGACGGCTCAGAGTTTTTTGTTAAATAATTGTTAATTGATGATTGAGAAAAACCAGTTTTGGTTGCTACATATTTTTGAGAATATTTGTTAGTAAGTTTTTTTAAATTTTCTTGAAAAATAGAATTCATAATAATTACTCCTTTACATTATTTTAATTAGTTTAAACGAATATGTCAATACTTTTTATTATAAAAATAATAAAATATATTATAATGTTAAATCAAATAAATTATTATTCTGTAACTAATTTATTAAAATAAAGTGAAAATTTTAATAAAAAACAAGAGAAACACTCTTGTTTAATATTTATTTATTTTCATTATTTTCATTATTATCATTTGTTTCAGTTTTAGTCGTTTCAATGTTATTTTTAACTTCGTCGGTTTCTTCTTTTTTATTATCTTGTGGTTTAATATCCACTTCTGTAACTGGAATTTCATTGTTACTAGTTTCAAGAGTCTTTAATAAAATTGATTGTTCTAATTCTTTTAGTTCTTTTTCTTTTAGATTTTTCTTATAATAAGCATAATAAGACATTACACCTAAAACACCAAAAATTGTACCTAAAATTATATCAATAATTAAATCTTTGGCTATTAAATTTAAGTTTTGAAAAAATCTTGAAATAGTCTCGCTAAGTGGTAAATTAGCACTTATTGATGCTGAAACAATTATTGCAACAAAAGTAGCTATAATATTTAGTACGATAACCCAAATAAGTGTCCAAATAAAAGTTAATTTACTCATTTTTGCATACTTTAAATAAACTGCAAACATACAAAACGCAGTTGCATAAGCAACAATTGATACAAACCAACCTGTTGAGTACAAAAATCCCCAAACTATGCTACCTAATAAAGCAACTAAAAATGAAAATAATAGTGCTAAATTTAGATTTTCTTTTTTTTCTTTCATATTGCTCTCCTAATTTTTTAATTTAAAACTTTTTTTATTAATATCAACTTAAAAATAATGGCAATAAAATAATTAAAGCAATTATTAACACAATAAAGAAAGATGCAAAGAAGATTTTTGTTTTACTTTTTGGTAAATCATCGCCAACTTTACCAGTTTGACCATTAATATAAGTTTTATAAGGTTTATTTTTATAAGTAAAATCTATAAAATAAACAGGCAACAACATATAACTAAATTTGTCGTTATAAAATTTAGAACTAACATTTAAGTAATCTACGCTTGTATAACTATAATTAGATAAAATTCTTTCTCTAATTTGACTTTTTATATAGTCTTCACTTAATACTTTGCAATTAAGCAAATTGTTGTCATAACTTTCTACCTGATAACCACGAATAAAATCTTCGTTATAGTCATAAACAGAGTCGTTATCTATTAAAAATGGTTTAATTTGGTCGAAAGAACGTTGATTAGTAAGTTTACTGCTTTCAATTAAAACATCTTTAAATTGATAGTCTTTTTCACCACTAATGTTTTTTGTGTATGATGTTCGCCTTGTTTCTCCGTTAGAAGTATGAGTTTCTTCAATTCTAATTCTACCATTATAAACTGAACTAGTGTCTGCATCAAAACTAAAACAAGAAATATATGTACCAAAAATTCTGTCTAAACCAGGAGATTTCTTAAAGGCGTTAGGTAAAAAATGTTTTTTCTTAACACCTTGTTTATAATACTCTATTGCCTTTTCTTTATCAAAAGCAAAAGGAATAATTGAATTAGGTTTTAAACCATTAAGATTTTCAATATTAATTACAAAATTTGAATTGCAATAAGGGCAAGTTTTACTAATTTCTCTTACAGTTGATTTTAAATTAGCACCACAACTAGGGCAGTTAAAACTAGAATTTACACTACTCTCTTTTGAAAGTCTACTATCATAATTTAATTTTACAATTTGTTTATTTGCGTTAATAGAATAAAAACTTTTACATTTATCGCAATAAAGCCCATGTTTTGTGGGTGAAAAAACTAATTCTCCCCCACAACCTGAGCATTTGCGATTAGTATTTTTTGCCATTAAACTTTTTCTCCACATTCTGGGCAGAACTTAGCGTCTGGTGAAAGTTTAGCACCACATTTGCAAACTTTTCCATCTTTAACTAATTTAGTTCCACATTCTGGGCAGAACTTAGAAGTTTTTTTAACTTCTGCACCACAAACTGGACAACTATAACCTTGTTTTGCACCACATTCTGGACAGAATTTAGCGTTTTTACGAATTTTTGCACCACAATTGTTGCAAGTTGCAGTATTTTCTTTAACTGGATTTTCACCACTTAAACTACTTGCAAATAAATTGCCCATTTGAGCGCCAGCACCTAAGCCAACGCCAAGACCTGCCATATTATTTCCGTTAGGATTGTTGGCTGCATCTTTTAAAGCATCTGCTGCTTTTAAACGAGTGTATGTGCCAATCTTGTCTTCCATAACACCGATTTTTGTTCTTTCGTCTAAGGCTTTTTCTACATCTTCTGGAAGTGATAAGTTTTCAATTACAAAACTGCAAAGTTCTAGACCAAAAGCGTTAAAACTTTCTTGACTATGAGTAACAACATCTTCGGCTAGTTCTTTATATTTACTTGCTAAATCTAGTGCGCTTACTTTGCTTTCGCCAATAGTATCAGTTAATCCTGATAGTAACATAGGTTTTGTTTGCATTCCAACATCTTCTACGCCATAACTAGAATTTGTGCCAAACATCTCTCTTAAAAATGTTTTAGCATCTTTAACTCTCATAGAGTAAATACCATAACCACGAACTCTAATGTTTCCAAAGTCTGCATCACGAAGCATAACTGGATTTTGAGTACCCCATTTTAAACCTGTAAATTGACGAGTGTTTACAAAATATACTTCGGCTTTAATTGGACTATTGAATCCTGTTGGAAGCGATAATAATTTTGTTAAGAAAGGAATATTGTCAGTAGTAAGTTTATATGTTCCTGGATTGAAAACATCGCAAATAGTACCTTTATGTACAAAAATTGCAACTTGACTTTCTCTTACAACCAAAGTTGATTGGTTCATAATTTCATCTCTTTCCTTTAAAGGATAACGATAAACCATTTGATTTTTATCTTCGTTTTTATACTCTATAACTGCTAATAATTGTTTTTTTACTTTGTTAAATAATCCCATAATTTTTAATCTCCTATTTATAATTTATTATTTAAAATGAAAAATGTTTCATTAAAAATCTTCTTTTACGCCTTTAATTTTTTCTTTTAGTTCGCTAATTTCGGCTCTTAAATTGCTATCGTCTTTCATAAGACGCGTTACTTTATCTCTTGCGTGCATTACTGTTGTATGGTCCCTATTTCCAAATACTCTACCTATTACTACAAGTGGCGTATCTAAAATTTCTGTTATTAAATACATTGTTATTTGTCTTGGGTCAACAATTTCTTTGTTTTTCTTTTTGCCAGTTAAATCATCTCTTGTAACATCGTAATATTCGCAACAAACATCAATAATTCTGTCCATATTTATTCTTGCTCTGTCGTCTTTTTCAACATTTTTTAACGCTTCTTTTGCATCATTAATATCAGCAAAATGATGACCTAATAAATTTGCATAAAATACAACTTTACTTAAACAACCTTCAAGTTCTCTTACGTTTGTATCATACTTTTCAGCAAGATAATCTATAACTTCACGCTGGACATTATAATTTTCTAATTGTGCTTTTTTTATAAGAATTGCAGCTCTTGTTTCAAAATCTGGTTGACCAATATCTTGAATTAAACCACTAGCAAGCCTACTACGAAGCCTATCGCTTAAAGTTTCAATTTCTTTAGGTGGCCTATCACTAGCAATAACAATTTGTTTGTTTTGTTGATATAAATCATTAAATGTGTGGAAGAAATTTTCCTGTGTTTCTATCTTCTTAGCGAAAAATTGAATATCATCAATTAATAATACATCAACATTACGATATTTTTCTCTAAATGCCACAATAACACTGTCTTTAAAATCGCTTCTAATTGCGTCCATATAATCGTTTGTAAATTGTTCGCAAGTTATATACAAAACTCTCATATCAGGGTTATCGTGTACTATTTGATTGCCTATTGCGTGTAATAGATGTGTTTTTCCAAGACCTACTCCACCATAAACAAAAAGTGGATTAAATCTAACTCCCGGATAATCGGCAACATTTTTACAAGCAGCGTAAACTATTTGGTTACTTTTACCAACAACAAAATTAGAAAATGTGTATTTTTGATTTAAGTTTGTTTTATATGCTGGACTTTTTCTCTCTTCTTTTGGAACAACTTCGCCAACTAGTTCATCTTCTAAAAACTTATTTTTTTCTTCTTCGCCTGTAATTATTTTAAAATCTCTAAACTCTCCTGGGAAAGTAGAATCGAGTGCGAATTTTATTAAACTCATAAAGTTTTTTTCACACTGATTTTTTGCCATTTCGGTTGGTGCATAAAGAATAATATTGTCATCTTTTATTGCGAGTGGTTTTAAAGTTTTTATAAACAAGTCAAAACTAACTGCCGTCATTTCTTTTTCTAGTAAAAATAAAACTTTACTCCAATTTTCAACTAACTCTTTTTTAAACATAAGCCTTCCTTTTTATAGTACTAATTGTAGTTATAAAAATATTATATCAAAATTTTAATAAAAGTCAAATTTTTTAAAGCAATATTTTTTAACAATAAGTTTATAACATAATTAAATTTTAATTGAAAAAATTTATTATTTTTGATATAATAAAACTATATGCACATAAATTTTGTGGAACTTAGGAATTTTAGAAATTATAGTTATGAAAAATTTTATCTAAGTTCTAACTTAAACATACTTTTAGGAGATAATGCTCAGGGTAAAACCAATTTGTTAGAGAGCATATATTTTTCGTGCATAGGAAAAAGTTTTAAAACAAAAAATGAAAAAGAATTGATAAAAAATGGACTAAATAATGCTCGAATTTTAATAGATTTTGAAAAAAATAACGGCAACAATATTATATCAATAGATTTTAAAGATAATCAAAAATTTGTTAAGTTAAACGAAATTAATATCACCAAAATGAGTAGTTTACTAGGAAATTTGGCGTGCGTATTCTTTTCTCCAAACGAATTAAAACTTGTTAAAGAAGCGCCAGAAGATAGACGGCGTTTTTTGGACATAGATATTAGTCAAATAAATAAAAACTATTATTTGAATTTAATTAAATACAATAAAATTTTAAAAGAAAGAAATAAACTTTTAAAATCCACCGAAAATTTAGCTTTAATTGAAGAAACTTTACCAATTTGGGATTATCAATTAGTATCATCTGCTAGCGAAATAATATTGTCAAGGCTCGACTTTGTTGAAAAATTAAATAAGTTTAGTAGTATAGAACATTCTAACTTATCAAGCAATAAAGAAAATTTAATTGTAGAATATGCGTCTTGCGATAATTTTGCAGGAAAAACAAAAGAAGAGATTGAACAAATTTTATTTAATAAAATATTAGAAAATCGTGAAAAAGACTTAAAGCTAAAATATACTACTGTTGGGCCACATAGAGATGACCTAAAAATTTATTTAAACGACTTAGAAGTTAAGAGTTTTGGAAGTCAGGGGCAACAGCGAACGAGTTTGCTTTCTATAAAACTTGCCGAACTTGAAATCTTTAAAGAAGTGTTTAATGAATACCCTTTACTACTACTTGATGATGTTTTCTCCGAACTTGATGAAAATAGAAAAATTAGACTTTTTGAAAGAGTTAAAAACTTACAAACAATAATAACAACAACTAAATTTGATTTAGTTAATAAAGATACAAATATCATTAAAATTGAAGACGGAAAGATTGCGTTAAAATAATCAAAATATATAAAAATTATTAAAAAATAGGCAAATTTAGGTCAAAAATTGCTTTAAAATTAATGTTATTAATTAAAAATATTAGTATTTATGGTGAAATTACTAATATTTTTTATTATATGTTTGAATGTAAAAATCTATTAAAAATTACAAAAAATAATCAAAGTATAAATTATAAATAATGTTTTAAACTAATATTATGAAAGTTTTTACTTGTGATATATGTAATAAAATTATTGATTATGATGATATGGAAATTTGTGTTGTTTGCAAAACAAAATATTGTAAAAATTGCAAATTAAAGTTACATAATTATTGTAGAATATGTAACACAAAAATATATAGTAGAAAAATTGACAAAATTTAAAAAATATTTTAATATTAAATATGCGAAATTTTGTACAAAATTTAAAAAAATATTATTTTTTACTATTAAATACTTTTGTTCCGTATTTAATATTTTTATTTCCAGTTTATACAAGTTATTTTATTGATGAAATAGATAAAACTATTGTTAAATACAATTTTTATAACTTAATGGACTTTGAAAACAATGCTTTGTTTTCAATTTTAATGATATTTTTCTTTATTTTTACTTTTATAAATTTAATTTTATTTATATTAAGTATGATAAATTATTATAAAATTAAGTTATATAAGCCAGTTATTGATAAAATGGCATTGTTAAATAATATTCTACTTATTGTGTTAAGTGTTGTATTTTTGGTGTTTACCATAATTTATTCTTGTAAAAGTGGTGTAACAGGGTTTAGATATAAAAATATGTTTAGTTATGGTAGTGTAATGCTAGTATGTTTTGAGTTAATTTCGTTGTTGTTTTTATCAAAAAAACAAAAGGAGAAGTAAGTGTATGGAAGAACTGTTTAAAAAGTATAATATAGATGTTGACGAACAAAAAATGTTATTATTTAATAACTATTATGTAGATTTAATAGAAAAAAATAAAGTTATGAATTTAACTGCTATTACTGATAAAACCGATGTATATGTTAAGCATTTTATAGATAGTGTTTTACCTTTAAAAAACATAAAGAATAACTCAAAAATATTAGATGTTGGAACAGGTGCAGGC
>CAKVEY010000017.1 GCA_934746185.1 uncultured Clostridia bacterium
AATTTCTATCTCTTTGTAAATTGAGGTGCTTTTCTTGCTTTCTTTAAACCATATTTTTTTCTTTCTTTAACACGAGCATCTCTTGTTAAGAAACCTGCTTTTTTAAGTTCTGGTTTATAAGTTTCATCAAGTTTAACTAAACCACGACTAATTCCGTGACGAATTGCACCAGCTTGACCAGATAATCCACCACCATAAACATTTGCTAAAACATCAACTTTATCTAATGTGTTTGTTAAAACTAATGGTTGTTTAACTATTTGTTTTAAAGTTTCTAATTTAAAGTATTCGTTTAATTCTTGTTTATTGATGATAATTTTACCAGTACCACTTGTTACTCTAACTCTTGCTACTGAACTTTTTCTTCTTCCAGGAATTAAAGGAGAAAGAGTTTTATCTTGTTTTACTTTTTTAGTAACTGCCATAATTATTTAGCCTCCTTTAAAACTAAGATTTCAGGTTTTTGTGCTTCGTGACCGTGATTAGCATCTTTATAAACTTTTAATCTTTTTAACATTTCTCTACCCATATTAGATTTTGGTAGCATACCTTTAACTGCAAGTTCAATTGCAAAATCGCTTCTTTCACTCATTAATTTAGCATAACTTTCTTCTTTCATATTGCCAATATAACCAGTGTGATGACGATACATTTTTTGTTCTAATTTTTTACCTGTTAATTTAACTTTATCGCTATTAATAACAATAACATAATCCCCTGTATCAACGTGTGGAGTAAATGTAGGTTTATTTTTACCTCTTAAAATTGCGGCAACTTGACTTGCCAATCTTCCCATAGCAATGTCTGTAGCATCAATAACATACCATTTTCTTTCCACTGTTGAAGGATTTGCCATATAAGATTTCATAATTCCTCCAAACATTTGTGTTTTATTTATATTTTTTTAACTTATTTTAAGGGCTAATTCAAAATAAATTATTAAACTTAGTAAGTTTACTCTATTTTAAAATGTTTGTCAAGTAAAAAGCTTAAAATTTTTACAAAAAAAATAAAATGTTTATTGATAAATTATTTAACTTATTTATATATTTTTTGTTATAATATATTTATATTATGTTAAAAATAATTTAGGAGAAACTTTATGGAAATTGATTACGCTTTACTAATTAATCTAATAATTTCAGGAATAATGCTATTATTTATTGTTTGTAGCGTTATTTATGGTTTAATTGTTGGTTTTAAAGAAAGTTTAGCAACTGGAATTTACAACCTTATTTTAGTTGTTGGATTACTTATTTTAACGGGACTAGTTACTAATTCTATAATTAATGCCGATTTGTCTGGAATTGGTGTTAATGTAGATGGTGCAGTTTCAATTAATCAAATTTTAATTAATAAAATTAGCGAACAACCTGATGTTGCAAGCATTTTAAGTTCTAACCCAGATGCAATAGATTTAATTGTAAAACTACCAACAATGATTATGACACCAATATTGTTTACAATATTCTATTGGTTAATTAAAATTGTAGTTTTTATTGTTACTTTAATTGTAAAATTATTTGTTGCTATCTTTACACCTAAAAAGAAAGATGCTAATGGAAAAGTTATAAAAAAGAAAAAACATCGTGGTTACGGTGCATTAATGGGCTTAGCAACTGGAATAATTGCAATTTTTGCTACATTTATTCCACTATTTGGTATAGGCGATATTGCAACAAGTTTAAATAGTTATAAAGTTGATAGTAGTGGCACAATAGTTGCTCAAAATTCAGTTAGTGCCGAAGGCGAAGAAACGCAAGAAGAATACACTCCATTACTTCAATATGTGTTTAAAGATGGTTCTATAAATGTTACAAAAATTATAGATGCTTATAACGGTAGCGTTGGTATTACTGCAACAAAAATAATTGGAATTAAACAATTAGGAACAGTAACTTTTAATACTTTATCGGAAACAAAAGTTAATAAGGTAAACATTAAACTTGTTGATGAAGTAAACAATGCCTTAAATGTTTATGTAGATTATAGTAATACGATGAATCTTTATAAAAAACAAAGTTTAACGCAAGAAGAAATGACACAAATGATTAACTATTTAGATAATACTTTAAACGGCACTTTTAAATCTAACATAGTTAAAGCAGTTGGCAACACATTAATTCCTACAATAATTGATAAAGTTTTAAACGACCCAAATTTTATTATTCAACTACCAGAAGACATAAAAAAAGATGAAATTAAATATGCTTTAACAAGAGCAATTTTAGAAAGTATAAAAACTTACGACACTCCTATTATTAATGAAAACTTATCAAAAGTTATAGATATATTAAAAGTCGTAAATGATAATAGAATTTTAACTCCTATTTACAACACTTTAAAAAGTGAAGGAAAATTAAACTCTAAACAAGTTGCCGAATTAATAATTAATTCAAACGATGATTTTAGCGAAAAAATGGCAAATGCAATTACAAGCATAAAATTACTTCAAGATATTGCCCCACAAGCCGTTGATTCAGTTTTAGATAATATGTTTAAAGCAATGAACTTAACATATTCAACTAATAATATAACAAAAGAAGATGCAACAAATACAATTAAAAATATTATTGTAAATGCAATAGATGGCGTTAAAACACTTAAACTTAACTCTAAATTATATTTAACAAAAAACACTTTTGGTTATATTGGCAATGTGATTGACACTTTAAAAGACGAAAAAGTTTTATCTTCTAGTCAATACACCGATTTATTAGAATATGTCAAAGATAAAGCAAAAGCAATTGAACTTCCTGTAAATATAACAAAAGCAGTAGATAATTTAAGTAAAGTAGATAATTTTAATATAGAATTAACAAAAGTTGGCGATGCCTTTGATGATTTCGCTTTTGTTTATGAAACACTAGATACAAAAAATATTGATGTTACTACCCTAAATTTAAGCGCTTATGGAAAACTTCTTGACAAACTTGAAAAGACTACAATCTTTGGTGGTGCTATAACTCCTATTTATAACGATGCCTTAGATTTAACAAAAAATGCAGGTTTAACAGATTTTGAAAATGTTATTGAAGTTTTAAAATTTGACGAAACTAAACAAGTTAAATGGGAAAATGAATTAACAAGCATCAAACCTTTATTAGA
This sequence comes from uncultured Clostridia bacterium, assembly GCA_934746185.1. Taxonomy (GTDB): domain Bacteria; phylum Bacillota; class Clostridia; order Christensenellales; family UBA1242; genus UBA7868. The sequence continues at coordinate 3,109 of CAKVEY010000017.1, forward strand.
TACAATTGTAGAATTTAAAGATTTAAGTTTTACAGATGTTAAAAGTGCATTAAAAATAATAGATTATTGTGGTAAATTTGATGAAGTAGAAAATAACACAAATGCACCAATTTATTCAAGTAAAATGCAAGTACTACTAACCGAAATAATTAAAGCAACTAAAAATATTGCAGCTTCTACTACAATAACTGATGTTTGCACCAACATTGAAACAAAATTAAACACAAGAACAACAGAAACCTTAGAAAATTGCGTTATTAAAGGAATATTCAGTTATGCAGAAACTTTAATCCCAGACGCTAGCAGTTTTACTGACTCAAATATTCAAGCAATGATAACTGAAATTAAAACAAATATTAATAAAATAAACAATAATGAAATTGAAGCAAACTTAAAAGACGAATTAAATTATATGGTTGACTTTGCCGATATTGTTACAGATTTACAAAACTTTGATAGTTTAACTGACGAAAGAATTACAGAGATTTCTAACTTCTTAGACACTTTAAATAATAGTAAAATATTTGGTAATTCAAAAACTTATATAATTAATTCTATTATAGATACAGCAATAGAAAGTATAACAAATGATGATTTAAACATTAAAGGTTTATTAGAAGATTTAAAAACTAACCTACCTAATGTTGAAATTTCTACAATGATAAAAGATTTAAAAAATATTCAAAGTAAAGCCAATAATTTAACAAATATTGATATTTCAACTATGAATACAGAAGATGTTGCATCAAGTTTAGAAACTGTTAGAAATTCTCAAACTTTTGGTGATAATTTTACTAATAATATTATGAAAAATTTATTAAATAAAGCAAGCAATGATGCTCAATCTAGTATGCTACCTGACGATAAGAAAACTGAAATTCAAAATTATTGCACAGAAAATAAATCTAATTTAGACAATAATGCTGTAACTTCTACAACTTATAAAACTATATTAGATGGTTTAAAAAATTTATTTAGTTAAATCTAAATTTAAAAAAGGAGTACAAACTTTACTCCTTTTTTAATACTTATTTAATACTTACTTTAATATTTGATTAATACTTAATATCGGTTAAAACTAGTCCATTTGCTGGCATAACACTGCCTGCATAACTTCGATTTTTATTTTTTATTATCTTTTTAATATCCTTAGGTTTTATTTTATTTATTCCAGCTAAAATTAGCGTGCCGACCATAGTTCTAACTTGATTATATAAAAATCCGTTGCCTGTAAAATAAAAATAATAATGATTAATCCCTTGAATAACTTTTCTAACTAATTTAACTTTATAAATTGTTCTAACCTTATCGTCAATTTCTTTACTTTTTGTTACAAACGAAGAAAAATCGTGCTTGCCAACTAAATATTTTATTGCTCTTTTCATATTAGAATAATTTAATTTAGCCTTAAATAATGTTTCAAATGGAAACAATGGTAATGAAAAATTGTTTTCGTATAAACTATATTTATATGTTTTTTGTTTAGCATCGTATCTAGAATGAAAATTAAAATCAACTTCAAAACTACTTAAAATTCTAATATCATTAGGTAGTTTTACATTTAAGGCATAACAGATTTTATCTGCTTCAATATTGCTTTCTACATAAAAATTGCCCACCATTTTTAAACTGCTAACGCCTTTATCTGTTCTTCCTGCAATAATTAAATTAATTTCTTTACCAAAAAGTTCGGTTAATGCTCTTTCAATTTCGCCTTGAATAGTAACACAATTTTTTTGTTTTTGAAGTCCATAATAATTTCTTCCATCGTAACTAAATTCCAATTTTATATTTCTCATTTAATTATTATAACAAAACTTTTTTTATTTTCAAAGAAAAAACGGCAACCTTATAATTGCCGTCTTTCTTCAGTAAATAAAATAACAAAAATATTTAAAATATTTTCTTCTCATTGATATATGAATTTTATTTACAATTATAGTTTAAGTGAAAAATTTAAAATTATTCACTTTTTAAAAATTTTTTTATTTTTTTTATAATTTTATTAGGAATAAACTCATAAAACTCTCTAAGTTGTGTTGAACTACCACTTTTGCCAAACTTATCAGTAGTTATCATTAATCCATTTGGTGCATATTTATAGTAACTATAACTGCTTGACAGTTCCATAACAATTTTTGGTTTATCGGTTAAAATTTTTTGTTTATAACTTTTTGATTGACTATCAAAAACTTCAAAACAAGGCATACTTACAACTCTAATTCCGTCCATACTTTCTGCCACTTTTATTGCCGTTTCAACTTCCATTCCACTACTTAGTATTACGCCTTTTAGTTCACCTTTTTCTTTATAAATTACATAACCACCCTTTTCAGCATCACTGATTTTTGAATCTTCGTTTGTAACTTTTTCTTTACTTAAAACTAAAACAGTGGGCTTTAAATTTTTTAAATAATATTTATAGCAAGCTAAAATTTCAGTTAAATTATATGGTCTAAACACACTAACATTTGGTGTTGCTCTAAGCGTTACTAATTGTTCTATTGGTTGATGTGTTGGCCCATCTTCTCCAACAAAAACATTGTCGTGAGAAAATTGATAAAATACTGGCAAATTCATAAGTGCAGTCATTCTTAATGCTGGTTTTAAAAAGTCGCTAAAACTTAAATAGCACGAGCAAAAAGGTAGTAATCCACCGAATAATGCTATTCCATTACTAATTGCCCCCATAGCGTGTTCTCTTATTCCATAGTGAATATTTCGAGCACTATAATCTTCATTTAAAAACTTTTCGCCACCTAAATAAACCATACTTGAAGTGCAAACATCGGCACTGCCACCAATTAAATTTGGAACAATTTTAGCAATTTCGTTTAAAACATAATGATTGTTTTCCCTAGTTGATTTTAAATTGTTTATATTTAATTTTTTAAGTTCATTTAATGCTAAATTATTATAGTCATAATCAAAATATTTAGTTAAAGTTTCATATTCTTTTGGATATTTATTTTTATAATATTCTAATTTTTCTTTTTCGTGTTTAATTATTTCATCTTTTTGAATATTTATATTTTTAACATAATCTTTTACTTCACTTAAAAACTCAAAAGGAATGTTATTAACACCAAATTTTGTTTTTAATTCGTTTATTTCTTCTTCTTTAAATGGTTTGCCGTGGCTTAACTCGTTATCTTCTAAATGCGAACCATAACCGATTATTGTGTCAACCATTATAATAGATGGTTTATCTTTACATTTTTTTGCTTTTTCTATTGCTTTTTCAATTAACTCTATATTATTTCCGTCTTTTACAGTTAAAACATTGAAATTCATTGCTTTAAACTTTAATTCTGTATCTTCATCTTGCGTTATATCAAGTCTGCCTTCTATTGTTTTTCGGTTTCTATCATAAATTATAATTAAATTGTTAAGTTTTAACTTGCTTGCTAAACTTAGTGCTTCAAGTGCTACGCCTTCCATTAAACAGCCATCACCAACAAAGCAAAAAACATTAGAGTCAAAAATTTCGCAATCTTTTTTATTAAAAATAGATGCTAGATGTTTTTGACTAATACTAAGTCCAACGCTATTTGCAACACCTTCACCAAGTGGACCAGTTGAACAATCTATGCCCTTGGTTTCAATTTCGGGGTGTCCCGGCGTTTTAGAATTTAATTTTCTAAATTGCATTAAATCTTGTTTAGTAATATTAATGTCAAATAAATTTAATGTTGAATAATGCAAACTGCTTGAATGCCCTGCCGAATTTACAAAAAAGTCCCTATTAAAATATTTTAAATTATTTCTATCAATCTTTAAATTTTTAAAAATTGCGTAAAAAATTGGTGCAGCACTAAGAGCAACACCGGGGTGTCCACTTCGAGCGTTAGAAATTGCTTCGCAACTAACTACTCTTAAATTGTTTACAATTAAACTTTCTTTCATAAAATATCCTTATAATAATTTTTAACTTCTTTAATTATTTTATCTTCAATATTTTTAGTATTTCCATTAATTTTTACTTCAATATCACAAACATTTGATAATATTTTATCACGCTCTGCAAAAACTTTTTTATCTAACATAATTTCATACTTACTTGTCTTTGGTTTTTCTTTTTCTAAAATAGTTACAAAATAATTATAGTTTAATTTTAAATAAATAAATAATGATGTTTCTTGTAAAAATTTATAATTATCTTTATAAAAAAAACTATCATTATCCATTGTTATCACAACATTTTCATAACTAGATAAACTTTTTATAGTTTTTGTTTCTACTTTATTATAATAATCAAGTCCAGCAACTTTTATTACTTTATCTATATTTAATAAGTCATATTTTAATAATTCATTTGTATCAACATAAAACATATCTAGTTTTTTAGATAAGTTTTTTGCTATTTTCTTTTTAAAATTTTTATTAAGTGCTAAAATTGTTATTTTATTTTTCAAATTAATTTAATCCTTTTATGTTAGTTTATTTAATATTAACAAATTTTAGGTCAAATAGTAAATAAAATTACTCCGTTTTATAAAAATTTTTAATTATTTTTTACTTTTTTAGACTTAGGCATTGCAAAACAAATAACAAAAAGCACACAAATTGAGCCTATTAATACATATTCTACTTTTATATAAAGTGTGTTACCTTGAACATCTAGTGCGATGTTTATACTCCCCAATTTATCAATGTTGAAAACAATATTTCCGTTTAAATCTGTTCGATAAATATTACTACTAGGCATAATATCACAAAGCCTATTTAAAATTTCTTGATGTGGGTGTCCATAATTATTTCCATCATTTTTATTGCACGAAATTATTGCATAACTAGGATTAACCTTTTGCAAAAACGCCACACTAGATGATGTTGTACTTCCGTGATGAGCAACTTTCAAAATATCACATCTAGGAAGAGTGTCAAGTGCTTTTTCTTCGGTTTCAGTTGTTGCATCACCAGTAAGCATAATCTTTTTGCTATTATATTCAATAACTATTAGTGGTGAAAAACCATTTACATTTTTATATTTCGTTTCAGTAGGTGCATAAAATTTAATTGTATAATTTTCTTCTATAATTTCAATTCCTGCTTTTGAAAATTCAACTTCACAATTTGGTTCGTTATACATCGAAGTTATAACATTTTCCCAAACTTTTGTTTTAACATAAGTTTTATCGTAACTAGTTACATAATCTACTTCACTTTGTAAATTTTGTGAAAATATATTAGGTCTAAAAACTTTATTAACTTGATATTCATTAAAAACCATAACTGCACCACCACAATGGTCAGCGTCACTATGAGTTATTACAAAATAATCGATTTCTTTATTCGAAGTTAAATTAAAATAATTATTATTCAAATAACTTTTTAAAATTTCATTTTTAGTTGTTCCACTATTGCCACTATCTACTAACATATTTTTATTATCTGGTAGTTTTACCATAATAGCATCTGCCTGCCCAACATCAATCGTGTGCATAACTAAACCGTCATAATCTATAACATTATTTGCTTTTTTATTTATTAAACTTTCAATTGGCTTCTTGAAAGTAAAAGCAACAACAGTTAAAATAACCGAAAGTACTAAAAATATAATTACGCTTAATTTCGTAAAATGATATTTAGTTTTATAATTTTTCTTCTTCGCCATAGTTCTCTTTTGTTCTTATATTATTTTTAATTTAATTTTGTTACATTAACTTTTTTATTGTTTTTAATAACAAGTTTAACTTTTTTAACTTTTTTTGTTAAAAGTTCTTTAACTCTATCCATTTGACTCATTGCTGCCTTATAACCTTCTTCAATCATTTCGTCAGCGCCTTGAAGTTTTGTAGATTTAAACCTTTTTGTATCTGGTTCGATTAAAACATCACTTAAAATTCTTCCTTTTTGAGCGTTCGTTTTCATTAAAATTCTCATACTTGCAAGCAAAACATCAAAATATTTTGTGCTATCTGTCCCATACCCCCTACTAGGATTACAATCTATGCTAACAACAAAATCTGCGCCCATTTCTTTAACAATATCTGTTGGAATTGTGTTTTGTAGTCCACCATCAACAAGCCTAAAATCGCCATATTCCACAAAGTTAAATACCCCCGGAACTGCACAACTTCCTGCAATAGCCTTTGCTAAATTTCCTTGTTTTATATCTATTTCTTTGCCACTTTTTAAATCAACAGCAACAGCACAAAACGGCGTTTTTAAATCGTTAAAAGTTATATCACCAAGTGCATTTTTAATTAATTCTTGTAGCCCTATTGTGCTACTTGGCATAAAGGCGATTTTATTTTTTTTAATATCTTTTTTAGTAATTTTTTTGCCAATTTCAATAAGCTGTTCACTATTTAATCCACTTGAATATAACGCACCAATTAAACTACCTACGCTAGTGCCTGCAATATAATCAAACTTAATTCCATTTTCTTCAAACGCCTTTAAAGCACCTAAATGAGCAAATCCCCTTGCTCCACCACCACCGAGTGCTAAACCAAGTTTAACTTTTTTATTTACTTTGTATTTTTTAGGTTTATTATCTTTTTTGCGTTTAAACCAGTCAAAAAATCCCATTTTATTTTTCCTTTTTCATAAAATAATTATAAACTTCACTTTTTGTCATTTTTTTATCTTTGCTAACAAGTTTAATTGCTTCATTTTTAGAATAACCAAGTTTTATATAAAAATCAAATTTTTCTTCTAAACTTAAATCATCATCTTCTTCTTTATATTTTTCAACAACAACCACAAACTCGCCCTTTAAAACACCTTTATAGCCTTCTTTTAAGGTTGTGAAAGTAACTTCTTCGTAAAGTTTTGTAAGTTCTCTTGCAACGCATATTTTTCGGTCACCTAAATAAGAATATAAATATTCTAAATCTTTATTTATATCGTGAACCGAACTATAAAAAATTAATGTAGATTTTACATTTCTAAATTCTACTAGTAACTTTTCTCGTTCTGTGTTTTTGTTTGGCAAAAATCCTATAAAAGTAAAAGGATAATCAAACCCACTTAAAATATATGCGTTTATAAAAGCACTAACGCCACCAATAACCGTATATTTAATATCATTATTTTTTAAATCAGCTATAAGTTCTCTTCCGGGGTCGGATATAACAGGCAGTCCTGCATCACTAATTAAAGCAATATTCGTTCCATCGTTTAATAAAGAAATAACTTTTGGTGTCATTTCTTTAAAATTAAATTTATGAAAACTTAACAATTTTTTATGTATATCATATTTGTCTAACAAAGTTTTGCTTGTCCTAGTATCTTCGCACAAAATAATATCAACACCATTTAATGTGTCAATTTGATTTTGTGAGAAATCTTTTAAATTTCCAATAGGCGTTCCTACAAAATAAAAATTACCTTTCATCTTTCCCCTTTTTAACTTTAACTAAAAAATTTCCATCTTCATCGTTTAGTATTAAATTTGGTGGAACAATAATTCCACTTTTAGCGTTTTTAACGGCTTTTATTAAAAAAACATTTGCATTTTTGTTTAGTTTAGGATTTACTATTTGTAAAATTTTAGTTTTAAATTTGTATTTGTTTAAAAGAATAATTGTTTCTTCTAACCTATTAATATCATTAACTAAATAAAATTTCCCACCAAACTTTAAAATATTGCTTGCATTTTTAATAATTTCTTCTAAATTTGTTTTAATTTCATAATTACAAATGTTTAAATGCTCATTTTCGCTTATTATATGACTTTCCTTTTTCCTATAAGGTGGATTGCATATAACGACATCAACACTTTCTCGCTTAATATAATTTAAAATGTTTGACAAATCATCGTTTATAATTTCAAAATCTTTTAAATTGTTATAAGTAACACTTTTTTTAGCAAGTTCACTTAAATTTTTTTGAATTTCAACTAAATATATTTTTTTGTAATAATTTTTGCTACTAGATAGTATTCCAACAACGCCATTTCCACTACAAAAATCAACTACAACCGAATTTTTATTGTACTCCACAAAATTTGCAAGTAACACTGCGTCAGTAGAAAAATTGTACAAACTATCGTCTTGATAAATTTTTAAATTATTAATTTGTAAATCGTCTAATCTTATCATATTTTTTCAACTTCGCTTAAATTAAATTCAATTAATTTTGTCGTGTCGTCTTCTTCAATTTTAACTGTTACTTTTTCATTTAAAATATTATTATAAACAACCACGCCTTCACCATCTTTTGTTTTAACTCTAGAATTTATTTTAGGCATTTTGTTTAATGTTTCTACATACATATCATTTTCATACGCTAAACAACACATAAGTCTGCCACACATTCCACTAAGTTTGCTTGAATTTAGTGCTAACCCCTGATTTTTTGCGTATTTTAATGTAACTTTTTCAAAATCTTTTAAACAACCACCACAACAAATCTCTCTGCCACAAGGTCCTAATCCACCAAAAAGTTTTGCTTCATCTCTAATGCCTATTTGTTTTAGTTCAATTCTCGCTTTAAATTTTTGAGCAAATTCTTTTAATAAATCTCTAAAATCAACTCGGTCTTCGGCTGAATAAATAAATATAATTTTATTGCCTTCAAAAGCGTATTTTACTTTTAATAGTTTCATTTCTAAATTATAATTTTTTATTATTTTTTCGGCTTCTTTAAAAACTTCTTTCGCTTTTTTTTCGTGATTTTGAATTGTTTCTAAGTCTTTTTTATTTACTTTTCTTATAACAGGTTGCAATTCTTCTTCAAAATTTTCAATTTTAAAGTTAGATTTTACAACTGTTGCCACATCATTTCCGTTTACAGTTTTTACAATAACTTTATCACCAGAATTATATTTTTCGCCCTTTGGGTCAAAATAATAACTTTTTATATTGTCATCAAACTTTGCTGATATAACTTCTAATTCCATTTATGTTTTTCCTCCAAAATATCTATAAGTAACGCATCTATAACTAAACTTTCGTTTGTGTTAAAAGATAACGCATTATTGCTTTTTATAATATTTTTTAAAATTTCATTAACTGCTTTTTCACTAAATTTTTCACTCAATAACTTTATTTCTAAAATACTTGATTTATTTTTAACTTTATTTTGATCATATTTACAAACTAAAATATCATTAAAAATTGATATAAAACTATCAAAATAATTTTCTAAATTGCCTTTATCTTTTAAAATTTTAGTTGAATAATAAAGCATTTCGCTAGATAAATTCATATTTTTTAATAAATTTAAACAGAACTTAAATTTTTCACTAAATTTACTGCTTAATAAATTTAAGTAATTGCCAATTTCACCATTGCAATTTTCTAAACAAATAATATCGTCTTCTATGTTAAAACTACTTATTATATTTTCAATTTCATCTTTATTTAATTTAGGTAAAATAATTTTTTCACATCGACTTTTTATCGTGTCTAAAATCATATCCGTTTTAGTTGAATTAATTAAAAATATAACATTTTTAGGTGGTTCTTACAAAGTTTTTAAAAATTTGTTTTGACTTGTAATATTCGCTTCGTCAAAATTATTTAAAATATAAATTTTATAATCATTTTCAAGTGGAAGTATATTGCAAGTTTCAATAATTTCTTCAATATCGTCAACTAGAATTGTTTTAGATTTAGGATATACTAATAAATCGACCGAATTATCATTTATAATTTTAGTACAACTAGGACAATTTAAACATAAATTATTCTTGCAATTTAAAATTAGCGATAAAATAATACACGACGCATAATTTTTATCTTTATCAAGTGATGAAAAAAGATAGGCTTGTTTTATGCCATTATTTCTTATTTTTGTCAAAAATTCGACAAGAGTTTTACTTTTTAAAAAATACTTTAAGTTCTCCACAACTTTATTTTATCATAAAATATAAAATTTTAAAAATATATTTTTAAATAAAAAACAAAAAAAGAGTATTATTATACTCTTTTAGTCAATTCATCAATTTTTGTTTGAATTTCAGTTAATTCTTTTTCATATCTTTCTTTTTCTTCTATGGATATTTTTAAATCGTTTTTAATTCGTTCATATTGAACATTACTAATGCCAACAGCAATACTTTTATCATAACTATCTATAACGTCGCCGTAAAGTTGTAACCATTCATTATAACAATCTGTATATTTATCTTCAGCATCAATAATTTTTCCTATTATTTCTTGTCTTTTTAAATATAGATTTTCTAATTCATTTTCGCACATAAACCTACTCCAAATAATTGACTATTAATTAGCTGAAATTTCTTTAATAGTTAAATGATTTTTATTACCATTTGGCATAAATACTTCACAAACATCACCAATTTTTCTTCCTAGTAAAGCTTTTCCTACTGGACTTTCATTACTAATTAAACCACTAACTGGGTCGCTTTCTGTTGCACCAACAATTTTATACTTATTTGTTTCATCAAACATTTCGTCATAAACTGTAACATAACAACCAATATTAACGCTATTTGTATCAACATTTTTAGAACTTATAACAACTGCGTTTTTAATTAGATTTTCTAATTCATAAATACGACTTTCAACTTCTGCTTCTCTTGTTTTAGCAGCGTCATATTCGCTATTTTCACTTAAATCACCAAAAGATTTTGCTTCACCAATCATTTTAGAAACATTTAATCTTTCTGTAGTTTTTAAATAATTTAATTCTTCTTGTAATTTTCTTAATCCTTCTTTTGTAATATGTGTAACTTTTTCCATACTGCCTCCATAAGACGTTATTATACTCTCTTTAATAAATTTTGTCAATAAATTTTAATCAAATATTTAATAAAAAAACATATATAGTTTACTAATAAAATGTAAAAATATTAATTAAAAGTTGCAAAAAAGTAAAAAATTTATTATACTTTTACTATGAAATACATTTGGGCAAAAACTATGGTGAAAGAAAAAATTAAAAACGATTACACCTTAAAATTAGAAGAGTTTGATATAGAAAATTTATATGATTATTTAAAAGATATTTGTTATAATTTAAAAATAGAAACACCTTTAATTTTACCTAAACATAAAAAACATTTACTTGAATTTGGCACAACTAAATTTGTTAAAGATGATTTTATAGATTATATTAATTTTGATAAACTAATTTTAGAATATTACGAGCAATAAAATAATTAATTAGAAAATCAACTAACCTATTTATATTAAATTTTAAATTCAATTTATGTTATATATTATTTCTTATTATTAAGCACTTTTAATTATCAAAAAATGATTATTAATTATAAAATGAATTAAATTTTACATATTTCACAAAATAATATTATGTTAGCATTCTTTTGTTTTGTAATAACAATTATTGGTAGTTTAAACTGGCTTTGTATAGGTTTTTTTCAATACGATTTCGTAGCAGGATTATTTGGAACTCAAAGCAGTATTTTTAGTAGGTTTGTTTATATTATTATAGGAATATCAGCAATATTTTTAACTTATGCCGTTATTCGTTATAGAGGGCGACTTACTATTAAAAAGAATAAAAATCAACAACAAGTTTTGTTAAATAAACAGCCTATGCCTGAAAATATTAATCAAAATTTAGTAAATTACGGAACAGAAAATAGCAATATTAACACTCCAATAAATAACAACTCTAATGATGATAAAAAAGACAATAAAGATGATAAAAAAAACGATACCAAATAAACTTTAATAATAAAAAAATAACAAGTAGTTAATACTTGCTATTTTTATTTAATTAACCGATTTTTTCAATTAAATCTAAGGTTTTATTAGAATAACCCCATTCATTATCATACCAAGCAACTAGTTTAACGAAGTTAGGGTTTAACATAATACCTGCTTTACTATCAAAAATTGAAGTATGTTTATCGTGGATAAAATCGCTTGATACAACTGGTTTGTCGGTATAATCTAAAATACCTTTCATTTCGTTTTCGCTTGCTCGTTTAACTTCATTGCAAATTTCTTCATAAGTAGTAGATTTTTCTAATCTAACAGTTAAATCGACGACTGAAACATCAATGGTTGGCACTCTAAAACTCATTCCTGTTAATTTTCCGTCCATTTCTGGAATTACTTGACCTACGGCTTTTGCTGCCCCAGTAGATGAAGGAATAATGTTATAACTAGCAGCTCTACCACCACGCCAATCTTTTTTAGATGAACCATCTACTGTTAATTGAGTTGCTGTTACAGAGTGAACAGTACTCATTAAACCTTCAACAATTTTAAATTTATTATTAATAACTTTAACAAGTGGTGCTAAACAGTTTGTAGTACAACTAGCGTTAGAAATAACATCTTCACCATTATATTTATCTTCGTTTACGCCCATAACAAACATAGGAACGCCTTTTTTGCCAGGTGCAGTTATAACTACTTTTTTAGCGCCACCTACAATATGTTTTCTTGCATCTTCTAGTGCTGTAAATTTACCTGTTGCTTCGGCAATAACTTCTGCGCCATATTTATCCCAACCAATAACTTCGGGGTTTAATTCACTAATGAATGCTATTTCACTATCTTTAATTTTAATTTTACCATTTTCTACACGAGCAATATCTTTACTTTTTCCGTGTATAGTGTCGTAGTTATATAAATAACAAGCATATTCAATATCTAAAAATGGGTCATTAATTGCCACAATTTCAACATTTTTATGTTCGGCTTCTTCCAAACTTGCTCTTAACATTAATCTACCAATTCTTCCAAATCCATTAATACCAACTTTAACTTTTTTCATAATTTTCTCCTTATTATTTTAAATTCTCGGGGTTTAAACATTTTAGTTCATCTAAAACAAAAATCCCATCTTTTCTTATTAGTTTGTCATCAAAGTAAATTTCGCCACCACCATATTCTTTTCGTTGAATTAAAACTAAATCCCAATGAACAGCACTTTTATTTCCATTAAAAGCGTCATCGTAACTAGCACCGGGTGTAAAGTGAATTGAGCCTGTGATTTTTTCATCAAATTATATATCTTGCTT
>CAKVEY010000018.1 GCA_934746185.1 uncultured Clostridia bacterium
CTTTTCCACATCAACTAATGCGAGTTATATTTTTAGAGCAAATTTATCGTGCTTTTACAATTATTAATAATAAAGGTTACCACAAATAAAAAAATATTATCGTAAGTACGGGAAAGTAAAGCAAAGCAGTATTTTCGGTTAACTAATTAATATAGGAACTTGATAGCACAATTTATTGTGAAACCTAAAATTTTAACTTATTTAAAATTTAAAATCACATAAGTCATATAAATAATAGATTTTATTAATTTATAAAAGAATGATTTTATAGCAATAAAAGATTAAATTAATAATTAAAAATTTTAGCAAAATATATAAAATTCTATTTAAAATTTTAAGTTAAACTAAATAAAGTTTGACTTTTTTTTTATTTATTTTATAATGTTTATATGGAAATTTTAGAACTAGATAAAGAAATAGAAAATAAATATAAGTTAGAAGAAAATAAAGAGAATTTGGTGGGAACATTGCTTCAAAATTTAAAAGATGATTACACCGATTTTTTGGTGATGATATTAAAACCAAAATATAAAACCGATTACTATAATTTAGAGATGTTTGGAATAAAAGGAATAGACTATATTTTAAACGCCGTTCAAGATTTTGAAATAAAGCAAGTAGAGTTAAATTTAGATGACGATGTAATAAAAGTTATAAAACAAAACTTAAATAGTAAAAAATATGTTTTAGTTTTGTATGCCGATACTCCACTTATAAAAAAGCAAACAATAATAAATATTTTAGATTATTTTTTGATAAAAAAATTGTGTGCTTTAAGTTTTAATAGGGGTTATTGTTTTGATACTAACTATTTAAAAAATGTTGATAAAATTTATAATCCACAAACGCAGGAATTTGAAGAAGAAGATTTTATTAAAGTAGATAGTAGTAAAAGTTTTTCATCTTGTTTAGAAATTCTTAAAAATCGAATAATTAGTTATCATCAACAAAACGGTGTTATTTTTGAAAATGCTAATTCGTGTTATATAGATGCAAAAGTTAATATTGAAAAAGATGTTATTATTAAAAATAATGTAACTATTCTTGGTAAAAGCATTGTAAGAGAGAACTCTATATTATATAATTGCAGTCTAAATCGAGTTATTTTAGAGAAAAACACAATTATAGAAAATTCTATAATAGAAAACTCTGTTGTTGGAATGGGGGCTAAAATAAAAGATTATTCAATTATAAAAAACGCTAGCGTTAAAGAAAATAGTGTTTTAACAAATGAAAAAATTTTATAGGAGAAATTATGTTATTAATTTTTGGATTAGGTAATATTGGAATTGAATATAACAACACTTTTCATAATATGGGATTTATGTGTTTAGATAGTTTTTTACAAGCAAACAACTTGAAATTAAACAAACAAAAATATTTTGGTCAGTTTTTAGAAACAAATATGTTTGGTGAAAAAGTTGTGTTTGTAAAACCTACTACTTTTATGAACAATAGTGGTGAGTGTGTAAAAACTTTTGTGCATAAATTTAAAGCAAGTTTAAACGATATTTTGATTATTTATGATGACTACGATTTGAAAATTGGTGAAGTTCGATATAGAAATAGTGGAAGTAGTGGAACTCATAACGGAATGAGAGATATTGTAGAAAGATTAGAAAGTGAAGATTTTAAACGACTAAGAATAGGAATAAAAGAAGAAGGAAATAAAACTCCACTAATTAACTATGTTTTAAGTAAAATTAAAAATAAAAAAGCGTATGAACCTGTTTTTGAAAAAACTAATGCGTTTTTAGAAAATTTTATAAAAAATAAAGGCAAAATAGAAAATCAAAGTTTATGATTAACTTATTAGAAAGATTAAATGAAAATTCTAAATATGTAAGTTTAGTAAAAGAAATAGAGAGCAATAAAAATTGCTCTTGTTTTGGTTTAAACTTTAATGAAATTTCTTTTATTTTATCTTTTATAAAAAAGCAAAAAATTTTAGTAGTAAATAGCGTAAACGAAGCGTATAAATATGAAGAACAATTAAAAAGTTTAAATTTAAAAACTTTTGTTTTATTAAATAAGATTGAAAATTTTAGTTATAGTTATTTTAATGTTGACGAAAATTTAACAAATTTCATAGTTTCTTGCTACAAACTTAAAACGAAAGAAATTGATGTGTTAATTGTTTTAAATAATGTTTTGATGCAAAAATTTATTTCGCCACTTGTTTTTGATAAAAATATTGTAAAGTTAAAAGTAAATAGTAGATATAATTTCAACGAATTAATAAATTTACTTATAAAAAACAATTACAAAAAAGTTGAAGAAATAGAAAATAAAGGTGAATTTAACTATAAAGGTGATATTTTAAATATTTTTCCTATAAACTTAGAATACCCTGTTAGAGTAAGTTTTTTTGATGATGAAATTGAGTATATAAAAAGTTTTTCGCTACAAACCTATGAAGTTTTAAATGAAGAAAAAAGTATAAATATTTGTCCTAACACAATATGCTTTTACGACGATGAAGATTATCAAAATATTTTAAATAAAATAGACGAAAACATTAAAAATAGTGAAACCCCTGACAAAACTACAAAATTAAATAGTTTAAAAAACGAAATTGAAAATCGACCGAATAGTCAAATTCATTCTAGTTTTATTTTGCCGTTTTTGAAGTGCTATAACGCAAGTTTATTAGATTATTTAGACGGCGTAGTTATTTATACCGAACCTAAAATTGTGGTTGATAGTATAAATAACGAGTATGTTAATTTTTTGTCTAACCTAAATGAACAAATTTACGAAGGTAGATTATTAAATGAACATAAAAATATTTACCTTAATAAAAATGATGTATTTAAAACTAAAAATACAAATTTAGCGTTTTTAAATTTAAACACATCTAATAAAATTTTTAATAGTGATAAAGTTTATAGTTTTTTATCTAGTTACATAAAAAATTATAATTATAATCATAATTTTTTGATTGACGACTTGCAATCTTTAAGTAAAAACTATTGTGTTATACTTTGTAGCGAAAATAGTGAAAAAGCACTAAAATTGCAAGAATTTTTAAACGAAAAAGCCCTTTATGCAAAAGTTATAACAAGTGTTAATCAAATAAAAGAAAAAGGAATTTATGTTTTAATATCAAACATATATCAAGGCGTAAATTTAGTTGAAGATAAAGTTTTAATATTAGGCAACTTTAATATTTATGGAACTAAAAAAGTTGAAGTAAATAATCAAAAAGTAAAAAAAGTATTTTTTACGCCAAAACTTGGTGATTATTGCGTTCACGAAATTTTTGGTATATGTAAATGTAAAAGTTTAGAAAAAGTTAGTTTTAACGGGGTTGAAAGAGATTATATTGTTTTAGAATTTTTCGGTGGTGATACTTTATTTTTACCTGGCGAAAAAGCTGATTTAATAACAAAATATATTGGCAATAATGAAAATCCTAAATTAAACAAATTGGGCACAACAGACTTTATTAAAGAAAAAATAAAAGTTAAAAATAAGGTTAAAACACTTGCTTTTGATTTATTAGAACTTTATGCTAAAAGAGAAAATAGTAAAGGTTTTAAATTTAAAGAAGATGACGAGTTGCAAGCAAGTTTTGAGAACGCTTTTCCGTTTCCATTAACAGAAGATCAACAAAAAGCTGTTGACGATATTAAAAAAGATATGCAGAGCGATAAAACAATGGATAGGTTAGTTTGTGGCGATGTTGGTTATGGCAAAACTGAAGTTGCTATGCGTGCCATATTTAAGGCTATTATTTCGGGTAAACAAGTGGCGTTTTTATGTCCAACAACAATACTTTCGGAGCAACATTATAAAACTTGTTTAGCGCGAATGAATGACTTTATGGTTAATGTTAAGTGTTTAAATAGGTTTAAATCCAATATAGAAACAAAAGAAATTTTAAAAGATTTAGAAAGTGGAAAAATTGAACTAATTTGTGGAACTCATAGGCTACTTAGCAAAGATGTTAAATTTAAAAATTTAGGATTATTAGTTTTAGATGAAGAACAACGATTTGGGGTAGAAGATAAAGAAAAAATCAAAAATTTAAAAGAAAATATTGATGTTTTAACGCTATCTGCTACGCCAATTCCTCGAACTTTAAATATGAGTTTGATTGGTGTAAGAGATATTTCTATTATTGACACTCCACCTAAAAATCGTATTCCTGTCCAGAGTTTTGTAACCGAATATTCGCCTAGTTTAGTTAAAGATGCAATAACTAAGGAATTAAATAGGGGTGGGCAAGTTTTAATTGTTTATAATAGAGTAGAATCTATTAGTCAATATGCTAGCACTATTAGAAATTATTTTCCTAATGTAAACATTGCAGTAGCACACGGGCAAATGGAGAAAAAAGAACTTGAAAAAATTATAAATAGAGTTTACGAAGAAGAAGTGCAAATTTTAATTTCGACCGTTTTAATTGAAAATGGTATAGATTTACCGAAAGCAAACACAATTATTATTGTAAATGCCGATAAATTAGGATTAAGTCAGTTATATCAACTTCGTGGTAGGGTTGGTAGAAGCAATGTTGATGCTTACGCTTATTTTACTTATATGTCTAACTTAGCACTAACCGAAGAAGGCTATAAAAGACTATCGGCTTTAAGTGAATTTTCTGGGCTTGGTAGTGGTTTTAAAATTGCTATGAGAGATTTGGAGATTAGGGGTGCTGGCTCTATACTTGGAAAAGAACAAAGTGGACATATAGAAAAAGTTGGTTATGATATGTACACAAAACTTTTAAAAGAAGCAGTGAGCGAACTTAAAGGTAATACCATTCAAGAAAAACGAGATTGTAAGATTGATGTAAACTTAAACTGCTTTATTTCAAAAGATTATATTGAAAGTGATGAAGTTAGAATAAAATGCTATGAAGAGATTTCTAATGTAAATAGCATTAAAGAAAAAGAAGAATTATTGCAAAAGTTTAATGATAAATATGGAAAAGTTGAAAATTCTATTGTAAATTTAATAAATGTTGCACTAGTTAAAAATTTACTTTTAAAATTAGATGCTAAACGATTAGTTATAAATAACGATAATTGCTTTATAGAATTTTACGATAAAAACGATTTAGTTAGTGATAAAATTAATGAGATAACTAAAAATTATAAAAAAGTTTGTCAAATAAAACTAAATGTTGCACCGAAATTAGAATTTAGTTTTGACGATAGTGTAGAGAATAAATTAAAAAGTTTGATTAATATTTTAACAAACAACAAAAAATAATTGCATTTTTTATTTTTATATATTATAATTAATAGTAAATTTGTTGATAATTATATAATTTATATAAATAAAAATTTAGGAGAGAAAAAGTGAAAGCAAAAAAAATACTAACAGCCCTATTACTTATTTTATTAGTTGGTTTTAATTGTTTATTAAGTGCGTGTTCATTAGTAACTTTAAATAATCAAAAATATTTATCCCAAGTTGTTGCTGAAACTACAAATGTTAAAATAACAATGGAAGATTTAATTATAGGTTATAATAGTTTTGGTTATAGTTATGTACAAAAGAATAATTATACACAAGAACAAGCAGTTAAAAAAACATTAGAAGATTTAATTGATAGAGAATTGCTTTTAAATAAAGCAAAAGCCGAACTTGGTGATTTAACTATAAGTGAGCAAAACGAAGTAAGAAAAGAAGTTTACGACTATATTAACTCGCAAGTTAAAACTTATGCTGATGAAATTATTAAAAGCGATGATTTAGATGTTCCAGAAGTTAAAGAAGAAGAAAAAGACGAAGAAACAACTAAATTTACTCCTTACGAAAAGAAGATTGTTAGAGAATTAGATTCTAACGGAAATTATGTTTATAAGCGTGTTTTTGAAGAAAGAAAAAATGACGATACTACTTTAATTGAATTTACTTTAAATGAATATGGTATTGAAGGATTAGCACAAAGAGCATATTCTAAATATATTACAAAAACTAAAAAGAGTAGAGAAGAATATAAAACGCTTTCAAACGATGAAGTTTTTGAAAAAGAATATAATAGAATTTACAAAATTTATGAAAAAAATAAATATTTAACTTTATATCAATCTCATATTGAAAATAACGCAGAAATTGATTTAGAAATGATTAAAGATAAATATATTGAACTTGTAAAAAACAGTGCGTTTACTTATGCCTTAGACGAAAAAGGTTATAACTCTAAAATGCAATCATCATCAAACGAAGTTTATTATCAACCTTTTGGTGAAAAATATATTCAAGTTGCTCACGTTTTATTAGGTTATAACAATAGTCAAACAGCAGAACTTAAAAAACTAAAAAGTGATTTAAGTCAAGGTTATATTGATGTAAATGAATATAACTTAAAAGTAAACAATTTAGCTAGTAGCATTAAAGTTAAAAACAACTTAGATGAAGATGCTAGCGAAAAAACAGTTGAAGAAGTGTTTACTGAAATTTCTGCTGCTTTAAACGCTTGTGGAAATGACAATGAAAAAAGAGTTAAAACTTTTATTAATTTCATTGAAAAATATAACACAGACCCTGGAATGCTTAGTGCTATTAATAGTCAAACACAATATTACACAATTAATTTAGACACTAGTGTTACTGATACTATGGTTAAAGAATTTGCTGATGCAAGTAGAGAACTTTATAGTGTAGATGGTAGCAAAGATTATACAATTTATGCAAAACCTGTTTTAAGTGAATATGGTTACCATATTATATTTAGTGTTGGCACAGTTAAAAATGATATTACTTTAAGCAATATTAATAATGTAACAATTTCATATTTGTATGAAACTGATGCAATGCAAGGCACTAACAAATCTTTATTTGATAAAATGGCTGAAATTGTAGATACAAGTAAATATACTGAATATCAAACAAGTTTAGTTTCTGGTTTAAGAGAAGGTTTAACTATAACTTATAACAAAACTGCTTATCAAAGATTATACAAATAAAAAGTATTAGTTAATGAATTTAATTTAATTTAATTTAATTAAACAAATTATCGAATAAAAACATAAAATGTTAAAATATTTATAATAAAAAGTCTAAGTAATTTAGGCTTTTTTATTTATATTAATTAATTTAACTTTTCAATTGACAGTTGAACTTTTTTAAGTTATAATTGTAATACTATGCAAAAGCAAAGAAAACTAAAAAAGGGAATATTAAAAAGAGTGGCTATAATAAAAAAAGCGAACTCTTTTTCTGGGAATTTTCAAACCACTTTTAGTTGTTCTTTAAAACAAAAATATAATGAAATAGAAATAAAAACTGCCGAAGAATTAGTACAAAAGCAGAAATCTCGAAGAAAAAGAATTTTAAATATCTCGCTACTTATTCTAAATATTTTAATTGTTGGTGGCTTTATTTTATATTATGGCTTAACAAGTGGTATTGTAAGTTTTAGAGAATTAATTTATATGAATATTCATTATAAATTTTTAATTCTTGCCGTTGTTATGGTTTTGTGCGTAAACTTGTTTGAAACCTTAAGATTTTTTTATTTGCTTAAAAAAACCACGGGGAAAGGGCACTTTTGGTTGAGTTTTAGAACTCATATGTATGGAAGATATTATGACACAATAACACCACTCTCTATTGGTGGCGAACCTTTTCAAATTTATTATTTGAATAAACATAATATTAAAGGTGATGCAGCAACAAGCATACCACTAGTTAAAAACATTTATACTAATATTGCAAATTGCATAATTGGTTCGATTGTTTTAATTTCTAACTTTATTCACCCCGTAACTACTAGTCCGTTTATAATAATTATTGCATTTTTAGGGCTACTTGGTAGTGGTACATTAATTTTTTTACTTCTTTTATTTTCGATAAATAAAAGGGTGGGTGCAGGACTAGTTATAGGAGTTTTAAAATTATTAAATAAACTTCATTTAATAAAAGACTACAAAAAAACATTCTTTAAAGTTAACAGATTTGTTTTAAATTATCAAAAAAGTATGAAAGCAATTTCTAAAAATGTTTGGAACTTTTTAATTCAATTATTTTTAACTTTTTGTATGTATGCTTGTTATTATTTAATAATTTACTTTATTTACTTAGCATTCTTACCACTTATGAGTTCATCATTTACTTTATCTTACACTGATATTATTTGCTGTATGTCTATTTGCGATTTGTGTGCTGGAATTATGCCACTTCCAGCAGGAACAGGTTTAGCCGAGATTAGTTTTGATAACTTATTTAAAAGTTGGTTCTCAATAACTGTTTTCCCTTGGGCAATGCTAATTTGGAGAACTCTAACTTGCTTTATTTATCTATTTGTTGGTGTAATTCAAACAATTTGTTCGTTTGTTAAAAAGAATAGAGAAATAAGAAAAGAAAAAAAGAAATAATTAAATTTTATAAAAATTTATAAATAAAAATAGGATAGTTTACTTATCCTATTTTTTAATTTTAATTTTTAAAAATTGATGAATTGTTTGATAAATTATTAAGTTTATTAATTAACAAATTCATTTTACTAGTTAAATTCTCATTCTCTTTTTTTAAATCATTAATAATTTCATCTTTTAATTTAATTTCTAGTTTTGCATTGTTAAGTTTAATAGAATTTTCTTTAAATTCTTCTTTTAGCCTAGAATTAACATTTTCGATTGCATTGTTTTTGATTAAATTTACTAGTCCTAAGAATAATCCTTTAATGTCTTCATCGCTTAAGGATTTTTTTTGTGTATAATCGTTAAAGTTTATAATATTTTTCATACATTTTCTCCTAAAAAATTATAGCCTTTAATAAAATGTTTATACATATTATTAAATTATTTTTAATAAAATAAGTTATGGAATTTATTTTAAAATTAAAAACAAAATTTGACCTAATATATAAAATTAACAATTTAAAAAGAAAAATTGAAAAAGATAGCTGTCAAACAATGAAGTTAAATATAGAAAACAATGAAAATTTTGTTATAAATATTGAACCGATAACAGAAAAAGATAAACTTTTATTTCCATACAATATTTATGTAAATTGTGTAAATAATAATTTAGTTTTTGAAAGCCCTAACATTGAAGTTTTAAACTATAAAAATGTATATGTTTTAGATTTTTTATGTTTAGAAGCTGTTAGAGATATGCGTGTTTTACTTAGTGAAAACAACTATTCAGTGTTTAATACCTATACAACGAACATTACAACGAGTGGTGGAACAATAAAATTACCAAATTTATATAATAATGTAAGTCAAGAAAAGTTTGCAAATTTTACAATTTTGACTTTTGAGGGCGTTAGACCTTTTTGCAACGTTTTACTAAACAATGAAATAATTTTTAGTGATTATTATAGTGATATAAAAAAATCAAATAAAAGCATAGAAATATTAACCGAACTTGACGACATTGCTAAACATTGCATCATAACAAAAATTGAAGGAAAAAACATTTCTAAAACGACAGTTTATAAATATGCTAGCCCTAAACTAGTGTATTCAAATAAATTAATTCCACTTGCATTGCTTCAAGCACTAAAAGTTAATAATGAAAAACTGTGTAAACATTATTTAAGTGGAAATTTAAAAGATATTGCAACGCTTAATACTTTAAAATCTTTCTTTGGTGATTATAAAAAATTTGAACTTGACGGAGATAATATCGTTTTATTTTATAAGGAAAACGATAAGTTTACGCATAAAACTTATAAGTTTATAATAAATGATAACAAAATAAATCATATTGATGTATTTTAAAAATAGATTTTACTAGTTTAATTTAATTAAAATTTAATAAAAAAACAAAAAATATTTAAAAAAATAAAAATTTTTGTTATAATTTATTTATGGTATATTTTTTAATAGCGTTAGGTGTTTTGTTGATAGGGGTGAGTTTATCGACTATTAGCGTAAAACTTTTAACAAATTACTACGAAAAAGCAAATAAAGTTGAAGCCGAATGTAATTTAACTGCTTTTGAACTTTTAGTATTTTTTATAACGAAATTAAATCTTGGTATAAAAGTAGGTAAATTTTCAAGTTATTTAGATAATAGTTACAATATAAGCAAAAAAGTGATTTTACTTTCAAATGATGTTTTTGATAATAAAAGTGTAGGAGCGTTGTCTGTTTCTATGCACGAATTAGGCCACGCAATTCAACATAAAAATAATGGTTTTGTGTTTAAGTTTTATTGTTTTTTAAAGATATTAAATAAAATTTCTTCTTATTTAATTGTGCCAATATTATTGTTTTTAGTAGTTAGTTTATTTTTAGAAATTAAATTTTTATATTTAGCGCTTATAATTTTATCTTGTTTTTATTTAATAAATTTGCTTACAAGAATAATTATAATTCCGTTAGAAAAAAATGCTAGTAAACTTGCAATTAATTTATTAAAAGAGTATAATATATTTAACTCAAATGAAATAAGTATTGCTAAAAAATTGCTAAATCTAGCTTGTTTTACTTATGTTGGTGGGTTTTTTAATATTTATATCAAATTTTTTAAAAAAATTTTAAAAGGATTTTAATATATGTATATTGCTTATTATTTATTAGGAATTATATTAGTTCCTGCAATTATTTTATCTGTTTATGCTCAAATTAAAGTTCAAGCAAACTATAAAAAATATTCGCAAGTAGTTAGTGAAAAAAACTTAACAGGAAAGGAAGTTGCAGATTTGATTTTGAAATCTGCTGATATAAAAGATGTTAGCGTTATTGAAATTGATGGCGAACTTACTGATTATTACGATAGTAAGAAAAAAGTTTTAGCACTAAGCAGAAATAACTTTAATTCGGCATCTATTGCAAGTATGGGTGTTACTGCCCACGAATGTGGACACGCAATTCAAGATAAAGAAGGATATGTGCCTAACAAAATTAGAAATGTTGTTGTTCACGTTTATAATATTGCATCTAAACTTTTAATGCCTATTATAATTATTGGATTTTTATTCGACTTTTTGTTTTTATTACCAAAAGTTGCAAATATAATTATGATTTCAGGTTTAGTTGTTTTTGGTTTAAGTATGATTTTTAACTTAGTTACTTTGCCAGTAGAGTTTAATGCGTCTAGTAGGGCACTTAAAATTTTAGAGAGTTCAACTCTTTTGAATAGTAGCGAACTTGAAGGTGCTAAAAAAGTTTTAAGAAGTGCTGCCTTAACTTATGTTGCTGCCTTTTTATATTCTTTCTTGCAATTTTTAAGAATACTTTTAATTTTTTCAAACAGAAATAGAGATTAAAAATAAAAAAAATAGTTAATTTTGTTTTAACTATTTTTTTATTGTAAAAATGAAATTTATTTGTTAAAATATTATATGCAAAATAAAATTATTGTAGATTCAAATAATATTTTATCATTTAAAAGAATGATAAAACAAATAGATAACAATGAAACTAATATTATAATTGTTCCTGATAAATTTAGTTTAAATGCAGAAAAAATGTTTTTAGACGAAAATGATTTGACGGTTAATTTTAATACTAGAATTTTTAGTTTATCAAAACTTGCAAGTGCTATAATAGAAAAAAAACTTATAGATAAAAAGATTATTGATAAAACTCAATCGCTAATGATAATTTCTAGTATAATAAAAGAGAATATCAATAATTTTAAATATTTTAAAAATATTAAAGATATAAATAGTTTCGCCGAAGATGTATTTAATAGTTTAAGTCAGTTATTAAGTTCAAATTTTGAAAAAGAAAATGAAAATATAACTGGTTTATTAAAAAATAAATTTGACGATATTAATTTAATTTTAAATATTTACAAACAAAAACGAGCCGAAGTATTAGTAGATTCTAGTTATAAATTTGATTTGTTTTTAAGCGAAATTAAAAACAGTGAAATTATAAAAACTTCTAATTTTTATTTTGGAATGTTTAATAATTTTACTCCACAAGTTAAAAAAATTATTAAAGAAATTTACCTAAATTCTAAATCGTGCAATTTTAGTTGTAGTTTTAGTGAAAACCGAGTAAATAACAATGAAGTTTTAGATTTTTATAAATCAATTGATAAACAAATAAAAATCATTAAAGAAGATAGTTTAAATGAGATTAATAAGTTTATTAATACAAATTTTTTTACTTCTAAACAAGATAAGTTTAATTTAAAAAATGACGAAATTAAAATTTATGAAGCAAAAAACCCTGATGAAGAAATCGACAATGTTATTTATAACATTAAAAAAGATGTTTTACTTGATAAACTACGATTTAATGATATTTGTGTTGCGTGTGCAAGCGAAGAAAAATATAAAGATATAATAGAAGAAAAATTTGCAAAAGCAAATATTAGTTATTTTGAAGATACATCTATTAGTTTAAAAGATTTTAGTTATTTTAGATTTTTATTAGATTTATTAAATAGTATTAATAACTTAAAATTAAATGTTATTATAAATTTAATTGATAGTGGTTATATTGATATTGATGAAAAAATTATCCAAAATTTTAAAAGTTTTATTTATAATTATAACATTGAAAATTTTGATAATGTTAAAAAATATGAAATTTTTTCTAACGAAAAAGAGTATGAAGATTTTAATTTTATAACGAATAATATTGTTTTGAAAATAAATAATTTACATAATAAAAAATTTAATAATGTTTATGAGTTTTTTGATGATTTTGATAATCTTTTAAAAGAATTTAATGTTAAAGAAAAATTAAAAGAAAAAACAACGGAATTTTTAGAGAGTGATATAAAAAAATATAAACAATTTTTACAATTAGAAGATAAATTTGAAGCGATTAAACAAAACATACTTGATTATTACAATGAAGATTTTAGTTTAAACAAATTGATATACTTTTTTAATATTTGTTTACAAAATATGAATGTGAGTTTAGCGAGCACATCTGTTGATTCGGTTTTTGTGGGGGATAGTTTAAATTCTTACTTTAAAAACTATAAAAAAATATACATAGTTGGTGCTACAAGTTTAGATTTTCCTAATTTAAAAAATAGCAACGGAATTTTTAGTGATGATGAAGTAAAGCAAATTGAAACGACCGAAATTTCGCCCAAAATTGAAGATATTAATAGGTTAAACTTTTATAGGTGTATGCAGTTAATATTATCTAGTGAAAATTTAGTTATAAGTTATCCTAATGAAAATAATGACGGAGTAAAAAATTTTCCATCTATATTTATTAAAAACTTTTTAAAAAGATTTAACCTAAAAATGCTAAAAGTAAATATTGATAGTTTAAATCTGTTAGATTTTAACGAGATTTTAAATATTTTACCTTTTAAATTATATGATATAAATTCTTACGAGCGAGAATTTTATAAGCAGGAAGGTAAAGTTAAAGATGTTATTTTAGAAATTTTAAAACATAAAAATGTGATAGAATTTAAAAACACAGAAAAACAAAAAATTGATTTGAGTTTATTAAAAAGTGGCAGTTTTTCTTCATCTAGTTTAGAAGATTATTTTGCGTGTAGTTATAGATACTTTTATAAAGATGTTTTAAAATTAAAAAAGATAGAGCAAGTTAAATTAGACGCTAGAATTTTTGGTAATATTATTCATAATTGTTGCTATTATTTTGCTGAAAAAATTATTAAAAAAAG
This sequence comes from uncultured Clostridia bacterium, assembly GCA_934746185.1. GTDB lineage: Bacteria > Bacillota > Clostridia > Christensenellales > UBA1242 > UBA7868. The sequence goes on from CAKVEY010000018.1 coordinate 13,522, forward strand.
CGATGTTGATATATTAACTATGAATAAAATTATAGATTTTGTTTTAAATAAACCAGAGTATGAATTTTTAAAACTCGACAAAACAAAAAATGCGATAATTAGCAATTTAAAAGTTGAGATAATAAAGTTGTTTAATTTTATATTAAAACAACAAGAGTCTTGCGAATTTAAAATTGCAAAAGCCGAGTATTTGTTTAAAACTCAAATTGACGGAGTTAATTTTAAAGGCTTTATTGATAGAATAGACGAAACCGAAGATGAATTTATAATAATTGATTATAAAACAGGTAAGACCATAATTGATTATGAAGAAATTATTTTAAATAAAAAAATTCAATTAATTTTATATGCTAAAATTTTAGAAAAAATATTAAATAAAAAATGTGTTGGCGTGTTTTATTTAACTTTAAACGACAATTATTTAAAATCGGGCGAAAAAAGTATAAATTTTAATGGAATTTTAGTTAAAACAAATAATAGTGAGAATAAATTAAAAGTGAATGATGGATTTTTTAACATTAATGAAAAATACATTTTAACAGAAAAACAATTTGATAATTTAAAAGAATTTGTTTTTAATAACATTTTAAATGCTATAAAAATTATAAATGGTGGATTTTTTACAGAAAACCCTATTAAAATTAGTGGCAAAAGTTGTTGCGATTATTGTGAATTTAGTGAAATTTGCAAGCAAAAAGTTGATAACGAAAAAGAATTTGATGAAAATTTATTAAAGGAAATTTTAGATGATTAATTATACCGATGAACAAAAAGAAGCAATTAGTTTTATAGATAACAACCTTTTAATTTCAGCATCTGCTGGAAGTGGGAAAACACAGGTTCTACTTGAAAAAGTTGTTTATTTAATTGAAAAAGGTTATAAACTTAAAGATATTTTAATGGTAACCTTTACAAATCTTGCTTCTAATGAAATGAAAAGCAAATTAGAAAATATGCTAACCACTAAGTTTGAAGAAACAGGTGATGAAAAGTTTTTTAATGCTTTAAAAGAAATTAATTGTTCAAATATTTCGACCATTGATAGTTTTTGTCAAAAGTTAGTAAAACAATATTATTATTTTTTAAATATTGAACCTAATTTTGAAATAAAAGATGAAAATTATATAAATATATTAAAAAGTCAGGCTTTAAATAACACAATAGAATATTATTTACAAAATAAAGACGAAGAATTTATAAAACTTTCTAATTTGTTTGTTTATAAAAGAGATTATGACGTATTTAAAAATGAGATTATGAGCTTTTATAACTTTTTAATAAGTAAACCTAATAAATATGAATTTATACAAAATTTAATTAATTTAAGTTATAATGAAAATTTGGAAGAAAATTATTTAATAAATAAGTTTATTAATTACGTAAATGAAAATTTATCTTATTATAAAAAAAAGTTAGAAGAAATAAAATTAAGTGCTGAGCAAATTGCATCAAATAAATTAGTAGATTTAACTAATATTATGTTATCAGGCATTACATTTTATTTTAAAGATTTTACATCTATGCAAAAAACATTCATTAATAAGTTAGAACTACCAGATATTAGAATAAGTAAAAATAGTGAAGTTGAAGAAGTTTTAATTAAAGAAAAACTACAAGAAATAAAAAAGCAAATTAAAAAATTGTATGATAACTTTAAAGAGATTTTAAGTGTTGATATATTAAAACTTAATGATGATTTTAAAACTAGCAAGAATTTACTAACAAAATTTGTTACAGTTATAGAAACTTTTGAAAATTATTTTACTAAACTAAAAAAACAAGAAAATATATTAGATTTTAATGATTTAGAAACTTTATCTATAAAATTATTAAATAATGATGAAATTTCTAATGAAATAATAAGTAATTTTAAATTTATTTTTGTTGATGAATACCAAGATACAAATAGCATACAAGAAGAGATTTTAAAAAAATTAAGCAAAAACTGCAAGCGTGTTATGGTTGGAGATTTAAAGCAAAGTATTTATGCTTTTAGAGAATGTAATCCACAAATTTTTAATGATAAAATGCAAAATTATAAAGACGGGCTTAATGGAAAAGTTATAAAACTTAATAAGAATTTTAGAAGTATTAGCCCGATATTAGAATTTTCAAATAATATTTTTTCTAATTTAATGCGAGAAGAAAATGCGAATTACAGTTATTTATTAGATGGTATGTTTGTTTGTGGAAAAACTGATAAATTTTGTGATAAAAATAGTATTAAACCTATAAATATTTTAGTAAATAATAAAAATAGTGAAAATAAAATAAATACCGAAAGAAATGAAAATATTTTAGTTTTAAATGCAATTAATAATTTGTTAAATCAAAAAATAATTGAAAACGGC
>CAKVEY010000019.1 GCA_934746185.1 uncultured Clostridia bacterium
TAAATACTCTTACTAAAATATCTCATCAAGTTTTGCTAGTTCTTCATCTGTTAATTTTATTTCTTCGGGTTTTGAATCTTGTTTTTTAGGTTGCTCTTTTTGTTGTGGCATTTGATTTTCTAAACTTTGTTTATTTGCATCACTATCTAAATTACAAAATGTAGTATGTTCGGAAATAAACTTTAATTTAATAGTATCAGTAGGACCATTACGATGTTTAGCAACAATTAGTTCTACAATTCCTTGTTTAACAGCGTTTTCATCTTCAAGATATTTATCTGGGTTATGTATAAACATAACAATATCAGCATCTTGTTCAATCGCACCACTTTCTCTTAAATCGGATAGCATAGGTCTGTTGCCTTTTCGTCCTTCAACGGCACGAGATAATTGCGACAAACAAATTATTGGAACATTAAGTTCTTTTGCTGCAATTTTTAAATTACGAGAAATATCACTTACTTCGGTTTGACGATTATCACTCTTTTTACCACTACTCATTAACTGCAAGTAGTCAATCATAACAACATCAAGTCCGTGCTCTCTTTTTATTCTTCTACACTTACTTAAAATATCAACAGGGGTATTTAGTGCCGAATCATCTATAAATATTTTAGATTTAGACAATTTTTCTTTCGCTTCTAAAACCAGTTTCCATTCTTTTGGAGAAAGTTCACCTTTTAGTCCTTTACTCATAGAAACCATAGCCGTTGAAAATACTGCTCTTTGCATTAACTGTGCCGCACTCATTTCCAAACTGAAAATTGCACAACTGCCACCATTTAAAGCAATATTGTTTACAATATTCATTGCTAAACTAGTTTTACCAACGGCAGGACGAGCAGCAAGCAAAATTAAATCGGATTTTTGTAAACCGTTTGTTAATAAATCTAAGCCATAAAAACCTGTTTTAATTCCAGCAAGAGAAGACTTATCTTTTTCGATTGTTTCTAGTTTATTAATAACTTCATTTAATGCAGTTTCGGCACTTGTTAAATGACTTGTTTCTTCATTTTGACTTAAATCGAACACTGTTTTTTCAGCAAATGTTAATGCTTCAACCTTATCTTCACTATTAAAAGAATGTTCAACAATAGCTTGACCACCAGCAATTAATTTACGAAGCATAGAATCACGCTTAATTAAATCTGCATAATGTTTAAAGTTTGCACTGCTTGGAACACTGTTTGTTAAACTAGTTATGTATGCAACACTACCAACTTCATTTAAAATACCTTGATTATCTAATTCGTCAGTAACTGTTACAAAGTCGATAGGCATATTTTTTTTATATACAGTTAGCATTGCTTCATAAATACTTTTATGTGCATTTGAATAAAAGTCTTCACTTTTAAGTTCACTAACAATAGTTAGTGGCACTTTTTCGTCTATAAGCATACAGCCAAGCAACGCTTGTTCGGCATCTAAATTATGTGGCAACATCTTTGCTTCCATTATTTTCTACTCTCCTTCTCTCGTCTTTCTTGTTTTTTCTTCATTCTTTTGTTATATAAAATTTCTTCTATAATAAAAATTCCACCAACAACTAAAACCGAAATTAAAATAACATAAATAGATTTTAATTTAACGGCAAAAGTTAAAATACAAATAAGTGGAACACCTACTAAAACGAAAACAATTAAAAATCTTTTAAAAATATTTATAGCATCTTTTGGTGTCATAATTAAATTATAACAACAATTTATTTTTTTTTCAACTTAATTTTCAAAAAATATTTTTGGTGGGACTTTTATTACTTTAATTATTTTGAAAATTGTAGTAATGTAACCACCAAAATTTTGTTTATATACATTTTAATTAAAAATGGAAGAAATATATTCAAAAAAACCTTAGACTAAAAATGTATAATAACAAACTAGTTTAAGGCTTTAATGTTTACAATATTTAAAGTTTTTTAATCATTTTTGCTATGGAAATTCATTCTTCCACGAATTGTATGGTCTAATATTTTCTTTCTAATACGAATTGATTTTGGAGTTACTTCTAGTAATTCGTCATCGTTTAAAAATTCAAGACATTCTTCCAAACTTAAATTTTTAGGTGGAATTAATCTTAATGCTTCATCGGAAGCACTAGAACGAACATTTGTTAAGTTTTTTCGTTTACATACATTAACAACTAAATCGCCACCACGAGGGTTTTCGCCAACAACCATACCACCATAAACAGGAACGCCTGCACCGATAAACAATGTGCCACGTTCTTGTGCGTTGTATAACCCATAAACAATACTATCACCACTTTCAAACGCAATTAAACTTCCCATATCTCTACGGTCAATATCGCCTTTGTAGTAGTCATATTTTTCAAAAATACTACTTAAAACGCCTTCACCTTTGGTGTCTGTTAAAAACTCACTCTTGTAACCGAATAATCCACGAGATGGAATTAAAAACTCCATTTTTATACGAGAATTATGACTTGTCATATTAACAAATTCACCTTTTCGTTTTCCCATTTTTTCCATTACAACGCCCATACATTCTTCTGGTACATCGACAATCAATTTATCAATAGGTTCTAATTTTTTGCCGTTTTCATCAGTTTTATATAAAACTTTTGGCATAGAAACTTGGAATTCGTAACCTTCACGACGCATATTTTCTATCAAAATAGAAAGGTGCATTTCGCCACGGCCACAAACATCAAACGCTTCGGTTGTTGCAGTTTCAAACACTTTTAAACTTAAATCTTTATCGGCTTCTTTAAATAATCTTTCTCTTAAATGTCTGCTTGTTACAAATTTACCTTCTTTGCCAGCAAATGGACTATCATTTACTGAGAATGTCATTTGAACACTTGGTTCACTAATTTTTACAAAAGGTAAAGCTTCAACTCTTGATGGGTCGCACAAAGTATCACCGATACGAACATTAGGCGAACCAGCGATACAAACAATATCACCGATTGTTGCAGATTCTGCTGGAACTTTTTTAAGTCCTTCAAATTGATATAAAGCAGTTACTTTTGAATTTTCTTTAATGTTTTCATCGTGGTAATTTGTAATAACAACGTTTTGGTTGACTTTAACACTACCACTAGTAATTTTACCAATAGCCATTTTACCAACATAATCGGAACTTTCAGTAGAAGATACTAACATTCTAAATGGTTCATTTTCGTTGCCAGTAGGTGCTGGAATGTAGTCAATTATTTTTTGTAAAAGTGGTTTAAAGTTTTCGCCTTTTTCGTCTGGGTTTAAACTAGCGTAGCCATATCGAGCCGAACAGAAAACAAACGGACTATCTAGTTGTTCTTCGTTAGCATCTAAGTCTAAAAGTAGTTCTAAAACTTCGTCTATAACTTCTTTAACTCTTGCGTCAGGTCTATCAATTTTATTAACAACAACTATAACCTTATGATTTAATTCTAGTGCTTTTTGTAAAACGAAACGAGTTTGTGGCATTGGACCTTCAAAACTATCAACAACAAGTAAAACGCCATCAACCATTTTTAAAATACGCTCAACTTCACCACCAAAATCGGCGTGTCCTGGGGTATCTATAATGTTAATTTTATAGCCGTTATACATACAAGCAGCATTTTTTGCTAAAATTGTTATTCCCCTTTCTCTTTCAATAGCGTTAGAGTCCATAACTCTATCCATAACTTCTTGATTTTCTCTAAAAACACCACCTTGTTTTAACATTTCGTTAACCAAACTTGTTTTGCCGTGGTCAACGTGAGCGATTATAGCAATGTTTCTTAATTTTTCGTTTGTCATAAAATTTCTTCCTTTATATAAAATAATTATTAATTTAAATTGTATGCTTTTATCTTTTTATATATAAAAGTACATAATTATTTATTATAACACAATAAATATTAAAAATAAAGAGTTTTTAAAAAATTTAATAAAAAAATAGGAAGAACCTAAATTCTTCCTATAATTTTATCTAGTTAATGTTTTACCTGCATAATCACTAGTTAATTTATTAATTGTAGTTGAAGTTCCAGACACTGTGAATGTCTTAGGTAAAGTAATACTAATACTACTATCAATAGTGTTAGGAGCAACAATTGTTGTTAAATTAGTACAGCCACTTAAAAAGCTTGATACAGTGCAACCAGAATTAATTGTAAAATTACTTAAATTTAAACTAGTTAATGATAAACAATTATAAAACATATACCTCATATCTGTTACTTTACTTGTATTAAAATTACTCAAATCTAAACTAGTAAAAGCTGTACAACCAAAAAACATATAACTCATATCTGTTACTTTACTTGTATTAAAATTACTCAAATTTAAACTAGCTAATGAAGAACAATTACGGAACATTCCGTACATAGTTGTTACATTCGTTGTATTAAATTTACTTAAATTTAAACTAGTTAATGATGAACAATTATAGAACATTTCGTACATTGTTGTTACTTTACTTGTGTCAAAGTTACTTAAATTTAAACTTGTCAATGAACTACATTGATAAAACATATCATACATATTTGTTACTTTAGTTGTGTTGAAACTACTTATATTCAAACTTGTTAATTTTGAACAACCAGCAAACATACTATACATATCTATTACATTTGATGTATCAAAGTTACTTAAATTTAAACTAGTTAATGATGAACAGTAATAGAACATATCACGCATAGTTGATGCTCTACTTGTATTAAAATTGCTTATATCTAAACTGGTTAGCGAACTACAATTTCTAAACATATCACTAAAACCTTTCGCTTTGCTTGTGTTAAAACTTGAAACATTTAAACTTGTTAAACTTGAACAATATGCAAACATATAGTCTACACTTGTTACATTTGATGTATCAAATTTACTTACATCTACACTCGTTAAACTTGAACATTGACCAAACATATAATACATTCTTACCACGTTACTTGTATCAAAATCACCTAAATTTAAACTTGTTAAACTTGAACAATATGCAAACATATAACCCATCTCTGTTACTTTGCTTGTATCAAAGTTATTAAATGTTAAGTTTAATAAAGAAGTTAATCGTCCACTTGTTGCATCTGAACTAAATAAAAAATTACAAATTGCTGGTGCATAAATTGTTCCAGCATTTACAAATGCCAATTCAGTTTTAACACTTGGATTATACCATAGTTCTATGCCATTTACATTTAGGATAGATTTTGTATAACCACTAGGCGCTGTTTTTTCAAAAGATAGTTTTGTAATTTTTGTTAAATCTGTTATTGTACTATCTATCGTAGTAAAGTCTAAATTTTTCCAACTACTACTAAATTCGGCGGGCTGTGGTGTTGTATATAATGTACAACCTGTTTCACTAGAAGTCAATTTACTAATTGTCGTAGTACCTACACCATTAATGTAGTAAGATTTAGGAAGAGCAATAGATGCTGATGGAATAATTGATTTTGGTGTAATAATAGTTTCTAAATAAGGACTATCCATAAACATTTCACTTACATTTGTTGTATTAATTACCATATTACTTAAATTTATGATTTGCAATGAATTTGTACTATTAAACATATTATTCATATTTTTAACTTTGCTTGTATCAAAGTTAGTTATATCTAAATTTGTTACATATACAGCATTATAGAACATATAAGCCATATCAGTAACTTTGCTTGTAACAAAGTTACTGAAATCAAATGAAGAAGCGTAAGATGTTCTAAACATATAACTCATATTTGTTACTTTTGATGTATCAAAATTATTGAAAGACATTTTGCCACAATTTAAGATAATTATATTACCTGACATTTCGTCTTCATTAATACCAAACAAATAACTACTATCACTAGGCGAAATAATTGTTTCGGCATATACAAAACAAACGCTAAGCATATTATTGAATGTTTGACTTTGTATACCACCTGGAAGATATATTGTTTTATCTTCAAGTTTATAATAAACTTTTATTCCATTTATGCTTTCCCCTGAATCTAAATAACCATTAGGTGCTGATTTTTCAAAACTAATATCACCTAACATTAACATTTCGTCATCATCTTCTAAAATACTGCCACTATTTTTACTTGTGCATAATGCTTTCCAATCTATGTCTGTTCTCCAAGTTTTAGAGAACGTAACTTCAGTAGTTTTTATTAAAGTCTTGCCTGCACAAGCCTTTGTTAAAGCTTGCGTAATCGTGTCTGTGCCATCTATTGTAAATAAGTAAGGTAAATTAATATCGTAAGAACTAACAACGGCAATTTTTTTAGGTGCGACAATTGTCAATAAATTCGTGCAGTTATCAAACATAGAATTTACAACACAATTTGAATTTATTGTAAAATTGCTTATATTTAAATTAGTTAATGAAGAACAATTATTAAATATAGAGCGTAAATTTGTTGTTACACTTGTATCAAAATTACTTATATCTAAACTGATTAGTGAAGAACAATTTTTAAACATATTTGACATAGCTTGTACTTTGCTTGTATTAAAACTACTTAAATTCAAACTAGTTAATGAACTACAACCATTAAATAAATAATTCATATTTATTATTTCGCTTGTATTAAAACCACTTAAATTTAAACTGGTTAGTGAAGAACAATTACTAAACATGTACATTATTTCAGTTGTTTTAGTTGTAACAAATTTGCTTAAATCAAGAATTTTTAAACTTGAACAACCTTCAAACATAGAATACATATTTGTTACTTTGCTTGTATCAAAATTGTTAAATTTAATTTCAGCTAATGAACTTAAACTTGCAAATAAACTACTACAACTTGTTGGTGCATAAATTGTGCCATCGAAAACGAAAGCAATTGCTGTTCCGTTATAATAAATTTTAATACCATTTATTGTTTTTTCACTATCTATATAACCAGTTGGTGCTGTTTTTTCAAATGCAATTTTAGTTACGCTTGTTGCACTTGATAAACTACTATTAATTGAAGACCAAGTTATATCATTCTTCCAAGTTGATGGGAACGTAGTTTTTGTTGCTTTTAATAAAGTTTTTGTTGCACAATCGTTCGTTAACGCACTTGTGTTTGTTTCTGTGCCAAAAATTGTGAATAAAATTGGTAAACTAACGCTAATACTGCTATCAATTGTTTTAGGTGCTATAATTTTTGTTAAATTATTGCAATTAGCAATCATATTATCAACATTGCAACCAGATTTTATTGTAAAAGTGCTTAAATCTAAACTAGTTAAAGCAAAACAAGCATTAAACATTCCATCTAAAGCAGTTACTTTACTAGTATCAAAATTTGATAAATCAATGTCTGTTAAAGCAAAACAAGATACAAACATAGCACTCATACGAACGGCGTTAGTTGTGATAAACTTAGGACCAAATGCTATTTTAGTTAATAAATGATTATAATAGAACATTCCACCAAAATCTATAACATTTTCGGTGTTAAAGTTTGTTAAGTCTATGCTTACTAAGTTTTCGTCATAATCGAACATACTTGCCATAGTTGTAACATTATCTGTATTAAAGTTATCAAAATTAATATTTTTTAGATTAGTTAAATTAGCAAATAATTTATTACTCTCTGCTGGTGCTAAAATTGTTCCTTTATAAACAAAGGCAATTTCTGTTTTTGCGCTAGGATTATAGTAAACACTAATATTATTTAAGGACAAACTTGATTTTGTGTAACCTAATGGGGCATTTCGTTTAAAATCTAATTTTGTTAATTGAGAAATATTTGTAATTGAACTATCAATTGAAGCAAAATTCAAATTTTTCCAAGTACTTGCAAACTCTGCTGTTGAAGGTAAAGGTACGGCTGTATAGCGAGCAACATAAGTTTTATCACCTGTAACTTGTGTTATAGTTCCAAAACCATTAAATTCATAAGTATAATCATCGTCTTGTGCTTTTGTAGGTGTAGCACCACTATAAACTGGTGTTTCACCATAATAATATTCTTTTTCGGCTTGAAGTACGGTTGTTCCGTCTTCATCTACGAAAGTTATTTTATATTTTTTTAAAGTTTGATTATAAATTGCAGTATAAACTTTATCGCCTGTAACTTTACTAATTGCAGGACTCCAACCACCAAAAGTATAATCATATTCAACCGTGCTAGGTTTTGTAGGATTTGTTGTTGGTGCTTCTGGCATTGCTCCAGTTTCTGCACTAACTGTTTTTAAAACTTTACCATTATAGTTTACAAATGTAATTGTATAAGTTTTTGCTGTATATCTTGCATATAAAGTTAAATTTGTTGTGTAAGCATAAATAGTTGTTGTTGTAACATGAGTGCCGTCTTCTGTGTACCAACCATCAAAAGTGTAACCTTCTTTTGTTGCGTTTGGTAATGCACTAAATGTTTCATTATGTTCTAATAATTTTGAACGATAATCGCTTGTTCCACCATTTGCATTAAATGATACAACATATTTATGACCATCAGTTGTTTTTAAATTTGATGCCCAAGAGTCATATCCTTCTTTTTGGCAATATTCATAATAATATGTAATAGTAGTTTTTAAGTTTTCATTCAAAGTGCCGTTAGAATCTGCAAATAATTCATTGCTAACGCTAGAATCCACATAAAAACGGAAAGTTAAACTTAATGTTAATGTGCCGTTAATAGTAACTGGACTACTTGTGGAATTAGTATAATAATATTTATTATCTTCACCTATTTTACTTTTATCTACATCTATTAAACTAACAAGATTTGTTCTTTCTCCATCATTAGTTTGCATAGAAACTTTTGCGTAAGTTCTTAAATAAACTTCAAAGTCGGATTCAACTTTAATAGTTATTGTTTTCTCAAAATAATTGCACGCTACAAAATCTGCTGGGCTTATTTCATCACTACTTGTAACAGTGTTTTTAATTGCCCCAACTTTAATTGTAACATCTGCCCCTTTACTATCCGTGAACCAACCAAAAGAAAAACCGACGATAATAACAGAAACTGCTAATAAAATCGCCGTAATAACGCTTGCTATTAAAAATGTAACCTTACTTTTAGATTTCATTTTATTCTCCCTTTAAAACTTTTAAACTAAATAGAAACTTCAACATTGTCAAAACCTTCTTGTGCAATAGTTACTATAAAGTGAATTTTGAAAGTTTTTCCAACAAGAGCAGAGGTTTTAATATCTTCTATGTATTGAACTTGTGAAAGTATAGGATTGCTATTAGCTCCAGAATTTAAAGTCATTTTGTTAAAACTATATTCTAAAGTATTATCATTTATTGTAAAACCTGTGCCTGCTTTTAAAGTAAGATAATTTAAACCACTACTATTTTGTTTATCAACATCAACAAACTTTCCACTTGCATCATAAAAATCTATGTAAGCATAAATCTCTCTAATTTCTGCTATAATATTGCCCGTGTTTTTAATGTTAATATTTAAACTAGAAAGTGTGGCATTAGAACCATTTACTTTTAAAGTAACACCACTCGAACTAACTGAACCTTCAATAGAAGTTAGTGCTGTTGCACCAGAATAAAATCCCACTTTCAAATAAGGATTTTTTGTAACTTGATTGTGAGTATAAACACCTTTTATGTATGCAAAAGTCGTAGTAAAAACACCACCCAGTGTAATTAAACACAAAACTAGAGTGATAAGAATATAAAATGTTTTACTCATTAATATTTTATTTTTCTTAAACATACTGCTCCAACTCACATATATGATAAAATATTTTTCAAAAAAAGTCTATTAATTTTAAGTAATTTTTAATTTTTTATCAAATTATAAGAAAATATATAATATTTCTTATCTTTATTATTTGAAAAAAAATCTTTTTTATTTAAGAAAAATATAATTAAAATTATTATGTCAAATAAATTATAAACTATATAAAAAAATGTGCCCAAAAGCACAAATTTTTATTATTTTTTTCTAATTAAAGATACTCCATCTTCTAAATCTAGCGTTTCAACCACCAAATTACTATCATTTTCAATCAAATTTAAAAATTTTCTTAAATTGTTTACTATTGTTCTAAATTTTTTAGGTGGTTCTTCATTATTTTTTACTAAACCTTGAAACAAAACATTATCGCAAAAGATTAAACCATCATCGTTTAACATATTTATTAAATGATAAATATATTCTGCATAATGACTTTTAGGTCCGTCTAAAAAGATAAAATCAAACTTACCTTCTTCTTTATCTATAAAGTCTTTGCAATCGCCTAACACAATTTTAACTCTATTTGTTAAACCATACTTTTTAAAGTTTTCAGTAGATATTTTAAACATATTTTCATCTTTTTCTAAGGTTATCAAATTAGCGTTAGAATTTTCAAGCATTAAAATTCCCGAATATCCAATAGCCGTTCCTATTTCTAAAATATTTTTAGGATTTATTTTCCTAATTTTTTCAACTAATAATTCACTAGTTTTAGGTCTTACAATAGGCACAAAATTTGCTTTTGCATATTCTCTAAATTCTTTTTCGTTCATTAGTTCTCCACAATGATAGTTAAAATCATAGGTCTTCGTTTCATTTTTTTATAGAAATAATTTGCTAACATTTTTCTAACATTATTCTTAACTGCACTTAAATCATTTTCCATAGCACTAACATTTTCTAAGGCATCTTTAATAACATTTCTTGCTTCGGTTACCAATTTTTGTGCTTCGTTAGTATAAATTAATCCACGAGAAATTATTTCTGGTTCACTAACCAAATCACCCGTAGTTTTATCTAGCATAATTATTGAAACTAAAACACCTTCTTCGGCAAGTTGTTTCCTATCTCTTAAAACAACGCTTTCAATTTCGCCCATACCATTGCCGTCAACTAAACGCTCGCCTGCAATAATATTTTTACCAAGTTTAAATGTGTTTTTATTAACTTCTATTCTATTTCCATTTTCAGCAATAATGATATTTCTTTCTGGCATACCTAAATTCATTGCTAAATCTTTATGGAACTTTTGATGCCTAAATTCACCGTGAACTGGCATAAAATATTTAGGTTTTATTAAATTATGAATGATTTTTAATTCTTCTTTGTAAGCGTGTCCAGAAGCGTGAATTTCAGCCAAACTATTATAAATAATTTCACAACCAAGTTTATAAAGGTTGTTCATTACAGTATTAACTGCTTTTTCGTTACCCGGAATTGGTGAAGCACTAAAAATAATAACATCGTGTTCGTCAAGTTTTATTTTTGGAAAATCACCATTCGCCATTCTAGTTAATGCGCTCATAGGTTCACCTTGACTTCCAGTTGTTACAATTAAAAGTTCGCTATCTCTATAGCCACCAATTTTATCTATATCAACAATATTGTTTTTATTAAATTTTAATTCGCCAATTTTGTAAGCAGTTTCTGCTACATTTAACATACTTCTACCAGTAAACACAACTTTACGTTTATGTTTTTCTGCTAAATCTAATATTTGTTGCATTCTTAAAACATTACTTGCAAACGAAGCGACAAACAATCTATTGTCTTTATATTTTTCAAATAAAATATCTAAACTTTGAGCAACTTTCTTTTCACTCATAGAATAGCCATCTTTTTCAACGTTTGTACTTTCACTAGTTAAAAGTAAAACACCTTTTTTACCTATTTCTGCAATTCGAGATAAGTCTGTTGGTTTTCCGTCCATACTTTCAAAATCTATTTTAAAGTCGCCAGTGTGGAACATAATTCCAACAGGAGTTGTAATAGATAAAGCAAAAGAACCGGGAATTGAGTGGTTTACGTGAACAAACTCAATACTAAAACAACCTAAGTGAATAACTTGTTTTGGTTTTACACTTATCATTTTAGCTTTAATTTTAGGATATTCTTTCAATTTGTTTTCAACTAACCCAAGAGCTAATCTCGAACCATAAATTGGAACATTTATATCAGGTAAAACAAAAGGTAAAGCACCAATGTGGTCTTCGTGTCCGTGAGTTAAAACAATACCCTTAACTTTATCTCTATTTGCTTTTAAATATGTTATATCAGGTATAACTAAATCAATTCCTGGCATATCATCACTAGGGAATGTTGCACCAACATCAATAACAATAATATCGTTACCATATTCTAGTGCCATCATATTTTTACCAATTTCTCCAACACCACCTAAAAACATAACTTTTAGGTTAGAATTAGATTTATTGTTTTTAACTTTTAATATCTCATTTTCACTCTTTTCATCTTCCATTTGATAAAAATCAGTCAAAACTTTAATATTTTTATCGGTTAATTCATTTGTTTGATTATTGTTTTGTTTTTTACTATTAATTTTTATGGTATTTTTATTACCATTATTTTTGCTAACATTTTTTCTTTTTTGACCAGCCGAATAACTTTGCATTTTGTTAGATTCATCATTAACATAAACACGATTTAAGTCTATTTTAGGTTTATCATTCAAAGAAACTTCTGTTAGTTCTTTTTTATTTTTTTCTATATTTTCCATATATCTCCTTAAACTATGTATTTCATTTTATTAATTTTGTCTTGTTCTTCCTTTTTTAGTGGAGTTCTAATTCCATCTCCAACATAATATCTCATACCGTTGCTTTCGTAATATGCAATTATTTTGAATAGTCTTATAACTAAATAACTAATAGGTAAAGTAAATATTAAGCCTGCAAAAAAACTATAAACTGCTATTAATAAATTACAAACATATAAAATAAATACAGTCATAATACTTGTGCTAAGCACCCTAAAATATTTTTTTCTTATAGTTCTAAAACCAGTGTTTAAGTCTTTAAATAAACCTTCATCATTAATAATAATACTTGGGCTAAAACCAGCAAAAATGCTTAAATGCAAGCCACTAAATAACACTAATGATAAAAACATTGCCATAGGTATTAAAATTTTACCTATTTGAGAAACACTATCATAGTAACTAAATCCAAAATATAAAATTACAACAATTATTGCATAAAAAGGCAAACTTAAAACAAAGTTTATTATAGTTTTACCTAAACTTTTAAAACTTTTTGCTACTAAACTTTTAAAAAATGATAGTCTTGTTTTACTACTCATATTAGAGTTTAAACAATCAATAACACTTAATTCGCACAAATCACCAATTAAACCATAAATTAACACAAACACACTAATAGATAAAATTGCATTAATTAAAAGTGAAGAATCTAAACTATTTATAACTTCAATAGTTTTTAAAAATACATCTTTAATAGTAATAAAAACATTTCCTAAATTTATTGTTTCAAATAATTTTAACACGCTTTCAGTTAAAAAACCAAAATAGTTAATATCTATTAAATGAGTAATAACAGGCACTGCGATTGTACCTGCTACACCAAGAGATAACAATAAAATAATAAGTTTATAAATTAAAACTTTGTATGTTAAATTAAAATTTGTAAACAAAAGTTTAAAAGTATTTCTAAAAATCATAAGTTCCCTACTTTATATTATAGTATTTTCGTTCATCGTATCGAGATAAACCCGATAAATCATAATAAGCCGTCATAGCAAAAGATGAATAATACATCATAGAAATTATTAAACATATAACATTAATTATATGAAGCGCTATACTACTAAAATTAAATATTGATATTAAAGGAATAATTATGGCAAAAGGAAGAAGATAAGCCAAAATTAAACCAATAAAGTTTTTAGAAAGTAGGTTAATTGAATTTGATATACTTTGTTTAAAGTTATAACCATTATAAAGCATATTAGGTACATTTAGCATTAACACTAACCCAACCATAGCCATTAAACAGAAATATATTGCACCTAAAATTATTGCAATAACAATACAGCCAGCATTAGCACTAACATTTAATCCAACAATTAAAAAGTGGAATAAATATACTAATGTTGTATATAAAAACAATAGTATAAAGTTAATTACACTAAAAATAATTATATTAGAAATAACTACCATTATATTGTTGTTAATATAGTTTTTGTAGCCTTTAAAATTTTTCTTACCACTTCTAAAATGATTTTCAATTTCGCCAATAACAAAACTGATTGTAACAGCAAGTAAGGCAAAAGTAATTAAATAAAATAATATTTTAAGCCAACTAATATCAAATATTGAGTAAAATATATCAGCAAAACCAGTTATTGTTATGCTTGAATAATTATTTATAAATTCAAAAAATTTAAAAGGACTAAGTAAACTCCCCATAAAAATTGATGGGATTAAACTTAATAAAAACAAAAATAAAATGTTTTTAATTAAATATTTAAAACTTAGTTTTATATAACGCATTTTTAACTTCCTTTATTTATTATACAATAAAAATATAAACTTTACAATAAATTTTTAAAATTTTTATAAAGTTTATAATTTTTTTTATTAATTTGTTTATTAAATTAAGTCAATTCTTCTTTTTATTTCATCTTTTCCAAGTATTCGACAAATTTCATATAAGTCTGGCGTATTGCTTTCTTTTGTTATTGCCATTCTTACAATTCCAGCAATATCAGCATAACTACCCTTATAATCGTCTTTGTTTTGTTTATATAATTTCATATCGCTAGCAAATCCTAAATCTTCGGCTAGAAATTTAATTTTATTAAACCAAACATCTTTTTCGTCTAATTCATTATAAGAATTTACATATCTGTTTAAAATTTCTTTAATAGTTGCTTTATCAAATCTTTCATCAAAAGCATATTCTTTTTTATCTTTATCAAAAAGTGGTCTAAAAAAGTAATAGTATAAACTTTTAACTTCACTATAACAAGAAATATCTTTTCTAGGTTTATTAGTTCCCCTTTCAATAGAAAACATTTTTGTTACATATTCCTTATTGTCTTTTATTAAATCATATAATTCTTTATCGTAATTTTCAGCATAATTTAAAACATCGTTATAAACTTTTTCTGCTGTAAAACGAGATATAACATTTTTAGAAATAAAAGTTAATTTTTCGTGGTCAAATTGAGCACCACTTTTATTCATATTTTTAATGTTAAACTTATATTCTTTCATATCAGCATTAGGATTTTGTAATCTAAATGTTTCAAAGTTAGAGTTAAGTAAAATCATTAAATATTCCCTAATTGCTTCGTTAGGAATACCTTTTTTAATAAATTCTCTACTATCTGCCCAAGGGTCATAACGCTTACTAACTTTTCTTGCATTGCCAGTTTTTTCATCTACTGTTAAAATTTGTGGAGTATGTAAGTATTTTGGACTAGGAAGTCCAGCAAATTCAAATAATTGTTTATGAAGTGGGAATGATGGTAACCAACTTTCATCTCTTATAACCAAAGTTGTACGCATTAAAGTATCGTCAACCAAATGTCCTAAATGATAAACTGCTTGACCATTTTCTTTTAAAATAACATAGTCAATAAAGTTTTTAGGCATAGAAATTTTTCCACGAAGTTCATCTTCGGCAACAATTCTTTGTTCGCCGTCACCGTCGGCTTTAATTCTTATTTTAAAAGGTTTGTGTTGTTTTAAATTTTCTTCAACTTCTTCTAAACTTAAATTTCTACATTT
>CAKVEY010000020.1 GCA_934746185.1 uncultured Clostridia bacterium
GTTTACAACACTTATAAATATAAACTATTTACTAACCTAGATATGAGTGATTATTCTAATTATATGCCGATAGGAAATCTTAAATTCAGGGCATTTAGTGGCACATTCGACGGACAAGGTTATACTATTAATAGTTTAAACTTTGATGTTTCTGCAACTAATTATATTGGAACGATAAATGCGGTTAGTGGTGAAATGGTAAAATCAACTTATAGACGTAATTTTGGTATGTTTGGTGAACTAGGTGCTGGTGCAACAATAACTAATTTTAATTTAATTAATATTAACTATAAAATTAATGGTTCGGCTGATAAAGATTATTATATGGGTGGTGTTGCAGGTGAATCTGTTGGTGGAGCGCAATTTTCTAAAATATCAGTGCAAGGTAGTTTAACAGGATTTACAAAAGGTGCAGGCATTTTGGGTAGAGAAGAAGATTCTTATACTAATGCTACAAGTTTTGACCAATGCGTAACAAAAGTTAGTACTACTAAGTCAAATCAATCAAATAGAGGCGAATACTATGAGTTTTGTTCTATTATTGGAATCGCAGGAGCAAGTAAAAGAGCTAATATAACAAACTGCTTTGATATTCAAGAAAGCTCGGGAATTAATCCAGCATATTTCGCTTGTTCTTCTCAGCAAAATGATGGCAATTGCGTAATTGAAAACTCTTATTCTTGTTTTATATTAAAAAATTATTACATAAACAATAATAATACAAATGTATTTAATGTTTTAAACAATCGTTCAAAAGTGTCAGGCACAAGCACTTGGTATAATAATGTAAACAAAGATATTTGGAATATTGATGCTGAGATAAACGATGGACTACCTTATTTAAAAAATGTAGGTATTGTTACAGCCAACTTTGTAATTAATTCAAATTATAAAGATGGTGGTTATGTGTTAACTGATAGTGATAAGCAAAGACTTGGTGACAATCCTAAAATATCAAAACAATACTTTGTTTTAGATAAACATAATTATACAAACAATTTAGCAAACTTATATCTAAACAAAGAAAATTTAGTTCTATTCAACGAATTAGAAGGTTATACTTTTAGTGGATATAATGTAAACGTTAACGGCACAGACTATTTAGTAAACCGTGATAGTTCAACATATTTAAACCGAATATTTACTAATAATAACGAAACTTATAATTTAGTATTTAAAGGTAAAATTATTGAAATTTATTATGGTGCTAATGTTGGTGGAACAGTAAAAACAGTTAAATTAGGCAACGCAGAATTTGGTACAGAAGCATATATTTTAGAAACATCGCAAGACGAACTATTTAAAAGTGGTTATATTTATGGTTATAGAGTTTTAGGTTATAGATTTACTGACATAAATAAAAATAACAAGCAAATGTTAAACAATAGTTTAATTGTTGATGCTACAAATAATGTTTATTATCCATTTAATGAATCATTTATTGTTTCTACTACAAACGATGGTAGTAACAAAATATATTTAATTGCTGATAATGAAGGGCTAGAAAAAGTTTCTTACAGACTAGATTTCTGTGATGAAGATGGTAACCAATTTAAAAACAATGATACTAACCTTTCTGTTGGACCAAAATATTTTGGCGACAGTATTACTCTTCCTACGGTAAGTAGTAACCCAGAAATAGTTAAAACAGGTTATAACTTTACAGGTTGGTACTATATAAATAACGACGGCGAAGAAGTTAAATTTGAATATCAAACAATGCCAGAATTACGAAACGAAATGTTTAATAATAACGATGGCAATTACTTTATTGAAAACAATATTGAAGTTTTAAAAATATTTGCTAAATATTCGCCTAGAAAATTTACAATAACCTATCAAAATGGAATTTTAAACGAAAGCAACAACGATTTACAATTATTACAAACATTTAATAAAACTCAGTCAGTAGATTTTGACGGAGAAGTACAATTATATTCTCAAATAAATAATGTTTTATATAAAAATGGATATGTTTTAACAGGTTATAGATTTACTGATGCTACTATTAAACAATTAAATAGAATTGCAAGCAATGAAGAAATTGAAAATTGGCTAAACTTATTAAACTCAGGATTAAGAAATGGCGAATTTACAAGCAATATTAATTATGCCATTCCATCAAGTATAGTATTAGATTGCTTATTCAGTAGAGCAATGTATGAGTTTAAAATAACCGATTTAAACGATATGTATTTACAAATTTATTATGAAGTTGTTGACGAAGTAGATAGTAGTAATAATTTAAGTAAAACAAAATTAAATGTAAATCAAAATAACGAATATGTTATTAATACTTTATATAATAATATTATTAATATATATACTTATATAAGTAATGGTCAACGAATAAAATCTATCAAAACAAACGCTGGGGATTATGTTTATAACTTTAATCAAATAACAAGTTTAGAAACTTACTTTAATAAACTAGACGACTTACAAAAAGTTTCAATCAATTTACTACAAAATGAAGAATATATTTACGATATTGAAGACTTAACAAGTTTTGATGAAATTAGTCGAAACGAAAATGGCGATTATTTAATTTCTTCTAGTGTAGATTTAGTAAATTATGTTTACAAAAAAGAGTACTTAAATATCAATAATGTGTATTTAACAAATAATATTGATTTAACAGGCGTTAAATTTAATATGCCAGTGTTCTATGGAACATTTAACGGAAATGGCTATTCAATAAATGGCTTTACAAGTATTGATTGTTTAGATAATAGTTATAGTTTTATTGGAATTAATTACGGAACAATAAAAAATCTAGTATTTAACAATGTTAGTGTTAATATTAATAACTTTAACGATGAATATTTTGGTTTAATTAATAAAAATTACGGACAAATTCAAAATGTTTATGTTAAAAATGGACTTTTTGAAATTAATTCAGTATCTACTTCAAATGAAAGTTATCTTGGTGTTTTAGTTGGTTTAAATGCAAATGTTTTTGAAAACAATAAGGTAAATATAAATGTTACAATAAATAATTTAACTAATAATTCAGTTTATGCTGGATTGCTAATCGGCTATAACAATCACGATATAAAAAATCTTGAAGTAAACGGCATAATTACTGCTACAAATGTTAAACAAATTGCTTCTATTGTTGGTTATTTAAACAATGGCGAAATTAAAAACATTATTGTTGGTAGTGATGTAAATACAATTTTATATGCCTATATTTTTAACGGAACTATTAAAAATATAGTAAACTATGCTACAAATAAAATAGATAGTAATTTACCTGATGAATTTGTTTATGCTTACGATTACGGAACAAACGAATTAAGATATATTTTAAAGAATGTTGATAATAAAATTTATTTTGTTAAATCAGTTTTAGATGAAAATTCTGTAAGTGACAACATTATAAGTAAAATTTATACAAATAAAGTTTCAACAGAATTAGGGAATAGTTTTAATAATGAAATAACAATATTTAGTGAATTAAACAACACACTAGGCTTTAAACAAACTGAATATTCTAACAGAAAGTTAACATTCATATTAAAAGTTTATTTACAAGATAAAGAAGTTTCAACTTTCTATAATATTACAAATACTTTAAATGAAGATTTTGCCGATTTAGATACAAGAACTGATTTATTTAGTGGATTAGAAAATGAAAACCACATAAATAATTTAGTATTTAATTATTCAGCAAATGAAATTTCTACTGAATTTGAAGTTAAATTTAGAAGACCTTTACCAAACTTTACAGAGCAAGAATTAGACGAAATATTTAAAGGAATTGAAATATTAAATAATGGTGAAGTTTTAGAATACACATACACTAACAATTTAGATGAAAGTGGTGAAACAATAATTTCTTGCACAATTAATCTAGTTAAACAATTTAGATTTAATGATAAAATCACTTTAAATATAAATCTACCTAATGTTGCAAAACTAGAAAAGAATTTTGGCGTTCAAGTTGGTGAAACTAAAAATTATAGTGTAACCCCTGTAGAAAATTCAAAAGATACTAAAACTTTTAGTTTAGAGTTAGAAGCAAAACCTACTACAATTAGTTCAACTATTTATACAATAATAAATGTTGAAAGAAGCGTATTAGAGTTAACGTTAAACTTAAATAAAGAAAATTTACTTTTAGAAGAACAACCTAACATTAAATTTAATGCTGAATTTTATAATAATAAATTAAACGAAGCAACTTTAAATGAAGACGGAACTTTAACTATTAAAGTAAACTTTAAATTATTAAATGGCAAATATATTTATACAATGCCAAGTTTAACAAATGTTTTAGATTATATTTATAATGGTAAACACTATACATTTGGTGGATTTGTTGATGAAAATAATGTTAAATATTATAATGAAAAACTAGAAAATATTATTAGCGAAATAACAGAAAGCAAAACTCTATATGCTGTATGGGAAGAAGTAGAGTACAAAATTATTATTGATAATAGTTTAGACAATTTAGGCAATGGAATTATGCACCCTATTCTAAATAATTATAAATCTAGTTTAGATGGCGTTTATAGAGAGTTTAATTATTCTAGTACTATTGAATTACCTACTGTAAGAAAAAATAATAGTTATGATTATTGCTATAAATTTATTGGTTACAAAATAAAAGATACTAATATATTTGTAACAGACAAAGATAGCGAAAATGTATATGATATTTTAGATGATTATAAGATTTTAAATATTAATTATACAAAATATGCTAATAGTGATAACATAATTACATTAGTTCCAGTGTTTAATGAAGTAGAATTTAACTTAACATTCCATTCAAATGACCCACAAGATGAATATCGAACTGTGTTAAAATATAATGGAGAAGAAAAGGAAAGTTTTGTAATAAAATTAACTATTTCTCAAATTAAATCAACTCACAACTTTACTTTACCATTAGGCGAAAGAGAATATCATAAATTTGTTGGATTTAAAAAAGTTGATAGTCAAGACTTTATTGCTTATGATAGCGAAAATGATTTATTTACTTATTTAGCAAACGAAGATATTTTATTGCACGATGCAGATTACTACGCCGTGTATGAAATACATAAAGTTGATGTAATAATTAAATATGTTGATTGCGATAATTCTAAGGCGTTAGATTATCAAATTGAAAACTTTAATGATGTTATTAATTATGAAGTTTTAGACGATGGAATTAAATTTATTTTAAATTATGGTTCTAAAAACATTAATTTACCAACTGTAAAAATTTTAAATGATGGTTATAGATTTAATTCTTATGTTTTAGAAGATAAAACCCCATATACTTTAAATTATACATTTGTTAAAGATGTTACAATATTAGTTAAAAATGATTATTTAGTTGAATACTACACCAAAGGTGGAACTATTGAAAACTATTATATTAATTTAACAACTATAAATTATGGCTATAACTTTTATAGCAATGCACAAAAAGTAACACTTCCAACAAAAGAACAAGTAAATCGTAGTGGATTTGAACTTGTAGGATTTAAAAGTAATGGCGAAAATATAACGGAATTAAATGTAACTGAACCTATTAAAGTTGAATTTATCTACTCAGGAATTGTTCACAAATTAACTTTAACTACTTATAATTCAGTAGTTCCGGGTTACATTCCTTTAAGTTCAAGTGTAAATGTTATAGAAGATTATCAAAAAATTGATGATAGTACAGCAATTATATCTGTTTTAAACGGAACAAAAGTTGATGATATTAAGGCTAATTTGCCTGCTCCTATTTGCTATGATGGCTACACATTTATTAATTATAATTTTAGTGAAAGTGATACTATCACCCAAGATGGAACAATTAGTAGTGTTGTTAGAGAGAATATTTATAAAATCAATATTTACGAAAACAATACATTAGTTAAAACTATAACAAACAAATTAAACGAAACAATTAATAACGATTATACTCCATCGCAATTTGAAAATTTAAACTACATAGGTTTAAGTTTAATTAAAGATTACTTTGTTAAATTTGATATACCCGAAACTATGCCTATGCTAGAAACTGAATATAGTCAATATGTAAGCATTATTCCTTATAATAACGAATACACATTAAATGTTTATGCTTATTATTCTAGTGATGTTGTGGTTAAAATTGTGGCAGGTGAAGATTATAAACTACCTGAAACTTACAATTTAACAGACTATTATGGTGGTGGCTTATTTAACAGTGAAGTTTCATTCAAATTAACAGCAAGTGATATTTTGAATGGAAACATCAAATTGCCAACTCCAATTACAAGAAATGATTTAAGATTTAAAACATTTAAAGGATATAGCTATAATGGTGAATTAGTTGTAGATAGTGAAGGAACATTGTTAGATACCTTTAAATTCGGTCAAGAAATTGTTTTAACTTGCGATTTTGAAGAAAATATTTACGACTTTAACATTTATGCTAATTATTCTAATATAGAAAATATTTATGACTTTGTAGTAAGTTCTAATGGATTTACTAAAAAGGTTGCTTTTGGAGAGATTATAGGCAACTTGCCAGTTATCAACTTAGATAATTTAATCTTTAAAGGTTACTATTTTAGTAATAATTTAGATAGTATTTTAAGAAGTGATGATATTCAAATAAGCGATGAATTTGGCACACTTTTAGATGACTATAAAAACTTAACAACTATTTATTTTAATGATGCTATTTTGAAAAACATTGTTGCAAAATATGAATACGATTATGTAACAATTAAAATAGATACTAATAATAAAGTTTTAGGAACAGTTGGCGATATTATTTCTATTAATGGAAATAATGTAGAAAGTACTTTAACTGAAACAGGTTATATTGTTAAAATAATCAAAGGCGATAGCATTATAATTTCAAGCGTTTATAATAGTAAAATTGCAAGATATTTAGGATTTACTATAAATAAATCTTGCGAAATTGAAGATGCTAATAGTCAAACAACAATTATCTATAATGTTATTGAAGATTTAGAAATTGTTGCTAACTTTGAATACATTGAATTTAATATAACCTATATTGTAGATGATGAAGTAGTTGAATTAACTCCAAGTTCGTTTAACTATTCAACCGAAACATTCGATTTACCAATTTATACTTTAAAAACTGGTTATGACTTTGTTGGCTGGTATTTAGAAAAGAACTTTGTAAACAAAATTACAACTATTGAAACAGGAAAATATATTAACGATTTAGTTTTATATGCTTTGTTAGAAGAAAAAGTTATAGGCGTTAATATATATTCTAACAACATTGACGGATATGCTAATGTAACACGACTAAAAACTAAATATAACACTATAATGGATAACTTGCCTAAGTTTACATTAAGTGGATATAACTTTGTTGGTTTATTTACAGAACCTAACGGAAATGGCGTAAAAGTTGATAATTTAAGTAAATGTGTTTATGTTGACGATATAAATTTATATACTTACTTTGAAATTATTAGAGAAAATAATTTAAACGGCAAAGGAACGAGCGTTGAGCCTTTTGAAATTAATAATTTTAAAGACTTTAAAACTTTTGCAAGTTTAATTAATTATGGTAGTTTAAATAACTCTAATGTTTACTTTAAATTAACAAATTCTATTAATTTAGAAGAAAACATTGTTATTGAAAACTTTAATGCTAACTTTGACGCTGACGGATTTGTTATTTATAGCAATAATAAAATTAGTAGTTTTAGTAAACTTGATAGTGAAGGCAAAATTGTTAATAATTTAGGATTATTTAACACAAATAACGGTAGAATTTCTAATTTAATTTTAGTAAATAATTTAGTATTAAATTTAACTAATGTTGACGAGTTAAATTTAGGAAATGTTGCTGGTGTAAATAACGGCGAAATTAATAACATAATTGTTTATTATAATGCAACCATTAACTTTAATGGAATAATCAATTTAGGAAATATTTCAAGTAATAACGAAAACGAAACTAAAATAAGCGTATATAATTCTAAAATAACAATTAACTCAGTAGAAACTATTGTAAATGATGTAATAGACGAACATTTACATAGTAAAAATATTAGTACTTTAAATATAGAAAATGATAGTTATGCCGTTTCTACAAGTGAAGAATTTGCTTATCTATTAACTTTACAAAGTATAGATAAACAAGTTATATTAAAAAATGATATTGATTTAAAAGGTAAATTATTTGATAAAATAGATTACGAATTAAAGATAATATCTAACGGCTACGAAATTAAAAACTTGATTGTCTTAAATAATGATTATGCTTTTAATAACTTATCTTTAAATTCTGTTGCTTTTGAAAACGTTGTAAATATTAATTTATTTAATAGTTCTAACTTTATTTTAAAAGCAAATGGAATAGATAACAGTTTTATAACATTTAGTGCTACAAATAGTGAATATGTTATTGAAAACAATAACGCAGGGATTTTAAATTCTTACTTTATAGGAAAAGGAACATTAATTAATACAAACAATAGCGTTATAACTAATAGTTATGTTTACGGTTTAAACTTAATAAACAATAATTTAGTAACTAACGAAAACTTTATTATACTTACTAGTGAAAATATTGATGAATTCTATTCAAAAGTTGATAAAAATATTTGGTTTATAGATAGTAACAATATTATGGGCTATGGAGAAATCCCTAGTTTATATACAATAGGTAACTATGTTACAAAACTTATCTTTAACGAAGATTTAATTTATATTTCAACCTTAGACGGCGAATATTCAACTATATTTGTTACTAAATATAGTGAAAACTTTATGTTTGCAATAGAATTATCAAGTAGCAAATATGCTTTAAACGATATTATTGTTAATGGAGTTAGTGATTTACAAAACTTTGAAAATAAAGTTTATACTTTATATAAACAAAACACAAAAATTACTAATGTTGAATTTATAGTAGAGTTAAAAGATATTGTTGTAACATATAAAGCAAACATTGATGGCGCTGGCAAATTCAACTTAAATAACAACTATCAAATTGAATTTAGTATTACAATTAAAAGTGGTGAAAGCATTATAGTGGAAGCTGTTGATAGTGATGATTATTACTTTACTATGTGGGCTGACGGAGTAGAAACTTCACTTAGAGCAGATACTTTCTATGAAGATACAGTTGTTATTGCAAATTATTTAGAAAAAACAACATATAATTTAATAACGCAAGATATAACTAATTTAACTATTAAAAATATGACTGCGTTTAAAGTAGAAGACTTTGGTTATTCAATTAAACTTGGAAAAGAAGATATTAATAATTATCTTCCTACAAGCGAAGATATAACTAAATTAGAATATAGATTCGACCACTTTACATTTAGTAGAATTAGTAATACTGTTGAAAATATTTATCTAAACTTTGTTGAAGATTATGTTAATGTAGATTTAGTTTATAATAACACTTTAACTGATGCTAGATTAATTTCAAATACTGAATTTTCACCAGTAGAGCCTACTTTGCGTATTTTACAAAATGTTGAAGAAGATAAATTTGAAGTTTTAAGAAACAAAACTATCACTTTAAACATTATTCCAACTTATAGTTATGTTTTAAGTATTTTAATTAATAATCAAGAATTATCATACGATTATGATAGTTTAATAAATAATACTGATGAATTAAATATTGATATAGAAATAACTGAAAATTCAACTATTGAAATTTTAATGCAAGAAGTATTAGTTAAAACGACTTTCGAATTTGATAATCAAAAATGTTCAATTAAATTAATTAACAATTTAATGGATATAGATGGCGTTGTTACTTCACAGAAAGGAAAAGAAATTTTATTCGCTTTAACAATAGATGGTTTATACGAAATTGATAACTTTGAAGTTAATGGAGTAGTAACAGAAATTCCTTTAAATGAAGATGGACAATATTCATTTATTCCACTTGAAGATTCAACTGTTAAAATAAATCTTAAAGAGAAAAAATTGACAGTTATAATTAATTACTCTAATGGTGGAAAAGTTTTAACAAATATTCAAAATACTATTGAAAATACAAACGAAGATTATGCTAATAGTTTTGCTGTTAATGTAAGTTTTGGTGAAAATTTAACATTAAATTTGATTAATGACGATAACTATATAGTTAAATCAATTCAAAAAATCACTCTAAATTCAAGAGAAAATTTAAGAAATAAACACATTGTAGAAACTATTAAAGAAAACTTAACATTTAATATAGATTTTGAAAAAGTTGAAACTTGGCTTGATGTAAACGAAGAAAATACCCCTATTCACTTTATGTTAAACGACTTTGGTGGTGCAGGTACTAAAAATTCACCTTACATTATAGGTTCAGTCAACGATTTCTTAACACTAGCTTACAATGTAAACATTTTAAAACAAAGTTATACAAACACTTATTTTAAAACAAAAACTTTAGATTTAACCTTAGATTTCTCACGATATTATTTTAGTAGTATTGGAACAGAAGAAACTAATTTTGATGGCATTATACTTGGTAATAATTTAACATTAAAAGGCATAAAAATTGTTGGAAATAGCAATGTTGGATTATTTAAAACCTTAGGTGAAAATGCAGTAATTAGGTCAATAAACATTTCATCTGGTGAAATTGATGGCAACTATTTAGTAGGTTCTATTTGTGGAACAAATAATGGTAGTATAATCGGTTGCAGTAATAGTGCTAATATTAAACACGAAAACTATGCAGAAGACGAAAATAATATTGTTGGTGGTATTTGTGCAATTAACAATAATTTAATCAGTCGTAGTTATAATGCTGGTACTATAAATAGCGTAAGTTATTTAACAGCAGGTATTTGTGCAATTAATAATTCAATAATAGAAAATATTTATAATGTTGGATATATTTATAACGAAAATTTAATTGCAAATAATTTAACACTAGCAGGTATTTGTGCTAAAAATAGTGGAACAATCAGTTTAGGATATAACGATTGTAGAATAAATTGTTATAATGAAAAAGCTACAATATCTGGTACAACTATTAATAACGGTGGAACTACAACAAATGTTTACTATAATTCAACTAAATTGACTGCTCAAATAGGCGAGAGCAAAACTTACGAAGAATTAAGTAATAAAGATAGTGCTATTTATCAAAGTTTTGACTTTAAAAAAGTTTGGTACTTTGATAATCGTTATGTAGGACTACCTAAATTAAATACAGTTTATGAATATAGCGCAACAATAACTTTTGTAGTTACATTTAGTGATAACATAAAAGTTAATGAAAGATTGCTTTTAATTGAATTAACTAATAGAAACGATTTAAGTTATTGCGTAGTTGCAAAAAATAACGAAACGATTGTTAGTTTATATAACTTAAACGAAGGCGAATATTATATGAATTTAATAAGTTTACTAGGTAACGAAATTACTTTGGATAAAGACTTAAAAGTTATATTAAACGAAGAAGTTGGTGAAAATATAACTATAAACATAAACTTAACAAGCGTTGGCACTCGTGGTTATTATGGTAATATTATTATTTAATAAAATGTATTTAACCTATTAAAACAATTAAATAATTAAATAATTATTAATAAAAACTCTCACAAATGTGGGAGTTTTTGTTATATAATAGTTTTATGAAATTTAAACATAATAAATTTATGAGAGATATACTACTTTGTGACTTAAATAATTTTTATGCTAGTTGCGAAGTTATTAACGATAGTTCAATAAAAGATTTGCCCGTTGCAGTAAGTGGAAGCGTAGAAGATAGAAAGGGAGTTGTTATTGCTTGTAATTATTTAGCAAAAAAATATGGAGTTAAGGCAGGCGATATTTTTTATCAAGCAAAAAGTAAATGCCCAAATTTAGTGGTAAAAGAGTGCAATTTCGCCCTTTATAATCACTATTCTAAATTAGTAAGAGAAATTTATTTAAAATACACAGATAGAGTAGAACCTTTTTCAATTGATGAATGTTATTTAGATGTAACTAATTCTAAAATTTTTGGACAACCCGAAGAAATTGCCTATAAAATTAAAGAAGAAGTAAAACAAAAATATGGTTTAACTTTAAGCGTTGGTGTTAGTTTTAATAAAAGTTTTGCAAAACTTGCTAGCGAATTTAAAAAACCCGATGCAGTAAGTGTAGTTAATGAAAATAACTATAAAGAAAAAGTTTGGGGATTGCCCATTAATGAATTTTGTGGAATTGGCAAAAATTTAAAAATAAAATTAAATAAATATAACATAATAACTCTTGGCGATTTGGCGAATACTGATGTAAATTTTTTAATTAAAATTTTAGGTAAAGTCGGCAAAGATTTGCACGATTTTGCTAATGGCGAAGATGAAAGAGAAGTTGAATTATATTCAAATTATGTTAAACCCAAAAGTGTTGGTAATTCTACAACTTTTTATCGAGATTTAACCAAATATAACGATATCGTTTTAGGTTTTTCAGTTATAAGCGATAGTATTGTTGAAAGAATGATTAAATATAATATAAATGGTGCAAAAACATTAACAGTTTCGGCAAAAGATAATTTATTGAATAGATTTTCAAAACATATTAGTTTGCCTTATTATACTCGTAGTTCTAAACTAATAACAAATACAGCAGTTGAAACCTTTTATAAATATTTTAAATTAAATCCAATAAGACAATTAGGTTTAACAGTTAGTAATTTTGATAATGGCACAGAGTATGAAAATATATTTAAAACAAAAGGTGAAGTTAAAGACATTGATAAAACCATTATAGATATAAATAATAAATTTAATAAAAAAGCCCTATTTAAAGCAAATAATTTAATAGATAAAAAAATTGCTAAAAGTTTTGAAAGAGAACAACTTACAAAAAAAGATTAGTTGAATTTTGTTTGACATTTAATATTTTTTTATTTAAAATAAATACATTAAAAGGAATGTATTATGAAAAAAACAGATATTAAACAAATTTATGTAGATAGTAAAAAATTTGATGGTAAATTAGTTACAATAGGTGGCTGGGTAAGAAGTGTAAGAGATTTAAAAACTTTTGCTTTTATGGATTTAAACGATGGAACAAGTTTTAAAGGTATGCAAGTTGTAATAAATAATAGTTTAGAAAATTATAATGTTGTATCAAAGTTAAACACTGGTAGTAGTGTTTTAGTTACAGGAACATTAATTTTAACTCCTGAAAATAAACAACCATTTGAACTACACGCAGAAAAAATTGAAGTTATATGCAAAACTGATGAAACTTATCCTCTTCAAAAGAAAGGTCATAGCATAGAATTTTTACGAGAAATTGCTTATTTAAGACCAAGGGTAAATCTTTTTAACGCAGTATTCCGTGTTCGTAGCGTTGCAGCAAAAGCTATTCACGATTATTTTCAACAAAATGGTTATTTGTATGTAAATACACCTTTAATTACAACGGCAGATTGTGAGGGTTCTGACCAAATGTTTAAAATAACAACTTTCGATATGAACAATCTTCCAAAAGATGAAAACGGTAAAGTTGATATGAGTAAAGATTTGTTTGGTAAACAAGCATATATTACTGGTTCGGGACAATTACACGGTGAAGCATTTGCGTTGGCATTTTCTAAAATTTATACTTTTGGACCTACTTTTAGAACGGAAAATTCTAACACCAAAACTCACGCTAATGAATTTTGGATGATAGAGCCCGAAATTGCGTTTTGCGATTTAGATGGTTTAATGGATATTGAAGAAGAAATGTTAAAATTTATTGTTAAATCTGTTTTAGATAATTGTAAAGAAGAATTAACATTCTTAGACAATTTTGTTCAAAAAGGATTGCTTGATAAGTTAAATAAATTAGTAAATAGTGATTTTGTTAGAATTGACCACGCTGAGTGTATTAAAATTTTAAAACAAGCCAAAGTTAAATGGGAATTTGAACCAACAGAGGGTGGCGATATTGCCAAAGAACACGAAAAATATATCACTGAATATTTCGGTGGTCCTGTATTTGTTAAAAATTGGCCAAAAGATATTAAATCTTTTTATATGAAAATAAATGAAGATGGAAAGACTGTTGCTGGTGTTGACTTAGAAGTTCCAGGTGCTGGCGAACTTATGGGTGGTAGCCAAAGATAAGATGATTATGAGAAATTAATTGCTCGTTGTGACGAAATGGGAGTTGATAAAAAGAACATTGAATGGTACTTAAATCTTCGTAAATATGGTTCCGTTGCTCACTCTGGTTTTGGTATGGGATTTGAAAGACTTGTTATGTATTTAACTGGTGTTGATAACATTCGTGATTGTATTCCTTTCCCACGAACACCAAATAATTGTAATTATTAAAAAAGTGCCAATAGGCACTTTTTTGTTTGTGAAGATTTTAAATACTTGAAAAAAGTTAAACTTTGTGCTACGATTCAGTTAATTTTTTTTGCCAAAAGTAATGCCAAAAGTAAAAAGTTAAGTTGCTTTAACAGCAAGTTAAGTTTTGTGCTACGCACAAAGTGAAGTTTGCAATTTTATTACAAGTTGTGGTCTTATATTTAAAATATAATAAACGAATTAATAATAAATATTTTTTTTAAATTAAAATAATTTATTTCACTTTGCAAAAGCAAAACTTAACTATTTTTTAAAATTCGGAAAACGATAAAGATATTAAAAACAAAAAGCAAAATAAATTTAAAAAGATATCAAAATTATATTGACATCTTTTTTGTTTTTTGCTAAAATTAAACCATTACTTGCGTAATTTATTTTTTTATGCGGTAACCACTTGTAAATTTGAAATAGAGTTTATAAGAGTAAAAATTAAAATTTATCTATTTTATAGGTAAATTCACTTATCTATTAATTAGGTAAATTCAAATTTTAAAGGAGGAAAGTATATGCCTACAATCAACCAACTTATTAGACACGGCAGAAAGAAAGTAGAAAAGAAAAGTAAATCTCCACTTCTAGAAGAGTGTCCACAAAAAAGAGGTGTTTGCTTAAGCGTAACAACCACTACACCTAAAAAACCAAACTCAGCTTTAAGAAAAATTGCCAGAGTTAAAGTTTCAACTGGTGAAGAAGGAACTTGCTATATTCCAGGTATCGGTCATAACTTACAAGAACATAGCGTTGTTTTAATTCGTGGTGGTAGGGTTAAAGACTTACCAGGTGTTCGTTATCACATTGTTCGTGGTGCGTTAGATACTGCTGGTGTTGCAAAACGTAA
>CAKVEY010000021.1 GCA_934746185.1 uncultured Clostridia bacterium
CTACTTGCTAAAGATTTAACATATCTTTCAGTTGTGTATTTAATTTCTTTTGAACTTTCTTCTTCAATTTCTTTTATATCGTTAGATGTTTCTTTACTATTTAAAACATCGTCTATTGTTTGTTGATGAACTTCTTCGCTATTTTCTGTTTTTTCGTTTTGTGCAAGAGTTTTTTCTTCGCTTTCGTTTTGAGTGTTTTCGTTTTCAAGAGTTTGTTCTTCTTCACTTACTTCTTCGCTTTCGTTTAATAATTCATCACATTTATTGATAATAGAATCTTGACGAGCTACTTGTTTTGCTAAACCATCTTTAACATTACTTGTTAAATTTTCGTTACTTGCGATAAGTGCAAGTTTATTCAAATTTTCTTCGCTTTCTTCACGAATTTTTTCAACATCATTTCTTGCTTGTTCACTTTCAGCAAATAATTTAGCTTTATTTAATTCTTCTGTGTACATAGCAAAATATTTTTTATAAAGTTCAGTTTCTCTAATTTTATTTAAGTATTTTGTGTCATTTTCTTTCTTTTGTTTTTTGCTAACTACTTTATTTTCACTTTTAATTAAAGGTTTAGTTTCAATATTATTTTTAATAACATTTTTTAATTCTTTATTTTCAATTTTTTCTTCATTATTATATTGTAAAGAGAAAATTAAGTCGTCTAAGTTGATAATTTCTTCTGGGTTTACAACTTTTGTGCCGTTTTTGTTATAAATTTTTAATAATTGATTAGCGTTTGTAATATTGTTTGCAGATAAAATTTGTGCACAATTTACTTTTACTCTATCTTGGATTAATTCGTTTACAAAATAATCTTCACTAGAATTTGTTGCAAAAATTAAATTTTGCATTTTAACTGCCACTTGTTCACTTAAATCTCTTTCAATTTTAGCAAAATATGGACTATCAAATACAAATCTTGCCATAAAAATTGTAGTTAAAGAGTTTACAACATCAAGAATTTCACTTGAATGGTTATTTAATATTTTTGCTCTATTTCTGTTACTAATTCCTTGTGCGTTTAAGAAAGTATTAGTTTGTTTATTTTCTAATGTGTTTTTTGCTTCTTTTAAAAATTTATATTTAGCAAAAGGTTTATTTGGAAATTTGCTACCTACTAATGTTTTAGAAACGCTATATAACATATTAACAGCATTGCTCATTTTATCGTTATAACTTTCAATGTTAATTGTTTTACCAAATTTTTTAAATTGAGTTCCGTAAGACAATTTATAACCATAAGTTTTTTGAATATAATTTTCAATTTGATTTAATTTTTTTAAACCTTCGTCATCATTATCAAATTTAGTGTAAAGTGGCATCATTTTATCAATAATTACAGGAACACTTTCATTATAATAACGGTTTTCGCCATAAACTAAACTTACATTTTCTACTAAACTACTTGGGCTATTGTTATAGTCTGCAACTGGAGATTCTGTTAAATTTTTATCATAATTTTTAACAGAATCATCAGTTAATTGTTCTTTTTGAACTAAATTTAAAAACTTTCTAACATCATTTACTACATCTTTTACGCCAACTTGGTTATTTTTGCCGTAAAAACCATTTCTAACTTTTTTAACCAAATCTTCAAAAGATGTTGAGTGTGTGTTAGATGCAATAGCGTTTATTTGTTCTGCTGTATATATAGATTTTAAAGCAGATGCAAAAGTATTTTTAGTGAATTTGTGTAAATCTGTATTACGATTTAAAAATCCTAATGTCGAAAAAATACTATATTGTTTTACTGCTTTTGCGTTTTGAGAAGCATAATTTGCTGAATCTATTTGTTTTTTAATCTTATTTTTATTCATTTATTTCCCTACCTTAACTTAATTATACCATACTAATTTTCAAATTTCAATAGGTAATATAAAAATTTTTATGATTTAAAACTTCTTTTTAGCATAGAATTTTTCGTCGAACATCATTCTTATTTCGTCTAATGCTTCAATATGAACTCTTGTTCTTGAAGTTGGGCTTGTAATTAAGAATGCTTCACCACGAGCAGCAGTTGCAATGGCGTTCTTTTCGTCATCGTTAATACCACCTGCGTTACGATATAATTCTACTAAGTCGTTCATATCGTTTGCTGCTAGTCCAAATATCATAGAATATTGGCTGGCGTTAATAATTGCTGTACTTTGTTTTGCTATTTCTGGGCTACCTACGAAGTCCTTAATGTTTTGTGTGATGATTATTTGCATACCATCGTATTTTCTTATTCTTTTTGCTAACAATTCCATAAAGTCTAACGCTATTGGATATTTATCATCAATAAATGTATGCGCTTCATCGACTACTACAATAATTTTTCTTCTATCTGGGTCGTTTTCGCCATAGTTATGAAGTTTATTGAACTCTTTGTTACGAATAATTTCGTTATTTAAGTATCTAACTACTAGTAACATTTGGGCGTTTGCTAAACTCATATTACGGTTAGCAAGCAAACTACGGAAAGCAAATACAACAAAGTTTTCTTTTGTTTCTAATGTTGTTGGACCATTCCAAATATTTGCGTTACGGCCACCAGTAGCAAATTTTTGTACATATATTTCAATCTTTTTATAAATTGATTGTAAATATTCGTCTTTTTCATTTTTTAATTTTTCTTCAACTAATCTATATAAGTCGTCAAAAATTGGAAAATCATTTGGAGTTAAACTTTCTAAGTCTGTGCCTTGTGTTATTCCCTTTTCTTTATACATTTCTATTACTAAACTATTTACTTTTTCAAAAGAGTCGCTATCCATTCCTGCAAATATTACACGGAAGAATTGTTCTAAGAATTGTAAGTGTGCATTGTAGTCGTCTTGTTTATCTAATGTTTGTGTTTGATATTCGCCACTCTTTTTTGACTTATCGTCTTCGTCTTCTTTTAAACTTGGAGTTATATGGAATGGGTTGATTCGACCTTGAAGACCAGAACCAACGTCGATAACTTGACCGTGAAGTCTTTCAGTTAAAAAGTCATATTCTTTTTCTGGGTCGAGAATAAATATTTTACTATTATCTGCTGCCATATTAGCAAGCAAAGTTTTTGCAGCGAAAGATTTACCACCACCAGATTTACCGATAATCATCATATTAGAGTTTACACGCTCGCTATCTCGTCTAAAAAAGTCTACAAAAATGTTACCGTATTGTTCGTTATAACCTAAATAGAAACCGTCATCGTCCATAACTGCACCACTAACAAATGGGAAGATTGCAGCAAGCGAAGTTGTGTTTATTCCCCTACGACCTTGTTTAATGTTATCAACTCGAGATAAGTTAGAAGATATAAAAGCATCTACTTGACGACCGAACATTTCGCTAAATTTAAAACCTTGTTGTTTTAATAGCGACCTAACTTCTTTTTTCCTTGAATCGTCAACTGTTATAAACATATTGCAATTAAATAAGTTTTCGTTACTATTTTTAATATTAACAAGCAATTGTCTTAAAGTTTCTAAGTGGGTTTGGTTCTCAATTCTTTTACTTTCTCTTGCCGAATAACCTAATTTTGTTTCCATTTCCATAATGGCTTTATCTAGCATTTTTTCGGCTTCAAATCTTTCTATTGGCACAATTTTCATATTAACTCTTGCACCCGGAATATCAAATATACTAAATCCCCACGCATTGCCAACTTGTAAAGGATAGTCTGTTATATTAAATATTCTTAAATGTTTATCGTTAATAACTGTGTTGTTCGCTTTAAAAACAACTTTTTTAGGATAACTCCATTGAACTAAACCTTCTTGTGTTAAATTATCAGCTTCTTTAATATTAATATCAGCAGTATAATTTGCTTTTAAAAATGTTGCTAGTTCTTTATTTTGTAAAATTCTTGCGCCAACAGGAATTGCTGAATTTGTTAATTGCATTTGCATTCCTTCAACAACATCATTTAAAGAATTGATATTTTTATCATAAACTACTAGATAAAAATAGTTGCCGATATATGCTCTACCATCATTAATCATAGTCATTAAATTTATACGAGATTGGAATATTTCAAATCTTGCATCGGCTTCTTCTTTAGTTATTTCGCCTTGTTCCATTTCTACATTTAAAGTTTCAAATTTTCTTTCATCATTTTCAATATATCTATCAAAAACAATAGGTTTTTGAACCTTAATCAAGTTAATTTCTTGGTCCGGATTAGCACGAGTTAAAACATTGGCAAAACTACGAATTAACATATCTTGTTTGTTTTCTTCTAGCATAAAAAACTCTACCGGTTTAATTTCAATAACTTCGGCATAGTATCCACCAAAATCTATAAATTTTTCTTGATATATTCTTTCATAAGGAATAATTTCTTTTATATCTTTATAGCCTTTTTCACCACTAACAGAGTATTTTTTTGAATAAGCCATAAATTTAAAAAGTAGTATAACAGAATAGTACAATCTTACTCCGTCTGTTACATTAATAAAAAGCATAACAGCAAAAGATGCATAACTTAGTGCTATTACAATTTTATAAGGTATGTTTGTAACTAAAAGCAAAACTAAACCACCAGCAAGTAAAATCATTAAAATAATATCAACTACTGTAAAACCATACGCTAGTTCTACTTTAACCTTAGTGTTTTTAGGTATATTATGTATCATATATCTCTCCTTAGTTATATTTTAAACAAATTTTATATTTTTTACAAATAAATAAAAAGATTTATATATTTTTTTATATATTTATTATTATATATATTTAATAACTAAATTAATAAAATTGTCAAATTTTAAAAAAGTAGAAAAAATCAAACTAACTTTAATAAAAATTTCGTTAAAAAATAACTCGGGGTTACCGAGTTATTTTAATTTATTTATCTTTTTTTTCATTAGATTTTCTAACTTGTTGATCTAAATTTTCAAGATTTTTATTTACTTTTTTAATTGCATCAGCAGTTTCTTTTTGACTTTGAGCAACTTTTTGTTGTTTTGTTTCTATCTCTTTTATTCTTTCTAATTGCTCATCGGCTTTCTTTCGAGCTGCATCTACTTTATCATAGGTTGCTTTTCCAATAGCATCACGCTTTGCTTGATTATCTGCAATAACATCTTTTGCACTTGTTACATCAGCTTTTCGTTTATCATTTAATTTGCCACCGTCATTTTCTCTTACAAGGTTAGTAAATGTTTTTTGACCATTAACTTTATCATATTTATCTCTTGCTTCGTTAAATGAATCGTAGTTATTGTATTTATCAAGCATAGACATTTGTTTACCATTGATTGTTGTAGTTTCATTAGAAAGTTTTGTAATGTAGTCATTTGCGTCTTTTAACGCTTTTGTTTGTTCACTAGTCATTTCTTCTGGGTTAATACTACTTAATTCGTTAAGAGTCTTCATTTGCTCTCTATATGCTTTATAATCTTGGTCGTTATTTATAGAATTAGCAATTTTATTTGCTCTAAGACCAACGCCCACTTGTTTTTCGCCTAAATTATTTAACGCTGTGTTTGCTTGTGCTTTTAAATCTTGTTTAGTAACATTAACTTGTTTTTTAACATCGCTTACACCTGCTTCGCTTCTAAACTTTTTGTTAGCTTTGAAAGGTGCTATTGCTTCGTCTTTCAATTTAACGGCTTGACCTAATGGTTTAATTTTCTTTTGAGCTGTTGACCAAGTATCAGCACCTAGTTGTTTAGCGGCTTGACCTAAACCTTTATATCTTGCAACATTACCATATTCAACGGCTTTACCAACTGCTTTAACAGGAGTAGTAACCCACGAAGTTCCACCCATCATTCCAAAGGCTTTACCCCAGTTGTTTTCTTTTGATGGAGTTAAACCTCCTATACCTAATCCTAACTTATCTGCTAAAGTTGATGAAAGTGAATCTATTGTCATAAGTCCAGCACAAATTATTAATAAGTTAACAAAATAATTAGGAATTTTTAACACGCCTGTATCTGGGAATAATGTAATATTTTTAAACACTTGATAAATTGACATAAATAAATTATATACTGCAATAGTTAAATAACCCATTGTTGCATTTTTAATGAATAAACCTTTCCAACCATCTAGTGCTTTTGCATTTAATGGAGTCATTGCTACAATTGGTGGAGAAATAACAAATAAAATTGTTAGTGAGAATAATCTTTGAATTAACATAAATGCCATATTAAGCATTGCTTTTGTTATTATAATTAAAATAATTAACGTTGCAACGAAATTCATTTTTGTATAATCGTAAAAATATTCAATAATATCATCGTTTTGATTATCGAAAACAAATTCGCCATTTTTAAGTTTGTAATTTAATAAACTAGAATTATTTAAAGTTCCGTCGGCTTCAAAAATTCTTATTTGAGTGTTTTTTACTTTTTCTTTATTTTCAAAGTATCTCGTTATCATTGCTTTATCTATATCGCCATTAGTTGAAGTAAATAACGAATAAATACCATAAACTTTTTCTTCGCCTGCTTCTAAGTCTGGTTCAGTTTTACCTGAAACAATTTTGCCATCTTTGTCTATAATTTTAGCACCAGTGTTTGCCATAATTAAACGATAGTTATAATCACTATCCATATAATCTGCCCTTACGCTAGAAGACTGCATTGATGATGTTATTAAACTAGAAAATGTGCCATTACCACTAATTGACGTTGCACTATCAATTGCTTTTAAAAGTGCGTTTCCTACAAATATACCAAATAAACATATAACTGGCACTGCTATAAAGTTAAATAACGCTCTAAACGCTGCTTTAATGATTTTAGATTTATTATTACCATCTTTGCCAAAGTCCCATTCAGTTTTCCAAACAGCAACAAAAGTTACAATAAACAATAAAATTATACCTAAAACTAAAAGTGAAATTAGTAAGTTTTTTACAATATCGGTTTGTAAAATTGATTGTAAAATATCACCTTCAATTTTTTCGCCATTCATATAATATGTATCAAGGCCAGCAAATTTTCTAAATAAAAGTTCGCACCAAGAACATAAATCAGCAATCGCTTTAACAATTGAATATAAGAATTTGCAAATTCCGTTCCAAATTCCATTCCAGTCTATTAACGATAACATCAACGAATAATTCATAAATTCTTCCTTTTATCCTTATTTTTTACAATTATAACAAAAAAATTTTAATTTGTATATACTTTTTATAAAAAAATTATAATATTTTAATTAAATTATTATTAATTAAGTCGCACGAAGTTAAAAAATATGTTATTCCGTTTTTACTAGAAATTGTTTTATAACCATATTTATTACCGTGAATATGACCAAATACAACATAATCTACATTAAATTCTTCCAAAAGTTTTGTAAAATCTGTATCTTCAAGTTTTGCATTAAATGGTGGATAGTGCATAAGACAAATTACTTTATCATTTTCTTCTCTTAATTTTTGCATATTTTGTAAAGATAACTTCAATCTTTCAACTTCTCGTTTATATATTTTTCGATTTTCTTCGGTGTCGTACTTCCCTTCGGGAATATTCCAACCACGAGTTCCACAAAACACAATATTTTCTATTTTTAGCGCATCGTTTTGAATAGCATAAAAATCTTTTGGCAAACAACTTCTAAGTTGAGTTATTCCTTGCCACCAATAGTCGTGATTACCTTTTAAAATAATTTTTTTGCCGTTTAACTCGTCAAGTAATTTTATATCTTCTAACGCATCTTCTAGTTTCATTGCCCAGCTTAAATCACCAGCAAGCAAAACTATATCTTCATTACTAACTTTTTGCTCCCAATCTAATCTTATTTTATTAAAATTATCGTCCCAAACTGGACCAAAAATATCCATAGGCTTGTTACTATTAATGCTTAAATGTAAATCGCTTATTGCAAAAACTTTCATACTTCTCCTAAACTAAAATTGTAAAAACTAAATTATATATTCCACTTATTAAATCTAAATTTCCACTTTTGATATTATAATCTGTATCTCTACATAAAATCAACAATTCTTTTAACTTTTTTGCTGGTATTTTTTGACTAGTAGCCATTAACTTTTTTACTGCAAACTCTTTTATTTCTAATTGTTTTGCTAATTCTTGTGAACTATCTTTTGATATTTTAACATAAAATAGTCTTCTTATTTGATTATAAATTAAACTTAAAATACTGCTTACATTTTTCTTGTTTTTTATAATATCATCAACAATGTATAACGCTCTGTCGCCATTTTTTTCAAATAAACTATTAGTAAGTTCAAAAATTTGATATTCATCACTTTGAGTGCAATTTTCAACAACATCATTTTTTGTGATTAATTTCTCATCTCGTTTTAAATTTATTAATTTATTTAACTCAATATCAATATTGTTCATATATCCATCTGTAAATTCAATTAATTCATTTATCGCCAAATCATCAATTTTTATATCATTTTCTCGGCAATTTTTTAAAATAAAACTCTTTAATATTTCACTATCTAATCTACTGCAATCAACTAATGTGATATTATTCATATTAAAAAGTGGTTCAAAAAAACTATTTTCAGTAGCATCTATAACTAACACGGTTGAAGAATTTACATTATTAGAATATTCTTTTAAAACATTTAAAACTTTTTCATCTTTATAACCTTCATTTTCTTTAATTAAAACTAAACGCTTTTCACTCATAAACGGAAGCGTATCTAAGGTTTTTTTCAAAATATCGGCATTTAAGTTTTCATTTGTAAAAACATTTAAGTTTAAATCTATAAAATCTGTTAAAACTTTGTTTTTTATGTTATTTATGCAACTATTTTTTAAAAATAAATCTTCATTGTCTTTGTTTGTAGTTAAAATATAAAAATTTTCAACCTTTTCTATTAAACTCTTTTTTAAATCTTTAAATTTCATTTTATAACTTCTCCTAATTTTAATATATCACTTATTTTGCTTAAACTATAAACATTTTGTGCATTTACATAATTATTACTTAAAATATTTTTATAACCACTTAAACATTCCGTAAAATTATTATTTATGTATTTTGCTTTAAATAAATCACCCGTTAAATTATAGTTTAAAATGTACATATTAACACCTTTGTTTAAACTACTTGCTAAAAATAGCCGATATGTTACATCTTTATCAATTAAACTTATTTCTACACTTTTTATATTTTCAATTATTTTAAAAGTGAAAGTATTTAAACTCACAAAATTATCTTCGGTTTTATAAATCGAAGTATTTTTTAGTTTGTTAAATAAATATTTTTCTTCTAAATCTTCTAAGGAAGAAACATAAAAAGAATTTACACTATAATCATTACAAACACTAACAACAAAATCTTGCGAAGATGAACTATAAAAACTTAGTATTATAGCATCTAATTTAAAAATTTTATAATTGAATAAATCTTTTTTAAGTGTTTTATAATCTTCTAAATCTGCTTTATTGTTTACAACCAAAACTTTTTGATTAAAACTATTAGTTATTATGGTAAAGTCGTTATTGCTAGTATTAATTATGCTTGAAAAACTGTAATTTCGTGGAATAAAGCCCGATAAAAACGAAAAACTTATAATTAATACACATATTAGCATATTTAAAAGTTTAGTTTTATTTTTAATATTTATTAAACCACTAGCAAAAACTAAACACATATAAAAAGCAATATCTGTTACAATTTCACTTTGGTTAGAATAGTAAATTTCAAATGTTGCACTGCCAAAACTTTTAGTTAAA
This sequence comes from uncultured Clostridia bacterium, assembly GCA_934746185.1. Classification (GTDB taxonomy): domain Bacteria; phylum Bacillota; class Clostridia; order Christensenellales; family UBA1242; genus UBA7868. Next base: position 9,639 of record CAKVEY010000021.1, read on the forward strand.
ATTATAGTGAAATTTAAACCTATTTCAACAACTTTAAATAAAAATCCTAGTGGCAAAATTAAATTCAAAAGAACGAAAATAAAAAGTAAATTAAACACAATGCTAAATAAAGGAACAACAATTATATTAGCAATAACACTTAAAAAACTCATTGATTCAAAGTTATGAAAAATTATAGGAAATGTTCCTATTTGTGCACCTAATGTTAAACAAAAAGCTTGCAAAAATTTATTATAAAAATTTATCTTTTTAAAGAATTTTTCAAATACTGGCATTAAAAGAAAAATTCCAAAGCAACTTGCAAAACTTAATTGAAAACCAATATCAAAAATCATAAAAGGTTTAAACAATAAAATTATAACGCCTGCAAAGCCTAAACTATTTAAGTTGTCGTATCTATAATTGCCAAAACAATTACTACCAGCAAGCACAATACTCATAATACTTGCTCTTACAACGCTAGACGCAAATCCACATAAATAACAATAAAAAATTAAGAAAATTGATAGAATTATAAAGATATGTTTCTTTTTAATTTTAAGTAGATTAAAAATTAAATATAAGGTTGCAACTAAAAATCCAACGTGTAAACCTGAAACGCAAAGTAAATGTGCCGTTCCAGAATTTGAAAAGATAGTAACAGCATCTTCTTGCATCATTGTTTTATCGCCAAAAATCGAAGCATAAGCGATTGACGCATTACTATAACTTAAATTTTTAAACAAAATTGTTTTTACTTTGTTTTTAACTTTTTCATCTATGTGCATATCACCATTTGTTTTGGTGTAATCTGTTTTACTAATAAAAGCCGAATATTTTATGTTATTTTTATATAAATAACTATTAAATTTGCCTTTTTTTATAATATTTGAAGAAACTAATGTTCCTTTAAAAGAAATGTTATCACCTATCTTAAAACTTTCTGCATAATCATCACTATAAATTAAAACTGAAATTTTGCCGTTTACTTTAAACGATTTATTGTTTTCTAAATTCTTAATAGTGGCGTTTTCCAAAATTAAATAATATGAGCCTGAACTCTCACTCAAATTTTCAACTCTTGCCGAAACTTCGCAAGAATTAACATCTTCTAAATTTTTATTAAAAAATTGATAACTTACAGTTCCTAAACAAAAGAATGTAAAAATGCCAATAAAAAGGCATAGCAAAAACTTATTTAAAAATTCAAATTTTTTAACTTTTAAAATAAATCCTGTAATTAAAACAAATATAAGTAGCCCTAAAATTATTGCGACAAAAATAGTAATAAATAATAAATTTTTTTGAATTGTTTGAAAAGCAAAAAATACGCCCAATATAGCGCCTATAAAAATAAATAAAAAAGCCCTAAAATTTATTATCTTTTGCATTTATTTAATTATAACAAAAAAAATAAACTTTTCAAAACTATTGCAATATTAAAAAAAATTGTGTATAATAATTTCGCTTTGGTCCTATCGTCTAGTGGTTAGGACACTGGCCTCTCACGCCGGCAACACGAGTTCGAATCTCGTTAGGACTACCAAATAAAATTATAAAAAGTCTTTTTAAAGGCTTTTTTTATTTTATAATATTTTTATTATTTATAGGTTTTAATATTCACTAAGTTTTAATATTTTTCACTAATTTTACTGCATAACTAATAAAAAAAAATTTATAAAAACACAATAAAATCTTATAGAAATATTAAAATAATAATCAGGGCAAGATAAAATAACATAAAATTTTTTTTTATAATAATCTAACAAAATTGTTAAAATCTTAGTTTTTTAATTTAAAATATAATAATAAAACATATAAATTTGACAATAATTTAATTATGGAATTTTTAAGTGGCGAGCGTTATTTTTATAGCAATAACAAAAAATTAAAAAAATATAGTTATTTAAACAAAAATATTAATTGTGATATTTTAATTATTGGTGGTGGAATTAATGGTGCAATTTTAAACTATCATTTAAGTAAAAAATATGATGTTGTTTTAGTTGAAAAAAGTAGAATAGGTGCGAACTTAACAAGTATGGCAACAGCACTACTTGAATATCAACTAGACAGTTTTAAAACTGATTTGGAAAGTAATTTAACAACTGATGAAATTGTAAGTTGCTATAAACTAGGACTTAATTCAATAGATAAAATTGAAAAAATAGTTAAAAAATTAAAAAACACTTGTCATTTTAATAAACGACCAACATTGATTTTTTCAAATAGTGAAAAAGACAAAAAAAAGATGTATGAAGAATATTTATTTAGAAAAAACAATGGTTTTGATTGTGAATTTATAACAAAAGATAATAATCCGTTTAATTTTGAGTTAAATAGTGGAATTTTATGCAATAATGGTGGTGCCGAATTTGACCCATATCTTTTTACAAAAATGATGATTCAAAACTCAAATAATCAAAATAGAATTTTTGAAAATACCGAAATTATAGAAATTAATAAGTGTACAAATGGCTATATCTGCAAATGTAAATATGGTGAAACAATATTTTGCCGTGAAGTAGTTTTAGCAACAGGATTTAATTTTAGTTTAACAAATGCTAATATTTGCACTCGTTTTATTTCCTATTCTATTGTTACAAATAAATTGAAAGAAATTACAATACAAAATAATACTTTAATTCAAGATTTTATTTCACCTTATCATTATTTAAGAAAATTACCAGATGAAAGACTTATTTTTGGTGGAGAAGATACTAAAATAAAAGATAAAATTGATGTTAAAAAAGCAAACGATAAATATCAAAATTTATTAAAAATTCTTCAAAATATGTTTCCAAATTTTAAAGAAAAAATTAAAATAGAATATTGTTTTTGTGGTGCTTTTGGAATGACTGAAAATAATATGGGACTAATTGGTAGAGATAATAACGGAATAATTAACTTTTTAAGTTGTGGTGCAAATGGAATTATAAATGCTTTTAAAGGCGTAGAAATTGTAGAAAATTTATTAAAAAATATTCCCACAAAAATATATGAGAATATCTTTTCACCATTAAGAGAAATTTAATTATTAAATTTTAGTTTACTAATTGTGAATGTTTTTATTTTTTTTATTCAATACTAAAACATTCAAATCTATTGTTATAAAATCAAGTTTTAAGCTATCTAACTCTTTATGATTAGATAGTGGCGTCATACTAAATAATTCTTTACAAGTTTGTTCATTTATAGGCTTAACATTTATTAAGTGTTTTTGATAAATTATATTAAAATTTTTAGATAAATTATTTATAATTTCTTCTTCTTTTTCATATAAATCAAATCCTAAAATTTTTCTTAATTCATATAAATATTTTTTGCCCGGAATTACTTTTATTATTATGCCATCATCTTTTAAAATTCTATTTATCTCTAATGAATTAATTGGCGATAAAATATCTATAACTGCGTCAAAAGAATTATTTTTAAAAGGTAAATTATATAAATCGGCACATATTGGCAAAATATCTTCGTTTAAATAATCAGTCGCTAATTTTATTGCATCGTAAGATAAATCTATTCCCACATTGTTTGCATAATTTAATTTTATATAATTTAGATGCGTACAATCACCTGAACCCAAATCTAACAAATTAAAATTTTTATTAAATTGATTTTTTAATATTTCGTTAATACACAAGTGCAGTTCATCATAATAGCCCTTATTTATAAATTTCCTTCTGTTTAAAAATAAGTTTTCAGTATAAATTTCATCATTAACTTTTTTATATTTTTTATGTAATAATATTACGCCATTTTTTGCAATATCAAAAGAATGATTGTTATCGCAAATTAAACAATTTTTTTCACCTATATTTAGTTTACTACTACATATTGGACATTGTAAAATATTTATATTTTTAGATAAAGTTTTAATCGCCATCATTTTTTTAGATAACATCTTTCGCCCCATTTAATTAATTTAATAAAATTAATTTGCACGCAATAATGCGTGCAAATTTATACTAATTATATTAATTTTATTCTTCTTTTGAATTTTCTTTTAAGTTTTCTAGTTCTTTTTCTAATTTTTCAACCTTTGCAATAAGTGCGTCATAAACTGACTTTTCTACTTCAATATAACCTTCCTTAATTGTTTTATCTTCGGTTTTAGTAATAACTTCGTTAGGTTTAACTTTTTTAGATAATATTAATAGCGTTACTATCATAACAAATGTAATTAAACAAAGTACTGCAAAAACTTTCCAAAACCAATCGTATTGAAATAAGTTTACGCCACAAATAATAATTGTTAATAAAATATCTAAAACAATAATTAATCCGTATGTTATAAATTGTAAAACTTGTTGTGATTTTCCTAATTTTAAATAAATAGATACAATAATATTAAATAAAATAGTTGCTAGTGATAAAATGGCAGTAATTTTGCCAAAAGTACTCATTAGTGCTATTGCCGCCCAAACGATAATTAAACCTAATATAATTAATAATCCTAATAAAGCCATATCTACAATAGACAAAATTCTTCTTTTTGGAAAAATATCTATTGCGTTAATATAAAGTAAACTGCCTGCGCATAAAATTGCAAAAGTCAATAAAAATTTTAGGCCGACACCTTCAAAAACTTTTAATCCAAAAATTGCTCCTATTAATAGTCCAACACTTAAAACTAATGTTGTAATTGAACTAATTGTTAATCCTTTCCTTAATTTAACCATATCTGCCCCTATTAATAATTTTCTTTTCTAACTTCAAAATATGCTTGTGTATGTTTGCAAACAGGACAAACTTCGGGTGCTTTAGAGCCCATAACCAAATGTCCACAATTTCGACATTCCCACATAGTCATTTCACTTTTTTCAAATACTTTTTGCATCTCAACATTTTTAAGTAGTGCTTTAAATCTTTCTTCGTGTGCCTTTTCAATTAGCGCCACTCCCCTAAATTGTTTTGCTAATTCTTCAAAGCCTTCACTATCTGCAACTTCGGCAAATTCTTTATACATATCAGTCCATTCATAATTTTCGCCTTCTGCTGCTTTTGCTAAATTTTCTGCTGTATTTCCTAACTCACCTAGTGCTTTAAACCAAAGTTTAGCGTGTTCTTTTTCGTTATCGGCAGTTTTGTTAAAAATTTCAGCAATTTGTTCGTAGCCTTCTTTTTTTGCAACACTAGCAAAATAAGTATATTTATTTCTTGCTTGACTTTCTCCGGCAAAAGCTTTTAATAAATTTTGTTCAGTTTTTGTACCTTTAAGTTTCATAAATATTATCCCCCTTATTTTAATTATATATTATCAAATATAATAATTAAAGTCAAACAATTAACAAGTTTTTGAATTTTGGCATATAGATTAAAAACAAATAAAAAAATATGAAAAATAATTAAAAAACTGTTGACAAATAAAAAATTTTCGTCTATAATAAAAAAGTTAAATGTATGCGGGAGTGGCTCAGTGGTAGAGCGTTGCCTTGCCAAGGCAAATGTCGCGAGTTCGAATCTCGTCTTCCGCTCC
>CAKVEY010000022.1 GCA_934746185.1 uncultured Clostridia bacterium
ATAATTACTATTTTTATAGATTTTTAGAAGCAAATAGGCAAAATTTTTATATCACTTCACTTAATTAATGTAAAAAGGTTTTACATTAAAAATTAAGTATTTTAAAAATTTTGCCGTACTGCTTCAAAATCAAAATACATTATCACACACAAGCAACTAATAAAAATACGACCGATTAATAAAAAAAATAAAAACAAAATATACAAAGTTGCTTGTTCAATAATGTATTCAAAATTTGACGAAGTCAAAAAAAGCAAAATTTGGCTCGACAAATTTTGCTTTTTTTGTTGCGTGTTGCCAACATAAATATTTTTAAAATTTTCACTATTTTTATATAAATAATATCACTTTTTAACTCTTAAATAGAGTTTCACATTAAAAAATACCTATAAAGAAGGTTCACATTATGAATAAAATTTCTATTGATAAAAAATACTACTTCAATTTTATTGATATTTCAGCAGAAGAAGTTAAGAAAATTTTGTTATCACTCCTTGAAGAGAACTTCGATAACTTAAACGATAGTTCAAAAATGTTAGCAAAGATTATATATAGCGATAATTTTAATATAAGTAGTCTTAGAAAAAAGGCTATAAATAGTCGCTGGGAGAGTTATCCACAAAAAAGTTATCCACAATCTATACAAAACATACAAACGATACAAAATATACAACCTTCTCCCCCTACATCCCCCACTTCTAGATTGATTATAAATAAAAATAATAAAATTAATCAAGAAGCCGGGACGCAGGACGAAAATTTAGCAACTAAACACCGAAATTGTTTTTCTTCTCACCTGGAAGACTGTTTAAGAGTTCCAATAAGAAGTGATGAAGAGCGAAAACCTTTTGTTGATATGTTTACGGTGATAATGGACGAAATCAAATATCATAAAGCATATCAAGTTGCAATGTATGAAATAATCGACACTATTATTGAAATGTATGACAAAGTAAAAGCCGACAAACGATTCAGGTTTGGCAAAATTTATATTTACCAAGAAGATATAACCAAAATTGTATTAGGCTTAACTTATAGCGACTTAGAGCCGTTATTAAAGCAATTAGCATATAGGAATACGGACGAAAGCATTTACACATTAACCAAAAGTAAACCAACAACAATTAAAAATCACCCTTACTATATACTAAGCAGTTTATTAAAAAATTTAAGCAAAGGAGAATTAAAAAATGGCGAAAAAGTTTGACGGAGAAAAATTAAGGTCATTGCGAGTAGAATCTAATTTAAAACAAACCGAACTTGCCGAAATGATTGGAGTTCGACGAGAGCGAATATGTCGCTGGGAAAAAGGCGAAGAGCCAAATTACGATTCACTACAAAAACTGGCAAGAGCCTTAGAAGTTAGAACTGACGATTTATTTTACTTTACAAAATAAAGCCTAAAAGGAGCAATTATGACGCGAAAATTATTATTAAATGAACGCAAAAGATATATTTTGTTACTTTTATTTTACAAAAACGACCCAGAAGATATTCAATTTTTTATAAAATCAATTTCAAACATTAATGAAGAACTAAAATACAGAAATTTTAATAAAAATGAACAGTTTGAGTTCTTTTTAAAGAAAGTAATAGAATCACCTACAAAAGAAAATCTAAATAGGCTTAGGGATAAGTTTATTGAAATCGAAAGAAAAAATTAAAAGGAGAGTAGTTATGGGAAGCGAAGATTTGAGATTTTATGAAGCACTGGATAATTACATAAACCAAAAATCTAATGATTGGAAAGAATACACTCATCAAGGTATTAAAGGTAGAGCAAAAAGAATTAAAGACATCTTTGCCGATTTGAAATTAAAAGAAATAACAACGGAAGAATTACAAGATTATGTTGATGAATGGCAAAAACAATTTTCAACAAACACAATAAAATCCTATATTGTACTCATAATGTCTGTGTTAAAAAAGAATGGGTTTAGGATTGGTAGTCCAAAGATAAAAAACTACACACCTAAAAAAATCTTTTATAGCAATGAAGAAATAGAGAAAATTAGTCAGTATTTTATGAAATCGAGCAAGATAAAACACAATCATTTAGCAATACCGATTGCAATGTATACTGGTCTTAGAATTGGCGAGATATTAGCATTGCAATGGATGGATGTTGATTTGAACCGAAAGTTGATAAGTGTGTCAAAGAATGCTGAACACATTTATGGTAAAGGAAGCATTTTGCAAACACCGAAAACAGAAAGTTCAATTAGAGAAGTTGCAATACCTAACCAACTTTACGATATTTTAATTAAATTTGCACCACAGAAAGACGAAGATTGGGATAATTTTGTAACAAGCAATAGTAAAAAGCCACAAGGTAATAGAACTGCATCAAAGTGTGCAGAAAGATTGTTTGTAAAGATTTTTGTTGAATTTAAAGGATTTCACGCATTTAGGCATAGTTATGCAACAAAAATGTTGGAAAGCGGAGTTAATACAAAAGTAGTTAGTGATTTGTTAGGACATTCAAATATCTCAACAACACTTAATATTTATAGCCATACAAGTAATGATTTAAAAAAAGAATGTGTCGATAAGGTGTTTGAAGATAAAAAATATGAAAGAGAAAAAGAGAAAAAGGAACTTTATCAGCAAATTTTAGAAATGCAAAAAACTATGAATGAGTTGTTGATTAAGGTTTCAAGTTTATAGGAGTGATTATGGAAGAAAAAGAAAGATATTATGTCAACAAAATTGGAATAGATTGTTTGTTCCCTGATGGGCTTTGGGAAATAAAAGACATAGAGTGTAATAAGTGGTTTTTGGTAATAGAAGGGAGACTTAGTGCTTATAAAATCACAAAAAAACTTAATCAGCAAGATAAACGCATTAAAGAGTTGGAACAAGAAAACCAACAGCTCAAAGAAAAATTAAAAGATATAAAAAATAATTATAGGAGACAAATAGATTCTCTTTTAATTGAAAGACTTAACCTTTTTAAACAACTCAAACAATCACAAAAACAACTTGCTATTATAAAGTTAAAACAAATAATATGCTTTATGGAAAATTCCAATAATAATCACTATCCCCTACCTTATGAAATTAAGAATTTTATAGAAAACCAAATTAAAGACTTAGAAGGTATAAAAAATGAATAAATCTAACTTATTAAAAAAAGTAAATGCACTAGCCGAATTTGGTGTTGGTGGAGAAAAAGAAAATGCTCAGAAAAAGTTAAAAGAATTAAAGAAAAAATACACAATAACTGAAACTGAATTAAAAACCGGTATTAAAGAACCAGAAAGAACAATTCCAAAAGAATATGTTTTTAATTTAGCTGATGAACTAGGCAATAAATTTAAAATTAAATTTTAAGGAGATTAATTATGCACAATGTAAGAGATAATTATAAATTTAATTTATTAAATAATGCTATTTTGGTTGGAGAATTTAATGTCCCAGAATTAGAAGCTTGCAATATTATTCCAAAAATACTTATCCCCTTTGATAAAGCTTTAAAAGAAAAAAATACACAAGATAAGTTTATTCATTTTTACATAAACGACTTCCAATTTGATAGAGTTTGGAACTTGCCTAACAACTACATTAAATTATTTAAACGATATGCAGGAGTAATTGCGCCAGACTTTTCAATGTTTGTTAATGTTCCTAAGGCTTTTAATATTTATCAACATTATAAAAAACAATGTTTAGCACATTATTGGCAATCATTGGGAATAAATGTTATTCCCTCTTTCGGCTGTGTTGGGTTAAAAAGTTATAGTTGGTGTTTCGATGGGTTGCCTAACAACTCAACAATCGCAATATCAACGGTAGGCGTTGAAAAAGAAATCTTTTTGGAATCTATTAAAGAACTTAACAAACGATTAAACCCAACAACAATTTTAGTATATGGTAATAATTACCCAGAACTCGAAATCAATTATGGCAAAAAGATAATTCGATATGAAAGCCGAACAGAACACTTGCATAAAATTAAAAAAAGGAGTAAAATGAGTAATGGGAACAAATAAGAGCTATGATTTCAAGCATAAAAAAATTATTAAATTTGAGTACTCAACCATCGGTCAAATAGATGGCATTAAAGTTATAAAGTTTAGTGGTCAGCGTGGAAATGGCGCACCATTGCACAGTAATAAATCAAAAATATATATAATTTTTACTCCCGATAAAAAGCGAATAACTTATGTTGCTTTTTATGATGAAAATTATAAGTTTTATAAGCGAATGGATTGGGAACATTCACATTATCAGTTCCCCAAAGGTACACCTCATATTCAATATCAAGACGACAATACCACCCGAGAACCAAATGCAGAAGAATTAGCATTGTTTAATAAAATAAAGGAGCAAAATTTTTATGAAGATTACAAATATTGATTTAGATAAACCATTTAAAAACCCTTTGAATTTTGCCTATAATTTCGCCGAATTTTTTGACGAGTTTAAAGGTTTGGGTTATAGTTGCTATTTTTTTAATGATTTAAACGAAGAAATCTATACTGAGCCCTACGATAAAAAATTTGGAATTTATAGAACAGCGATATCACCTGATGTTTTAGAAATGTGCGACACTATTGATGAAGTTTTATTAACCAAATTTACTGATGGTATGACAATTTTTGAATACTTAACTGGCGACAAGCCTATTGTGGAAGACTAACAAAAAACGCACTTAAAATAGTGCGCGAGTTAAGTTTTTAATGATTTAAAAAGCAAAACTTTATTAATTTATTAATGGGGTACTAAATGGGGTACTATACTCGCAATCCCTTTATTTATAAGGGGTTTAAGCGTGCACATAAAGGCTGTTAACCGATAGGTCGTAGGTTCGAATCCTACCTGGGGAGCCAAAATGACAGACGCTCACAGTAATGGATATAGTTCTATGCTTGTGGGCGATTATTTTTTAATAAATCGGCTAAAAACTTATTTAAAGGAGAATTTATATGTTGATGACTAGACCGAAATTTATGGAAAACAAAGATTGGTTTTATATTGATAAAACTGAAAAAGAATATAAATTGTATGAAAATGCTTGCTATAAATTAACCGATAAAGCACCAAAGGAAGCCGTAGAAAGTTATTTAACATATAATGAAGCAATTTTTAAATATAGTTTAGGTTATGTCCCAGAATTTGTTTATGAAGAATATCATAAGCATATAGCAAAATTTAATTAAAAATAATATTTTACCCAAAATTTTACCCATTAAATTATAACTCAAAAAAACACTGGAAGTTTACTTTTGATTAAACAAAAAATAAGAGATTTATATCTCTTATTTTTGTGCTTTTCTCTAATAAATATTAAATAATTATACGTTTATTCATATTAGTAAAGGCTGTTTGATAAATATTTAATAAAAAAGAAAAGTGAATATTAAAAATATAAAAAAATCGCATAATTTTGCGATTTATTATAGTTTTTTGTTATTACGAAAGTCTTATAACTGTTAAAGTCGCACTTGAACCACCATTGCCTACAATCTTTGTTGCATTTAAAACTACTGGAATTAAAGACACGTCGTTTCCTTCATATAAATTTAATACAAAATGTCCACTTGATGTAGAATCTTCACTCAAAGGTCTTGCTGTGTTTATATCTCTAGTTCCATCAATAGCAATTGCTATACTATCTGTTCCTGCGCCACCCGTTGCTCGATTTACATAATAAGATACAAAATATGTGCCTGTTGCTGGAATGACTATTGAAGAACCTGTTACTACTAAACCATTATTTGTTAAAATTGTTGACATAGTAAGTGGCGTTCCCGAAGATAAATCTTGACCTGCCATACTTAATATTGTGGCGTTTTGGTTCGACACTTTTCCGTCGTCGCCTTTTTCTCCTTTTTTGCCACGCTCACCTTGGTCGCCTTTTTCTCCTTTTTCACCAGTTTCGCCTTTATCTCCCTTAGGTCCTTGTGGTCCAGTTTCACCAGTATCCCCCTTATCTCCTTTTGGTCCTATTTCTCCTGCTGCACCAGTTGGCCCAGTACAACCTGTTGCTCCTGTTGGGCCAGTAATTGATGATATATGTTTAGGATTAAGATTTATTGAGCAAGGTACAAATTTTGGTGTAGGTTGCTTATTTTTTGCAATATATTCATAATATTCTCTACAATTCATAAAAAACTCCTTAAAATTTCGTTATAACATAATATTTCAAAATTAGATTTTATGATACAAACAAAAAAGAAAGAAGTTAAAACTTCTCTCTTTTTATTTTTGATATTTCCAAACTGCATATAAAATTGTATCTTCAGTAACTGTTAAATTAGTTAAAACATCATAACTTTCTGTTTTAGGTTCGGTTGCAAGTTTGTTATATGAAAGTTGTTTAGTTCCTTCTACGCTCCACGAATGAACAACAAATTTATATGATTTTTCAATCCACATAGCCTTATATTTATATGTGCAACTTGATGTATATTTTGATGGGTCAATGTTTGTTCCTTCTAAAACTTTAAAACTACTTACGCTTGTAGGTACTGATGCACAAGTGATTTTGCCAAACTTGTTATCATTATTATCTTGCCAACTATCTGGTTTAGTCCAGTTTACATTAAATGTCACTGTTACATATTGTTTTACATCAATAGACCAATTAGCAACTATGTTTATATCAAAATTTGGTAAATTGTAGTTAGATAAATCATTAATTTTTTCAGTACCTAAGAAATATCCATTAAATGTATAAATAGTTCTTTCAGTTTGTGTTCCGTCATCTTCAAAATAACTATTTTGTGAATGGAATTGAATTAAATCACCCTGATAAAGAGTTAATTCTTGATTAATTACAATTCCGTATTGCGAAACTATGCTTACTTTATACATATTTTTAATATAAATATTAACATCATTATTAGGCATTACAAAATTATTTATATCAATTTCATTTGTGAAAGTATTATCTAAATAGTATTTTGTAGTAGCATTAAATTTAGCACCAGTAAGAGTTAAAATATTCCCTTCTAAAACTCTACGAGAAAGTATTTTTTCACCATAATCAAAAACATTTACTAAATATGTTTCTTTACTATCTATAATAGACCATTTTGCATATAGTGTTATATCTTGATTAGGTGCAAGACTATTTTCGTAAAGATATTTACATTCTTCATCTAAATACCAGCCGTCAAATTGTTTTGTATAAATTCCATCGTCAGTTTCTTCAATTAATAAGTCAAAATATATTGGTAATTCTAAAACCGAATTTTCAAGCACAGTTAAGTTTGGTTTTGCTTCGCCACCATTAGTAACAAATGTAATTGTTACATAATTTTGAGTTTCTGTTTCCCACAAAGCATACAAAGTTGTATCTTTTCTTGGCATAACATTACTTAAATACTCAGTATCTTTATCGAAAGTTTTTGTTGTGTACCAGCCAACAAAAGTATATGTCATTTTTTGAATATTGTTATCAACAAAATAACTATCTAGGTTAGGTAAAGCAACTTTTGCACCTGCAATTCCTTCAATATTATCTACTTTTTGGCTAGAATTTGTTTCAAAACTTAAAGTAAATTTTCGTTGATTTGATAGTTGCCAATCTCCGTTATAAGCGTCCCATTCAGCGCCTTCTTTATATTGAGAATTGTTGTCAATATAGTTATACATATCATTAAAATTAATAATACTTCCTAAATTAATATGAGTTAAATCGTTTGAATTTAAAGTTATATTTACGCTATCAGTTAATGGCATATACATATTAAATGAAATTCCACCGATAACCATTTTGCTATTAAATTCAACTGTTTTAATTCCTAATGCCATTGTATCAAGTTTATCATTTTCAGCAAGTTCTTTTAAGTTTAATGTTAATGAATATGAATTTTCTGTTGAACTATAATCTTTTAGAATGTTACTATAATCTATTGGATTAATTCTTTCCTTATTAACTGCTTCGTTAATAGCGTCCATAATTGAACTGCTAAAACCTAAACCATATTGTAAAATATAGTAAAGTGGGTCATCTAAAAGCGTATCTAAATGTATTTTTAGTTTCTTTTCAAAAGTACGGTTGCTAACCATAAATACAGGTACTTCTTCACTTCTATGGAAGTAAACCATATTATCTTTAATATAAACATTTAAAATACGATTTAATCCCGAATATATTCCACTAACTGTATTGCCTGCTTTATAAGGTGCGTCATCATTAACACCAGGAATAACAGGAACAGCGCCTATTTTTATGTTTGCTTCAAAATTATTATTTTCTAATAATTTTATTTTAGCATTTAATGGAATATTCCAGTCTATATCTATACTTAAAACTTTTAATTTTAAGTTTATGCTACCGTTTATTTCAAAATCTTTAAATTCAGTAGTATTTTTAATTGCTACTAATAATTTATCTATGTTAGATAAATTTATGTAATTGCCTTGTGGGGCACTTGTAATAGGTTCAAATTCTGTTAAACTTATTTCTAAATTTGTTAATTCGTTATTGTTTAATTTTAAAGTATTAATACTTAATTTTGACAAACCTGAATTATCATAATTAATATTTAAAGTGTCTAAATTAATACCAAAATCTTCTAAATTTAACGAAACATTAAGGTCTGTTTCAGTAACTAAAATTGATTTTAACATATCAAGTTTTAATTTTTCAAGCATTTCATTTTTTGAATTTGAATTAATTAAATTCTTAATATTATCAAAAGTATTAGTGCTTACATCAATATTTAATATTTCGCAAATTGTATCAATTAATCCTTTAATACTATTTCCACTTATTTTTGCGTACATATTGTTATATTTTATGTATAACATATTGTTTAAATAAGTGATGTCAATATTATGGTCATTAGTTACAGTTCTTACTGGTGTTGCGTTTTTAACGCCACTAGTGTAAGAATAAACATTCGTTGTAGTTTTAACAATTAAACTTATTTGTGCTTTTAAATCGCTTAAACTTAATTCGGTTTGTTTAACGCTAGAAAAATCAATTTTAACTTTGCTTGCAGGCAATAAATTAATTATTGTTTGTGTTTCTTTTGTTATAACATCATTTGCGTCTTTTTCAAATTTTGTATTAACTAAATCTGTTTGTAAACCAAAAGAAATTTGTTTATTTTGTTCAATTTGATTATATGTTTTAAATAAAGATTCAGCAAATTCAGGCAAAGATTTTAAGTCAGTGTAATCGTTTTCCTTAATTTCAGTTGCTTCAAATTCTTTACTATAACCTAGTTTTACATCTAATTTTCCGTTTAAAACATTAAGATTTGTAATAATAATGCTATCGAATTGATTGTTTTTGTTTAGTACAATTTCTAAATTTAAGTCAAAATCTAATCCAATAGAATTACCATTTATTTTAACTTTTATGCTATTTTCTTCGCCATTAGTAAATTCTAATAAGTTATTGATGTTAATTTTACTTAAATCAAATTTAGAAAAATCAAAATTTGTAACAAGATTTTTTAAATATGAAATAACATCTTCATCTTCTTTTGTTATATTTAATTCTTTTAAAATTATATTTAAGGTACTAACTAAATCGTCTTGATTTATTTTTAATTTTAAACCGTTTAAAGCAACATAAATATTATCATCTACATAGTTTAAACCAAGTTTATAAACATTATCATTTGATTGAACATCAAAATTAGAATAGCATTTAATTTTACTATTAAAATCTAAATCTACTGCTCCAATTAAACTAGCATTCATTTTACCTAAATATTTAGCGTTTACATTTAGATGTAATTTTTTATTACTAATAATTTCTTTAACGCTATCTAAAATATTTAAAGTATTTGTTATATTAACATATTTTTCTTCGTTTTGTGGAACAGAAATTGTTACATCTTTTTTTGTTAATCCTGCTTCTAATTCTACACTTTTTCCTGCAAGATTATCTAAATTAAGTGATATATTTTTCACCATAAACTCGCTATCAGCAACAATATTTATAGTTATATCATCAGTTAATTCAAAAGGTAACTTTAAATCTCCGTTTTCTAGTTTTTCAGCTTTTAAATTTTGTAGTTTTGTTAGTAAACTACTTGTGTCAAATTCTTCTAAATTAATTCCTAAATCTAAATTTAAGTCAAATAGCGATAAACTCTCTATTATTTTAGTTAAACTTGAAGTTTCAACTTTAATATTCATTGTTTCGTTAGAAAGATAAATAACATCGTTTAAAAACGAAATATTTATGATTATAACAGAATTATCTATTGTAACAGTTAATTTGCCTGATAATTTAATATTTTCTAAGTCTATAATTGAAATATCACCATCAAATTTAACATTTACATTATCACCTATTTTTACACTATCTGTGCTTAAAGTATTAGTAGAGTTTGATAAGTTTAAATTTAAACTAACATTTGCTCCCCCCATACTAAGAAGATTGTCTATAACTTTTTCACCATCGCTTTTTTCTTGTGGAGCAATTATTCCAGGGTCTTGTTTTGTTTGATTTTCCTTAGTTTTGTTACGCAAAATAAGGTTATTGACTTCAATAGTGCCAAAAGCCGATGCCCCTAAGGTTATAACAAATGTTAAAACATAAAGTAAAAATCTTTTCATATAATTTCCTTTTAAATTGTTGTTTTATCGGTCAATGCAGGAATAACAAAATCTTCATCATAATTAAAGGTATTTGTTAAAGTTCCAACCGATTTTGCTGTAATACCAACATTTACGCTATAATTTTCTTTGCTTACAAATTTTAAAATACGATAGTTACTATCCATTGTAACAGTAATTTCAGGGTTAGATGTAAAGTTAGGATAATCAATAAGTCCACCAGTGTCTTTCATAGTTTTTACATAATTAACAACTGATTTACTTTTATCTAGCGTTAAAGTGAAAACATAATTTCCGTCTTCATCTTTTGTTACTGGACTTTCGCTTATCACCGTTTTTGAAGATACTATGTATGTCATATACTCATTTAAAGTACTACCATATTTTGCTTTATACTCTTGCATAGTTTTTATTGCACCACTACCAATATTATCTGCTTCGGTTTTCCAAGTAACAGTTTTTCCATTTAAAGTTCCAGTGTAATGTTTTAATTCGTTATTAGTAAAGTAATATCTATTTAACGCTTTTGCAAATTTGCTTACACTCACATTTTCAGTAAAAATTTTATCACCATTTCTCACTGTTTTAGCGTTAATAGTTTGATTAACGCCCATTGCTTTAACTAAGCCTACGCCAATAATTTCAACTTTTTCACAACTAAATGTTGTATCGAACGCAAGCACGCAACATTTTATAGCACCAAGTTCAACCGGCGTTTTTGTTTGTGCTTCACTTTTTATAGGTTTTACATTATCGGTTAATTCTGTTACATTAAAATTATACCTATTAGGGTCTAACCTTTGCGAGTTATAATATATCCCCAAAGAAACGCCTAAAAAAATACCTACAAAGCCTACAATTAATAATCTTATAAGCATAGATTTTTTGCTGTTCTTTTTATTTATTGCTTCTTTTACATTTGATTCCATTTTTCGTCCTTTTTACAGTGGAAATTATATCGTAATATATTCAATTCGTAAAGAGAAATCTTTAAAATAAATTCTCTACTTTAAGTAAACGAAAGTAGAATTGTTAAAAACTAACTCCCATTTGGCGAGAGTCGAAGAAAAATAACATATTTTGTTGCATTTTTCAAAAAAAATATGATAAAATTAAATATGGAAAACATAAAAGAGGTAATTTCTAATAATATTCTTTCGTTAAGAAAGCAAAAAGGATTAACTCAATTAGAGTTAGGCGAAATTATTCATTATTCGGATAAAGCAATTTCAAGATGGGAAAAAGGTGAATCTTTGCCCGATGTAGAAACACTACAATTGTTAAGTGAAACATTAGGCGTTCCACTTTCATACTTATTTGAAGAACACAATAAAGATGAGGCACTACCAGTAGATACAAATAAAAAAATTAATAAAATTATTTGTACAGCATTATCTACCTTAATAGTTTGGTTGGTTGCCGTAGTAATATTTTTGTATTGTAGAATTTACAACCACACAACTTTTTGGCAAATATTTATTTGGTCAGTTCCTGCTAGTTGTATAGTGCTTTGGTATTTTAATAAAATTTGGGGCAAAAAATCAAATAATTTATACATAGATAGTTTATTTATTTGGTCTTTAATTGTTAGTTTATATTGTCAGTTTATTAGTTATAACTTATGGCTTATTTTCTTTTTAGGTTTACCTATTGAAGTCGTTTTAATTTTAAGTCATTTTGTAAAAACATTAAGAAATCCTAAAAATATAAAAAATGGCAATATAGAAGACGCTACTCAAAATAAATAAATAAATAAATAAATAAATAAATAAATCGAATAATTGATTTATAAGATTTTGAATTAGTAAATTTAAAAAATTTTAATAATTTATAAGTTAAATGATTATATAATTATAAGT
Source organism: uncultured Clostridia bacterium (assembly GCA_934746185.1). GTDB lineage: Bacteria > Bacillota > Clostridia > Christensenellales > UBA1242 > UBA7868. The sequence goes on from CAKVEY010000022.1 coordinate 12,390, forward strand.
TTTAAAATCATAAAAATCAGTCTGTTAAATTGATATAAAATAATAATTAATAGATTAAACTTAATAAATAAAATAATAACTAAAATCAAAAACTAAATAAAATTAAAAAAGAGCAATTAAATTGCTCTTTTTTATTTAACTAAAACATCGTCCATAATGTTTTTAATGCTTTTTTGTTGACTTTTTATTCTCTTAGTAGGTTGAATTTTCAATTTTGGTTGTTCTAGAACTACAACTTTTGGTTTTTGTTCTTCTTTTTTAATTTTATTTTGTAATTTATCAATCATCTTATTAATGTAGTTTGATTTACATTTTTGTAACACGATTAAATTATTTGAAATAGGTTTAGGCAAAACTTCAAAAACTTTTTCAATACTTTCGGTTAATAATTCGTTTTTTGTTTTATAGTCGTTTTCTTCTAAATTCAAATATTTTTTTGCAATAGTTTCTTCTTTCTCGTAGTCTTTTAAAACTTTTTTACCTTTTTCAGTCTTTTCTAACTCTTCAACATTTTTTTTGTAGCAAATCATATAATCATCATCAACTTTAATTTGCTTTTTAACATATAATAAACGAATTTTTCTATCTAATGTGTTTTTAAATTCTTCATCATCGTTTAAATATTTTTTACCACCATTATTATCTACAATAATATTAAATGCTTCATAAACGCTTGATTTAAAAACATCATTATTAGGCAAGACAATCTTTTTAAGTATCGTCGCTTGTGTATTTTCAATATATCCTTTTGCTTTATAAATTGGTTCTAAAAGTTCAAGCACAGCCATTTTGTAACCTGCTTTATCACTATCAATAACTTTTACAGCAAAATTTAAAAAACTAAAAGCATTTACTGGATTTTCACTCTTAACGAATAAGATGTTTTCATAATTATCTTCTATAACCTTACGGCATTTAATTAATTCTTCTTTTATTTCGTCTTGAATAAAATATTCGCCAAATTCGTTATAATTGCCTAGCATTAAGTTTTCAATAACATCATTATATTGTTCTAACTTATATCTATCAATTTCATATTTTTCGTTTAAAATTCCACCGTCAATATCTTTACGCAAATATTTTGGATTTTCTTTTTCTAAATCGGCAAGTTTTAATTCCATAACCACCACCCTATGTAAGATTATAGCACATAAAACAAATTTTTACAACAAAAAACTAATTTGCAAACTTAAATTTACATTAATCTATATCCAGTTCATTTTCATAAAAAATAATATCAAGTTCAATGCTTTCTATTCTTTCCTTTAAAAACTCACAAACATTAACATCGTTACAACATTGTAATTGTGTTTGAAACCTTAATTTTTTATTCTTTAAATCTTGTAATTTATCTTGTAATTCTTTTAAAACTTCTGCTGTCATAATATTCTCCCTTTATTTGAAAATTATAACACTTTTTAAAAGAGTAAAAATTATGTTAATTTATCACTTTTTAGCGAATTTTGTAGATTAAAAAAGAAGGATAAATCCTTCTTTTAATATTATTAAAAACTATTTAATAATTTTAGTAACAACACCAGAACCAACTGTTCTGCCACCTTCACGGATAGCGAAACGTAAGCCTTCTTCAATAGCGATATCAGTAATTAATTTGATATCCATTGTAATGTTGTCGCCTGGCATAACCATTTCAACGCCTTGTGGTAATTCAATAGTACCAGTAACGTCTGTTGTACGGAAATAGAATTGAGGTCTGTAACCATTAAAGAATGGAGTATGACGGCCACCTTCTTCTTTCTTTAAAACGTATACTTGTGCAGTGAATTCTGTATGAGGGTGAATTGTGCCTGGTTTTGCTAAAACTTGTCCTCTTTCGATATCTTTTCTTTCAATACCACGAAGTAAAGCACCGATATTATCACCAGCTTCTGC
>CAKVEY010000023.1 GCA_934746185.1 uncultured Clostridia bacterium
GCACCTGTAGCTCAGGGGATAGAGCATTGGTCTTCGGAACCAAGTGTCGCACGTTCGAATCGTGTCAGGTGTACCAACAAACATAAACCACTATTAATTTAGTGGTTTTCTTTTATTTTATCGAACTTTTAACTTTATCACTAATTTTGTTATAACATAAAATAATTATTTAAAATGCACTAATTTTTAGCCTAATTTTGCCTTAACTATGTCCTTTTCTAAGATTTTTCTAAGATAAAACTAAGATTTTGCGCAAAAAATCTATATATCAATATCCATTCTATATACAAAATGTGCTTTTAAGAATTTTTTGTTTTAGGATTATCTATCACAATTCTAGGTGCACCATTTTCAAAAGATAACCCAAATGTTTTTTATTATTACCTAAAACACTGATTAATTAATATAAAATAAAAAGAATTCGACTATAAATATAAAAATTATGGCGACTTTGCTGATTTTTATATATGTATTATAGATGATAAATTATTATCTTGTAATAATATTGAAGATTCATTTGATGATAGTTTTATTTTAAATAATTATGAAGATTTTAATAAAAGAACTTATTTTATAATTATGGGAAAATTAAAAAATAATTTTTATTCTTTGATATGTTTTTTTATCTTTTGCTACATTTAATATTTTACTCAGTCTTCTTTTATAATTTAAAATTAAAAAATGATTTAATAAACTTTTTAAATTAATGTTTGTAAAGTTTATATTTTATGATATAATAGGTTGTTAGGAGCAATACAATGAATGTAAAAAAAATTATAGCATCAAATATAAAACTAGAAAATATAGATATAAATTTAGAATCTTTAATAACAGAAAACCCAGATAAATCTATGGGCGATTACTCTATTGCTTGCTTTTCGCTTGCAAAAATATTAAGAAAATCTCCATTGCAAATTGCAAACGATATAAAAGAAAATTTTAATGATTATTCTATTGTTGAAAAAGTTGAATGTGTAAATGGTTATGTTAATTTCTTTTTAAATAAAAAAATATTTGTTAAAGATGTTTTAACTGAAATTTATGAAGATAATTTTTTAAGTAAAAATGCTATGCCTAAAACAATATGTTTAGATTATAGTTCAGTCAACCTAGCTAAATATATGCACATTGGGCATTTATCCACAACAATTATTGGCGAAAGTTTAGCACGAATTTATGAAGAAAACGGCAATAAAGTTGTTAGAATAAATTATATAGGCGACTACGGAACTCCTTTTGGTAAAATGATTTATGCACATTTAACTTGGGGAAATGACGAAGAATTAAACGCTCGTGGTGTAGATTATCTACAAGATTTATATGTGGAATTTTGCAAAAGAGCAAATGACTCTCCTATTTTAGAAGAATACGCACGAGATTATTTTAAAAAGATTTGCGATAAAGACCCAAAAATCTATCCTTTATTTTTAAAATTTATTGAAATATCGAAAGTTGAAGCAAAACGACTTTTAGATTTATTAGATGTTCATTTTGATTCGTGGAAAGGTGAAAGTTCTTATAGCGAAGATTTAGACAAAATAGTTAAATTACTTGATAACAAAAATTTACTTATTGAAAGTCAAGGGGCAAAAGTTGTAGATTTAGAAAAATATAACTTAGGTACTTGTTTAATACAAAAGTCCGACGGAACAAGTTTGTATGCTACGCGTGATATTTGTGCTGCCATTGATAGATATAACACATACAAATTTGATAAAATGATTTATGTAACTGCTGTTCAACAAAAATTACACTTTGAACAATTCTTTAAAGTTTTAGAACTTTTAGGTTACGATTTTAGCAAAAATTTATGTCATATTTATTATGGAATGTTCTCACTTCCTACTGGAAAGATTGCTTCAAGAAAAGGTAAACAAGCAGTTTTAGTAGATTTAATGGATATTGCTTTAAAAAAAGTTAATTCTATAATAAGTGAACGTGAATTTAGCGAAGAGAATAAAAACGAAATTGCTAAAAAGATAGCTTATAGTGCGTTAAAATATACTGCAATTAAAAATGAACGAATTAAAGACACTGTTTTTGATATAGAAACAGCATTTAATTTTGATGGCGACACATCGGCTTATTTACAATACACTTACACTAGAATTTGTAGCATATTGAGAAAATCTCAATATAAAATCAATTTTGATAATATTGATTATTCACATTTAAGCACAGAAATCGTTACAAATATTATTTTAGCGTTAAACAATTATAGTTCGTTTGTTGCAAAAGCAATGGAACAAAATGAACCTAGTATTCTTTGTAAATATACATTAGATATTTGCAAAATGTTTAACAAATTTTACAATCAAGAAAAAGTTATAACAGAAAACAAAGACGCTACTAACGCAAAATTATATTTATTAGTAAACATCAAAAAAATATTAACTAGATTATTCCATTTAATTTGCATAGACACAATAGAAGAAATGTAAACATAATAAAAAAACCACTATTATTTAGTGGTTCTTTTTTTATTTTATTTTGCTGAAAAATGGTGTATATTATAGTGAAATTGAAGTATATATTGTTCCATCTAGTTTTTGATTTTGGCTAACTGTTTCATCTTCACAAATTTCTTATGTATTGTTACATCATAATAACAATATTTAAAAACTCATTTGTAAAAAAATCTAATTTTGAACAGCCTTTTGTTATATTAGCTTATCATAAACACGATTTTGTTTTTAACTGAATTTTTACCCTATTAAAAAAATTTTTAATATTGCTTGACGAATAATTAATACTTTTGTTATTATAATATTCTTAGTAAAATAATGTTTGTAGTTTATTTATACTAATTTCAATTTATTAATTTTTTACAAAAGGTTAATTATGCAAAAAACTAAACGAGATTCAAAATTTGAATTATTAAGAATAATTTGTATGATACTTATAGTTGCACACCATCTTGTTTGTTATGGTGGATATGACTATACATCTAATATTCCGTTTATGAATTTGGCACTATTGAGAACATTTGTTGTTGGTGGCAAATTGGGCGTGAATATTTTTGTTTTAATTGGTGCTTATTTTTTAGTGGATAAAGACTTTAAACTTTCTAAAACGATTAAACTAATTTTGCAAGTATTTTTCTACTCTATGTTATTTTATTTAATATTTACTTTATTTGGTGGATATAACTTTTCTGTACAAGAATTTTTTGCAAATTTCTTTTCTGTTACCGTTGGTAAATATTGGTTTATAACTGCTTACTTAATAATGTATTGTTTATCGCCATTTATTAATAAATTAATTAAGCAATTGTCACAAAAAGAGCATAAAATTTTAATAATTTTCTTATTATTTATTCAATGTATAGTCGGTATAGTGTATAAAGATTATCTTTCTAATGTCGGTTGGTTTATAACTCTTTATTTAATTGCAGCATATTTAAAAATGTATGCATACGATGATAGTAAAAAAAGTATTAAAATTAATCTATTAATATTCATCGTTAGTTTCTCAGCAACAATCTTATTTAATGTATTTTTAAATGTATCATTTTATTCTCAAACACATTTAGTAAATGTCGCTTCTTCAATTAGTTTATTTAATGTTTTTAGGAATCTTAAACCTTTCCATTCAAAATTTATTAACACTGTGTCAAGCACAACATTTGGTGTTTATTTAATACACGAAAACGGATTTATGCGAAATTTTATTTGGCAACAAACCTTTAAATGTGGTGAAATGGTATATTCAAATTATTTTATTCCTTACGCTTTTGGTATTGTTTTATTAATTTTTATTGCTTGTAGCATAATGGAGTTATGTAGAATATATTTAATTGAAAAGCCACTAATAAAATGCTATGAAAAATTTAATCTTAAGAAACAAGAAAAATTAAAGGAAATTACCAGTAAGATAGATAATAATGAGAATAGTAAAATTGAAAACAATACTCAAAATATTGAACAAAATAAAAATGATGAGAATAAAGAAAAATAAAAAGACTAATTTAATTAGTCTTTTATTATTTTTTAAGATTTTTCACTATATAACATTTTAACTAGCAAATATTTTAAAATACTTTTTTCCCTAAGCAAAAATATTAATAGTTTATATTATAATAACATAAATATTTAAAATTTTGAATTAAAAAATTATAAAAATTCAACTAATGATGTTTTAAAAATTTGTAATAAAAAAACAGGAAGATTCTTCCTATTTTTTATTCTGTTAAAAATTCGATTTTTGAAAAATACTCATAGTAACTAGTTTTAATTTCATAACAAGTTGCATTATTATATTCAACTCCGTTTAAATTAAGTGATGCGCCTTTCTTTGTTATTTTGAACATTTCATTTTCGCCATCAAGAGCACATTTTACTCCTGAAAAATCAATGTATTTATATTGATTATCATTAATTAAATAAATTGTAAATGTTACTTCTGTACCTTTAATGAAAGCACTTCCACCATCTTTATTATTAATTAGAGAAATTTCGCCAATAGGAACTTTCATACAATTTATTATATCTTTTATTACTTCTAGTTTTTCGCCGTCTGCGTATATATTATAATAATTTGGGTGGCGTACTAACAAATCGTTATTAGCTAAACTTTCGGCCAGATTATTCTGTAAATAAAAATAATATGGATAAGTTATATCATCTAAAATATAATTATCTAAGTTATCAATTTCAAAATCATATCTAAATTCGCCATCAAAAACTGCATTTAAACTTTTATCATTTAACATAAATGTTAAATTTTCGTAAGACTGTTTATAAACTAAATTATTTAAACATTGTGCTGGACATCTAAATTGAACTTTTGGTTTATTTCCATTTTCAAAATCAGTAAATAAAACATAATCTCGCAACTGATTATTTACTCTAATTTCGCCAAATTCGCTAGAAAGTTCACGCCAAAAATAGTCTTTATTACTACTACTAAAAGTTATTGGAATTGCCTTATTAATTATAAAATCAAAATTAATTTGTGCATTTTGCCATAAAGTGAAATCTAGTTTTATTCCAAATCGATTATTTGCTTCATCAGTAAAGTGTTTTTGTTTTAAACTATTATACATTTTTAAATTAGAATCAGCATTTTTTATTTGTGAAAAACTAGATATTGCAAAACTTTTATCTAATGTGTAAATATATATTGATAAAGGCTTATTAGTTTCCACTACAAAACTATTATTATTTGAGTTTACATAATTTTGAAATTCTGTTAAAGTAAATTCGTTTTCACCAAATAAAGAATTTTCGACTTTAACAAATATTTTATCGTTTTCTTCATTAGAATTTATGTATTCTTGTGGAGTAGAATGGATTGTTGTTTCGGCAAAATTAAAACTACAATTTACATTATAACTACTAGGAGAACCATCAAAAGTTATATTAATATCTTCGTTATACGATAAATCTTTAACTAAATATTTATCATTACTATTATGCTCTAATAGTTTTTCTTCATTATTAACAAAAAGTTTTAATGTGTTTAATGTGTAACCTGCGTTTAAAGAAAGTTCTATTCTAAACTTTTCATTATATTTTATTATAGGTTTATGTTCACTATCAAACACTCCATTACTACCATAAAGAAAAATGCTATTAACATTATTAGGAAGTGGAGATACTGTAAAAGACATATACTGTGGTTTTATGCTTGGTGAGGGCTCTATACCGGCATCTTCTTTACAACCTGAAAATAGGAACATTACCGGCATAAAAAGTAAACAAAATAATGTGAAAATTTTTACAAATTTATTTTTCATAAAATCTCCCCCAATTATTTTTTATTATATCACTTATTTTTTAATTTGACTATACAAAAATTAAATTTATTAAAAAATTGCACCAAAAACTTGTTTCCAGTTATCTATCTTCTTGTCTATACTTCCCCTTCGTGGCGATGGACTTATAACATATTTAATGTCAAAATTGCCAGATAGATTTAATTTTTTTAATTGGCACTCAACAAATTTACTATTAACCACTATTGTTTTAATTTTAGAATTATCTAATATGTTTTGCAAAATCTCTTTGCTTGTTTTATAAGGATAATTTTCATTATTTAAAATAATATCTATATCCATCGAACTATTGTTATTAAAATAACATTCTGTAAATACATCACAAATGGCAATTTTACGATTCAACAATTCTTTTGAAAATTCGGTTTTAATTATATCTTTTTGTTTATCAAATTCTATTGTACTAATTTTATTTAACTTAAAATTATCATAATTTATTTTTAAATCGTTTTTAAGTTTAGAAAAACAATTAGTGTTTAAACATAAATCTAACAAACTCCATAGTTGGTTTTTATTGCTTGCATAATAAAAGCCTTTATTCATTCCGTCAACAGCAGTTATAGAACCTAATATTAAAATCTCGCAATCTTTATTAAAAACAGGGACAATTCCAGCATTTTTAGGACATCGAAAAACTGGATTAATAATTTCTTTCATAATATAACCTTTATGTTAATATTATATCATATTTTAATAAGCTTTTAACTATTTTTTATTAAGTTTCATTAATTATTATAAAAAGTTTTTGGGAGATTTTATAGTAGCAGTTAGCGTTTCAAGTTTTGAAGAACTTAATACAAAAATAGAAGATACTACTACAACAAATATAATAGTAGAAAACAAAATAACTTTTAATGGTAAAATTTACACAATTTTTAATTTTACTAAAAAATATTTTTAAATAATTTTTAAGCACTTTATATTTTAACCTTACACATAAGCCCGAAATTAGCGTTATAACACTTCAACTTGAAATTCTATCGTAATACTTCCATTTGCATTCAAATCGTTTAACTGAACGCCATTTTGTGGGTTAGCACCATCTTTAACTGTGCCATCTACTTTAAAACTATTTTCTACAAAAGTAGTGCCATCTGGAATAGGGTCAGTAAAGAGTAAATCCGTGTTTGTGATAGTTCCTGAATTAGTTATAACAATAGTATAAGTTATAATATCGCCTTTTTTAACTGCTTTTTTGTTTGCTGTTTTTAATAATGCTATATCGTTATCTAAAATAGAAATTTCAAGTTCGTTAGACACAATATCATATTGATTATTGTCTAAACTAACTGTGATTGTTGATTTATTTGTAATCTTGTTTTGTGGTGGATATTCATCTACTAAAACATCATACGAAATCGTCATATCAACGCCAGCGCCTAGTGTTACTGGCAAAGTAAAACCAGTTATTGGATTATTACCTTCATAAGTTTGCGTTCCTATCTTTAAACTGCCGTCAACAAAAGTAGCGTTTGTTAAAACATCAACTATTGTAATTTCTTCTAAATTTTCGTTCGTATTATTAGTTATTGTTGTTTTTATTGTTATTTGTTTGTTAGGCAAAGTCCAAGTTTTTTCACTAGTTTTTACTACTGTTACATCATTATCCATATTATATGCTATATGAGTATTGCTCTTATTTATAACTTCTACTTTTTCGTCATCACCACTTGTGATATTAGATTTTAAATTTGCCGTATTTGAAATTGCCATACTCCCCTCCCTATATCAGTCTATTCAAAACTAAAAATTTAGGTTAAAATAAAGTAAAAATATTTACTTTAAAAATTTATATAATTATGTTAAAATAATAGTAAATTCTTTAACCATTTAACAAAAAAGCAATGGCTCGATTTTTCTGTAATTGCTGGTTCTAGCAGTGCTGGTGGAACTGGTGCTTGGTTTAATTTACTTTTTAAAATCCAAAATTCAAAAAAGACTATCTACTTTATATAATCTTGCTGAATATGATTTTAAAATTATTGAAGTAGATAACAAAAGTGAAGATAAAGAAAAATCAATTAAAAATACTAAACGAAATATTAAACTTAAACTTAGAGAATTTTTAGAAAATCTAGATTAAAAAATGCTAAATAAAATTAGCACTTTTTTATTTATATGGGTAGATATTTATATTCGTTTCAATTTCGCACGCTTTTAAATAATCTTCTCCATAAATTCCTAATACTTTTTTAAGGTCGTTTTTCTTATATTTATAAAATTTATCATAAAACTTAAAAACATCTAAATTATTTGTTTTACTAAAATTTAAAGTATTTTGTATTCTTTCGTTTATTTTATCTTTAACTTTTTGTTGAAGTTCTTGTGTTAAGTAATTAGCATCGGTCGCCATAATTTTATGAGTTTTTTCGTTTTTATCAACTATCTCACCTACATAAACATAAATGTTAATATCAACTTTATAAATTAACTTATTGTTTTTAACAATAGGTGTTATTTTAGATTTTGATGATTCAACCTTTAATGCCACTTTGCTATCGTAGTAAAACTTATTATCAGTAACATTTTCTACTTTTAAAACGCCTTTGTTTGTTCTACTACTTAGTAGTGATATTCCACTAGTTAATTCTTTATCTAGTTTTGTAACAAATTTGCCTAATTTATAAACAGCACTTTCGCTATTGTTTTTAATAAGTGGTTCTATCGTGGCTGTGTTTCCACCACCACCCGAACTTCCACCACCCGAACTTCCACTATCACCAGAACTTCCACTAGTAGCGCCATTACTTGCTCCTTGACCTTCAGTTTTGGTGTTACCCGAATCTTGTTCTGGTTCTTCTATTATTGGAACAATAGAGATTTTAGAAAAAGAGAAATAATCGTTAAAGAAATTTCCTACACTTGCAACATTAGACGTTTCTATAATTTCGTCATTATACGATAAATTGTTTTGTATACTTGAACTTGAATTATTGTTAAGTTCGGCAGAAGTTTCTAATATCTTTTTTGCGTTATTATTAGATTGCAAAACTATTGTCGATAAAGTTATTTTTGAATTTCTAAACAAAAAGTCAAAAATATTCATTAAATCTTCACCTTTCACACCATCGCCGATAATTATAATATTTGTATGTTCAAAACCTACCACCTTGCCTAATTTAATGGCCAAATTATTAACACATTCATAAAAAGTATCACCTTTGTCTTCTACAATTTCAATGTTTTCGTTATTGCTTAAATTGCTTTGTGGCGTAATTAACTGCAAGGCAACATTAAATTCGTTTTCTTGTTTATCTATACTAACTCCTGTTACTATTGCACGAGTATCAGTTTGTGCAGGTAATCCTATTGTTGACGGAAGCATTAATAAAAAGAAAATAATTAGCAAAATTGAATATTTGTGTTTTATAAAAAATTGTTTATTCATTTTTCACCTGCTCTTTTTTAAAACTTGCTATAACTAATAAAACTGGAAGAAGTAAAACAAACGCAAGCACAAAAACGCCTATTTGTTGATAAAACAATTTGCTTACTGCATTACTATTTATTTGTGGAATAAATTTAGTTATAAATAGTAGCGTAACCGTAATTAAACTTGTAATTGCTTTAGGTATATTCAAACTTTTTTCCATACAATAACTAATAGAATAAACACACATTGCCGATTGCAAAACAATTAAAGGTATCCAAAACACAGTAACAAAAACATCAATTTTAAAATAACCATAAGAATTATCTTTAAACTGCGTCATTTTTATTAAAGATTCCTGTACAAATGGTGCTAATTTTCCTAAAACTGCAACAAATAAAACATAAAAAGTTACAACCAAAACAAAAACTAGAAAAAAGGTTATTGAAATTTTAGCAAAGTAATGTTTATCTTTACTTACTACATTTTCCATAATTGTTAGCAAAAATATATAAGAGCACGATTGCATTAAAAGGTTGCCTAAACTTTTCATAATATCGCCAAAAGTGTGGTCAAAAAAAGGTAGTAAATTTTCAAAATCGGCGTTGCCAAAACTTAAATATAACACAACAATAAACGTAAGTAGTGCAAACGGCAAAACAATTTGATAACATCTTGCAATAGTTTTTATCCCTTTAATTGATAAAAATGCAAATATACAAAATACAGGTATTGTGAATAATATCCAATTTATATCGGCGTAAATTGCATCGTGAAGCAAAAACGCCATTTGATAATCAATCAATAAAAGTTTAAAAATAAAAACTACGCCTAACAAAAATATTATTAATTTAGTTAATTTTTCACCAATAAAATTTTTCATAATATCATAAAAACTTTTGCCAGGATTTTTATTCATAACATAGCAAATTAACATTGCTAAACTAAGGTTAATTATTCCTGCTAATATGCAAGTTATAATACAATCGTTTCCCACCATTTGTGCTTGAACCGAATTTTCAATAATAGGACGCATCGAAACAAACACGGCAAGTAGTATAACACAAAGTTGCGAACAACTAATTTTATTATTTTTTGCTGTCATAACTATCCCCCTGCCTTATTTCATTTTTTTGCCTAAACCCAACTGGGCGATATTTCATACTAGTTATATTGGACTTATAAAAAGCGTCTTTAAAATCTCGTCCGTGATATGGTGTTATTGGCGACATATAATCTGCACCGTAACTGTCAAAATCACACAAATAACCTATTATAAATAATAGTCCTACACAAACTCCAACAATACCTATAATAGTTGCCATTAAGGTTAAACCAAATCGCAACAATCTCATAACATTTGTGCCTTCGGGAATTAAATAAATAGCAATTGAACTTAAAGCGACAATCATAATTGTTGGAGCACTTGCTAAATTGCTTTTAACGGCTGTATCGCCTAATATTAACGCCCCTATTATGTTAAACGAACTTCCTAACGACTTTGGTGTTCTCACGCTTGCTTCGTACAAAATTTCAAACATAAAAAACACAAACAAAACTTCAACTGCTGGTGGCATAGGAATATTTTGCGAACTATTTATAATAGTTACTAAAAACTTTAACGGCAAGGCTTTATAATGATATAACTGAAGTGCTATATAAATACCTGGCATAGTTATTGCAATAAACAAACCAAAAAATCGAATAATTCTTACAAATGTTACATTATTATTCTCTTCATAATAGTCGCCACTATTTTGTAAATCTTCTAGTAGTAAAAAAGGAAGCGTTAAAACTATTGGGCTACCATCACAGATAATTGCAACTCTGCCTTCAAGCATTTTGGCCGAAATTATATCAGGTTTTTCGGCAAAACCTACTTGCTTAAAAATTGATGTTGGGTGCTCTTCTAAAAAATCAACTAAATAATAACTATCAACTATTCCGTCAATATCTATTCTTTTTAGGCGTTGTTTTATTTTTTTTACAACTTTTCTGTCAGCAACTTTTGTTAAATATAAAAGAGCGACTTTTGTTTTTGTAAATCTTCCTATTTCCATAGTTTCTATTTTTAAATCGTTTGTAACTAATCGCTTACGAATTAAATTTATATTAGAGTTTATATCTTCAATAAATCCTTCTCTTGGTCCACGAATAATATTATTATTAGGTGGCTCGATAATCGCTCGTTTTTCTAATTTTTTTGTGTTAATAACTATTGCATCTTCACAATCACTAATTAATAACACTTTTTCACCACGGGTTAATTTATTCACAAATTGTTTTTCTTCACTTGTAATTTCAAGTTCACCAGCAGGCAAAACTTTATATGCAATAAACTTTGCAAAATCTTCTTTTTGAGTTCTTTCGCTGTTTTCTAAAATTATTTCGCTACTATTTTCTTCAAATTTTTCTTCACTTTCTAATATCGGTCTAATAATATCTTTACTAATAATATCAAAATCGGCAAACGATTCTAAATATAACAAACAAAATTCTTTATCAAACGCAAAAAATTTACGAACTTTAAGTCCTTCGTTATTTTTGAATTCTTTTTTCAGTTTTTGAGTTCTATTTGCTAAATTTTCCATATAAATAGTTTTCATAAAAAAATAAAATTTATGTAAAAATAGTTGTTTGACTTTTTTTAATTTTATTAATATAATTAATTAAACAAAGGAGTAATTATGAAATACGATATTGAAAAAAGAAAAAAACTTTATGATGAAGCAACATTTTATTGGGGTAAACCTGCTCAATACGACCAATTTATAGAAGAATCGTGCGAATTAATTGTTGCCATAAATAAATTTAAACGAAAAAGTTTTTATGGAGAATATGAGAATGACGACACTATTGAAGAAAATTTAATTGAAGAGTTAGCAGATACTTTTATGTGTTTAGAACAATTAATTGATTTTTCTGGCAGTAATAAAGTATTTAACAAACTTGATGAAAAACTAGATAAACTTTCTATGCAAATAGAAAAACAAAAAGCAAAACGCAACAAAAATAGTGGTAATTAGCCACTATTTTTTATTTAAAATTTTTTAAGCAATTCTATTTACATTAACAAATGCTGCTGGTTCTGTTGCACTACCAACGGTTATTGTTGAAGTTGCAGTAGTAACTAAATTTAAAGTATCACCAGCAGAAATATTTAAAATAATCGAGCCAGTTGCTCCATTAGTATTGCTCATTTGTTTGCCTGTTTCGGTAAGTTGATTTGAATTTAAAACCAGTAAAATTTTATCGGTTGTAGCCGTTGTACTTGTACCCACTCCATAACTAATATAATAAACTCCTGCATCTGTAAAAGTTATATTATTATTAGATAATGTTACATTATTGCTAGTTTCGGTAGTTGCAAGTGCGATGGAAGCCAAACTAGAAATTGTTTGTGGACCAGTTGTATAAAAACTACCATAAGTGTTAAAGTTAGTTCCAGTTGCACCTGTTGCCCCCGTTGGACCAGTTGCACCTGTTACACCTGTTGCGCCCGTAGGTCCGGTCGCTCCTACTGGGCCTTGTGGACCGGTAGGACCAGTTGGTCCGGTCGCTCCTGTTGGGCCAGTTGGTCCTGTTGGATTAACAATTCGGGTAATATTTCTTACTGGATAGTCGTAATAATCGTTATTACAGCCACAGCAATTGTTTCTAAACCAAAAAAACATATTTTTCTCCTTTGGGTGCTTTGCACCTATAACATAATATGCTCGTAGCTAAAATTGTGATAAATAAATTTAATTAACCTATTTTAACTATTTTTTATAACGATTTTAAAATAATTACATTATTAAGCTAAACAATTTTGACACACTTTAAAAATATTTTTTATTTTAATTAAAAAAATACCACCAAATATAGTGGTATTTACTAAATTGAATATACTAAATATAGTATAATGGTAGTCCCAAGGTGTTCTGTTGTTTATCAACTACGCTTTGATAAACTTTTATCAAAATTTGAAATTTGGTGTGAATTTTATAATTTCAAAGTGTAAATGTTTACGATTTGCAAGTTCTCAAAAATTCAAAATTTTAAGAGTGAAAAGGTTAAAGGTTTATGGTTGGATGCTTTTAAATTTCTTTCGCTATTTTTATTATTCCATCATCTGAAATCTCTTTATATAACTCTTTTGTTAAATGCATTGCAACAACTTTGTCTAGGTTTGATAATTTTTTAATATCGTTATACTCTATGTGGGATTTTGGATAATGAGACAACTCCAAGTAAACTTTAGTAAAACTCTCATCTAAAATAACATGTCTTACTTGTTCAAAATTGTTTGTATCACCAGAATAATATATTTTATCTTTGTCATCTTTTAGAATTATTGAAAAACATTCTAAATCTTCAGTATGGGTTGTTTTAACCATTTCAATTGAAACATTTTCTGTTTTATAAAAACAGTTTTTAGAAAATGTAAAATAGTTCTTATCAACTCCTGACAATTGTAATAATTTCTTTAATGTCTTTTTAAATTTATTGCTGTTAGCTATTATGGTTGGCATGATATTCCGTTTAATAGCACATTGCCAAATTAATTGACCTAATCCTGATATGTGGTCGCAATGAGTGTGAGTAACAACAATAGTTACTTTTTTTGTGCTTTCATTTATTACTTCGTTATTAACTAAATGCCTAACGCATTTTTCGCTTGGGTCAATAACAACTATTTCATTTTTATCGCAAAAGTAAGCACAATTGCTATTAAAATCAGTTTCTAAAGCACTACCAATTCCGCAAAAAATTAATTCATTCATAATATTTCTCCTGTACCTGAATTATATCACAC
>CAKVEY010000024.1 GCA_934746185.1 uncultured Clostridia bacterium
GCTCTTTTATATTACCATTTTATTTTTCCTTTGTCAACACTTTTTTTAACTTTTTTAAAAATTTTTTCGGTTTTTTTTATTTTTTTTGATTTTTTATAGATTTTTTTAATTTTTGGCAATATTTTGACGCAATTTTAATAAAAAATCCACCTAATTTGTGGATTTTTTATTTTTATATAAATTTTAAAAAGGATTATTTATAATTTTTTATTTCATTTTGAAGTCTATTTACAAAATCTTCAAGTTTAATGTTTGGAGTATTTTCATTACCCCTACCACGAATTGAAATAGTATTACTATCTTTTTCGCCATCGCCAACAATAATCATATATGGAATTTTACTACCTGCTGCTTCACGAATTTTATATCCAATCTTTTCATTTCTATCATCGAGTTCGGCTCTAAATCCTAGGTCTATTAGTTTATCATATATGCTTTTAGCGTATTCTTGTTGTGCTTCGCTAATATTTAACACTTTTACTTGTACAGGACATAACCAAACTGGTAAAACGCCTTTTGTTTCTTCAAGTAAGAAAGCAACAAAACGGTCTAATGAACCTAAAATTGCTCTATGAATTACAACTGGTCGTACTTTTTGATTATTTTCGTCTACATATTCAAGTTCAAATTTTTCTGGTAGTTGATAATCTAATTGAACAGTAGAAAGAGTTACATCGTGTCCTAATGCACTTTGTACTTGTACATCAATTTTTGGTCCGTAGAAAGCGGCTTCGCCTTTTGCTTCGTAAAAATCTAAGTTGTTATCTTTTAAAATTTTTCTTAAAGCTGTTTCGCTCTTTTCCCACAAACTATCATTGCCGAAATATTTTTCTGTATTTTTTTCATCTCTTAAAGATAAACGGAATTTATATTTAGTAAAACCAAAATCTTCGTAAACATCTAATATTAATTTGATAACATTTTCAACTTCGCTTTCAATTTGGTCTGGTCTGCAAAAGATATGAGAATCATTTTGAGTAAAAGCTCTCGCTCTTTCAATGCCACAAAGAGAACCTGCCCCTTCAAATCTAAAATCGTTTGCAACTTCGGCTATTCTTAATGGTAAATCTTTATAAGAATGTAAAAAATTTTTATAAATCATCATATGATGTGGACAATTCATAGGTCTTAAAACATATTCTTCATCATCTCTTTTCATTGATGGAAACATATCTTCGTGATAATGGTCCCAGTGTCCAGATGTTTTATACAAATTAACATTAGCAAGTGATGGTGTCATAACGTGTTTATAACCAAGTTTTAGTTCTTTATTAGTTATATAATCGCTTAATGCTCTACGAACTACAAATCCGTTAGGTAGCCACATAGGAAGTCCTCTACCTACTAAATCCGAAAACATAAATATTCCTAATTCTTTACCTAATTTTCGATGGTCACGTTTTGCTGCTTCTTCCATTAAAGCATTATATTCTGCAAGTTCTTTTTTGCTGGCAAAAGCATATACATAAATTCTTTGTAACATTTTATTTTTTTCACTGCCACGCCAGTAAGCACCAGCAACTTTCGCAATTTTAAAGCCCATATTTTGCAATTTACTAGTATTATCTACGTGTGGACCTCTACATAAATCAACAAAATCATTACCAGTATAATAAATAGAAACAACTTCATTTTCAGGCAATTCATTTATTATTTCTACTTTATAAGGGTTATCTTTAAATAATTCAAGTGCTTCTTTTTTAGAAATCTCTTTACGAGTAAATGGTTCACTACTGTTTATTATTTTTTGCATAGATTTTTCTATTTCTGCAAAATCGTTTGGCGTAATAGTTTTCATATCAAAATCATAATAAAATCCGTTATCTATTGCTGGCCCTATTGTTAATTTAGCGTTAGAATCCCATTTTAAAATTGCTTTTGCTAAAACGTGAGCCATACTATGCCTACTCATCATTAATTGTTCATTATCCATAATTTTCTCCTTTTAAAAACAAAAAATCCTTTACAAGTTAGTAAAGGACGATATTTTACCGTGGTTCCACCTTTTTTCAAAATGCTGTTGCATTTCCTTATTAATATTTATATATAAATCATTATTAAAGTGGTTTCATAACTATTCTATCTTAAGTCTTTCAGCAACCGACTCTTCTCTTTGCGAATCAAATAGCACTACTTGTCTTTAACTATTAAATATAAACAAAATTATTTTACTTAATAAAATTTTTTTTGTCAACTATTTTTTTAGTTTTTTTTATTTTTTAAAATTTATACAAATATTAATTATTTAAAGCATATTTTAAAAAACTTTTTAAGTGTTTATTATATTTTGAAGTATGTATTTTAATTGTTTGCTTTTTAGATTTTGTTTTAGGTAAAACTTTTTTTACTTGTTTTATTATTCCTTTTATTGCGTCATAAAATTTTATTTTACCATATAAAACTTTGCTTATTTCTTTTTTTATAAAATAATAATGGGTGCAACCTAAAACCACATTTTTGTAATTATTTTTAGGAATTTGTCTTTTTAAACCTTTAATAATCTCTTCCCTATTTATAAAATCGTTATCTAAAAACGTTGCAATATTTTTTAAAGGCACAAATGTAAATTGTTTATTATTTTTATATTTTTTTAATAATTTTGAATATTTTATTGTGCCATTAGTTGCTAGCACTAGGGTGTTTTTATTATTTTTTACACATTTTATTGGTGGTTCGGTTCCAACAATTTTAATAGGAATATTTTTCCTTACAAAATTTATTGTAGTTGCCGTTAATGTGTTGCAAGCAAATATAATTAATTTAATTGAATACTTTTGCATATATTCATTTATTAATTTTAAAATATGTTGTTTTAAAACTTTTTTCGTTTTATTGCCATAAGGAGAAATACTATTATCGGCAAGATAAATAAAACTTTCATTTACAAAAACATCTTTAAGTTTTTTTAAAACACTTATTCCACCTAGTCCACTATCTATAACTAAAATATAACTTCTTTTCATAATATTTATATTATGATTTTTTATCTTTTATAGTTAAAGCAAATAAAAAAAGCGAAATCTATTCGATTTCGTTTTTTATTATTTATTGTTTATTATTCTTGACTACCATTGTCAGTACTATCAGTACCTTCAACGCCATCAGTAGTGTCGCCATCGTTACCAGTTGAGTTTAAAACTTCTTTTACGTGAGCAATTTTTTCTTGTAAAGCATTAATGTCGTTTTCTAAATCTTGTGCGTTACGAGTTAAAATTTCATTTGTTCTTTTTAATACTGGATAACGGTCTTTATTAGCGTCCATAACTTGTTGACAATGTTCAACAGATAATCTTAAACCATTTAATAATTCAACTTCTTCATCAAGTTTTTGTTGTTTTTCTGGATCAGTAACATTATTAACGCCTAAAATTACCATTTTCTTTTTAGCAACGATTGCTTCTCTTCTTCTTAATTTATCTTGGTCTGCTTCTAATGTTCTTGCAATTCTTGCTAGTGGAATATATTCTTTTTTATTTTGTTTTAAATCTTTTTCGTTTTGTTTTTGTCTATCAAGTAATTTAGTTAATTCTTCTTCTAAATCAGTTAAAGTTTCAGTTGTAATTTCTTCTTGTGGTTTTTCTTCTAATGCTTTCTTTAAACTTTCGACTTCTTGTTTAGATTTTTCTTCAAGTTCTGCACTTCTCTTTTGTTCGTCATCTAATTTTTTATTTAATTCTTCAACCATTGCTTTTAACTTTTCAATTTCTTCGTTATTAGCGTTGTTTTCAACTTTTTCGGCTTGAGAAATAATTTCTTCTACATTAGATTTTTCTTCGTTTAATTCTTCAGTTTTTTCTTCTGGAGTTTTTTCAACTTCATCTTCGTCAAAATCAGGTTCAATTTCTTGTTCTTGAACGAATTTATTTCTTGCACGCATATTTTTTTCTTTGATTGCTTTTAAGATTTCTTCAATACTTTTATCGTCGTCATCTTCATCATCTAAGAAATCAAAATCGTCGTCTTCACCTTTTTCGTTTAATTCAACTTGTGGATTATTCTTTTTGTTTTCTTCGTCTGCGATTTCTTTTTCAACTTCTGGACTAACTTTGTTAATGAAAGTGAAATCATCGTTAACTTCGGTTACTGGTTCTTTTTCTTGATTTGCTTCTAATAATTTTTGTTCTTCTTCGGCTTTGTTAAAGTCAATATTATTATTAGTTTCTTCACTATTTTGTTTTTCAGTATAATCTAGTGCTGGTTGATTATTTTGTAAATAATAATTATCCATTTCCTTATTATATTGCATTAACATTTCATTGTCTTTATCTGTGTTTTTACGATTTCTAAAAAATAGAACTCCCCTTTTACCATCAATACAACCTAATGTTAAATCTACTAATAGTAAAACAATAAAGCCAATTGCTAAGGCTAAAACGATTATTGCTAAAACATTTAATATTGCAGTTCCTATACTACTACTTAAAATTAATGACATATTTTTCTCCTTAAAAAGTAAATTTGTAGTAAAATTATAAATCAAAAATATCTAGTTGTCAATACCTAATTTTATAATATTTTGAAAAATTTTTAACAAATTCGGTTCTTAGATTTTACGTACGCTACTATTGACGCAACAACTACTGCTAAAACAAATAATGAAATACCAATAATTACTACAATTTTTTTATTTATATTTGCTGGTTCATAATAATTTGTACCGATTTTTTGGTCCTTATGCCCTTCAAAAATTAAACTATGACCTTGTGCTGTTGGGTGTGGGTCAATAACTCTTGATATTACTTTTTCCAAAGAATCAGCGTCAGTAACTCCTGCCAAATCACCCATTGTTAATTTATCAACTCTTGTATTTACATAGTTTTCATAGTCTGCACCTAAATTTAGTTTATCATTAAATTTTTTGTAAGAATTAACTAAATAGAAAATTTTTTTATCGGTAAGAGTTTGAGTCCTATCAATTTCATCTTTCAAAATTCTATTTAAACCTTTAAATTCTACTTCATTAGCATTTAAAGCAATTTCTGTTAAAGCAGAAATTTTATATAATTTCTCTTGCGTGATTCCTGCCATACTTAGAATTGTAGCAACTTCATTATTAAGTTCCATTATTTCGTAAACATAAGGATTATAAATAGTAGTAAAATAAACTTCACTATTTTCATTTAAACCATAAATTAAATCTAATAATTCTTGAAATTCTGTTCTAAAATTACTAACTTGAACTTTAACAATAGTTTCTAAATTTTCATAAGGTAAAGAACCATTAAAATAATTTGGCAATAAATCTATCATTTTGCCTAAAACATTATTTGCACCAATACTAACTGTAAAAGTTTTTGCATTTGTAAAAATATCGTAAATTTCTTGATTTGTAAAAGTGTTATATTTTGCATTAGTACTTGCTGGGTCTTTGCATTTATAACTAGCGCCATTGCAAAAGCTTTTTAAAAAGTCGTTTAAATCTTTACAGGTATAACCTTGGTGAGAAAAATTATAACCTTTATTGTATTTATATGATGAAGTTAAATAATTGTAAACTCTTTGTGTGTAACTTTCATTAATAAAGTTGTATGCGTTTTCTGCTTTTTTTGTAAACTGCCCATCATCTCTTGTAGTTAAATCTATTGCGTAACCTTCTGCAATACTATCACCTAGAGCAACATATATTTTATCTAAATTTTTGTTATCATCAGCAAAAACAGTTATGCTTGGAACAAAAAACGCTGAACATAATATAATTAATAAACATACAAAAATTTTTAACTTTTTCATATTTTACCCCTTAAATTTAAAGTTTACACTTAAATTGCACAATAATTCATTATATTTATATATTATTATATCATTTTAATTAAAATAGACAAAATAATTTTAAAATATATTGACTAAAAGTTTGTTAGTATTATATAATAATTATGTTTATTTTGGGGACGATTTGGTTTTGACAGGTTATTTAGGATAAGGTTAAGCACGCTGTGAGGCAGTTTCACATAAATAAGGCAAACAAAATAAACGCAAATAATAATTTAAAAGCCGCTGCTTGCTAATTTAAAAGTAGTAATTTTATTAAACTCTCCCACTAGGGTTTAGTAAGGTTTTAATTTTTAGTGGTAAATTAAATAAATTGCCTAGTTTGTTTAATTGATTTTAGGCTCGTAGCAATAATTTTTTAGAATTTATTTATTGTTATTAAAGCAAAAATTTTATAAGCGTGTAGAAGTATTTTATTACATTAATCTGGACGCGGGTTCAATTCCCACCGTCTCCACCAAAAAAAAAGTATTGATTAATTTCAATACTCTTTTTTATAATTATATAAATATTCTTTATATAAAACAATTTATTAAATAATATATAAACAATCCAAATTATGCAAAATTTATTATTATAATATTTTTAATATTGTAAAATATCAATCTTTTTGTTCAAGATATTTTTTTCTAAGCATTCCACACGCGCCTTCTATATCTTCCCCTAAGGTTCGTCTTAAACTTGCAGATACTCCATTCTTTTCTAAGTTATTTGTAAACTTTCTCGCATAATCTCGCCCTGTAGTTTTTAGTTCACTTATTCCATCATTTTCGTTTAAGCAAATAACATTAAAATGATATTGCATCTTATATCGTTTCATAATATTCTTTATCGCATAAGGTTCGTTCATTGAATCATTTACATCTTTAATTAAGGTGTATTCAAAAACTATTCTTCGATTTGTTTTGTTGTAATAATATTCGCAAGCGTTTAAGATTTCTTTAACAGTATATCTTTTTGCAATTGGCATAATTTCTTTACG
Source organism: uncultured Clostridia bacterium (assembly GCA_934746185.1). Classification (GTDB taxonomy): domain Bacteria; phylum Bacillota; class Clostridia; order Christensenellales; family UBA1242; genus UBA7868. Next base: position 6,752 of record CAKVEY010000024.1, read on the forward strand.
AATTTCGTCTTTTATTGCGTGCAAACTTATTGTTAAAGTAACTTTAAAGCCGTCATCAGCAAGTTTATAAATATTTTCAACTATTCCACAAGTAGAAAGAGAAATGTTTCGTTCACTTATATTAAATCCCTTTTCATAAGTTACTAATCTTAAAAATTTAGTAACGTTATCATAGTTTTCTAGTGGTTCACCACTTCCCATTAAAACAATGTTTGTTATTTTTCTCTTTTCACCTAGTTTTCCGTCTAAAAATTTGTTTGCTAGTATTACTTCGGCTAAAATTTCGCCACTAGTTAAATCTCTAACCTTTCCAGATAAACCACTAGCACAAAATTTACAACGCATATTGCAACCTATTTGAGTTGAAACACAAAGCGTATAACCATATTCATATTGCATTAAAACACTTTCAATAATATTGTTATCAAGTAGTTTAAATACAAATTTAATTGTGCCATCTTTTGATATTTTTGTATCTAATATAGATAGTGGTTGACTATAAAAATTATTTTGCAAATATGTTTTAAAAGTTTGACTTAATGTTGAAATTTCATTAAAACTTTTGCCTAAATATAACCCTTGATATATTTGCATTGCTCTAAATTTAGGTTCACCTTGCTTTAATACTACTTTTTCTATTTCTTCCAAACTTAAATTAAGTAATGTTTCCATTTAATTTTGTTCCTATATTTATTTTATTTCCGTTTAAAAAATCTTTGTAATTTAATCTTTTTGAGCCTTCTATTTGAAGTTCTAAAACGCTCAAATATGTGTTATTGCCACACTTTATATATAAACCTTGTTTATCGGCTTTTACAATTGTTCCAGCATCATTTTCGCTAGCAAAATCAACAGTTTTTGCCTTAAAAATTTTAACTGTTTTATCGTTTAAATAAAAATATGCGTTAGGCCAAATATATAAGCCTTTAACTAAATTCACTATATCTAAACTTGTTTTGTTAAAATCAATTAGCCCATCTTCCTTTTTTAGCATTGGAAAATATGTAAAATCATCTCCTTGCTTTATAAATTTAATAGTATTATTTTCAAAACTATCAAGTACATCAAACAAAGGTTGTATGCTTAAATCGGCAAGTTTATTTAAAAGCGATTCTGTGTTGTCATCTTCTTCAATTTCTAATGATTTTTGAACAATAATGTCGCCCGTATCTATTCCTGCATCGGTTCGCATAATTGTAACACCTGCGAATTTCTCTCCGTTAATTAGTGTCCATTGAACAGGACTTGCTCCCCTATATTTTGGAAGTAACGAAAAATGAATGTTAATTGTGCCATATTTTGCAATATCTAAAATTTCTTGACTAATAATTTGACCATAAGCACAAGTTATAAAAATATCGGCGTTTAAATTTTTCAATTCTTCGTAGCCTTCTAATCTTATTTTATGAAACTGTAAAACTTTTATGCCGTGTTGCTTTGCTAAAATTTTAACAGGACTTTCAGTTAATATTTGTTTTCTACCAACTTTTTTATCTTCTTGCGTTACAACAGCAACAACTTTATGTTTAGAATTAATTAAACTATTTAAAACTTTACTAGAAAAGTCTGGTGTACCTAAAAAAACAATGTTCATCTACAATTCTCTCTTTAATTATTTTTTTTAATCATTTTGTCAATAAATAAAATTCCGTCTAAATGGTCGCATTCGTGGCAAATAACGGTTGCAAGTAAACCTTCAACAGTTAAAACCATATTATCACCGTACCTATTTTGAGCATTTACAGTTATTTTATAAGGTCGTTCAACTTCACCTGTAATATTTTTAACACTCAAACAGCCTTCTACCCCAAACTGAGAACCTTCTTTATGTAAAATAACTGGATTTATCAATTCAAAATATTGACCACACGCTTCAACAACAATAACTCGTTTTAAAACGCCAACTTGCACAGCAGCTAGTCCTACGCCATCATTATGACGCATAGTTTCTTTCATATCGTCAAGTAAAATATCTAATTGTTCGTTAAATTCTGTAACAACTTTACTTTTTTTTCTTATTAGTGGTTCATCACTAAAAACAATATTTCGTAATGCCATATTTCTCCTTATTTTTCTAATGTTTCTTCTTTTATTTTTTTAAGTTTTACAAAATTATAGTTAATGCTAACATATAAAGTATTATTGTAAAACAAAAATAAGTTATCATATTTTTTATTATATTTTAAAACTAATTTTTGGTAAATTTCTGCTAAACTTTCTCGCCTTACATAACTTTTATTTTCTAAATTAGAAATGATTATTAAATTTAAACTTTTACAATGTTTATAAACATCTATTTTTTTAATTTTCTTTTCTAAAATATTTTCAAATTCATTTAAAAACAATAAATTTTTGTCTTTTAAAGATAAATTTTCGTAAAGATTTATAATCTCGCTAACATTTTCACCTTTCTTTTTATGCTTTTTACTAAAAGTATCCATTAAATATTGCGACAAATGTTCGCAACTCGTTACTTCTACGCCTATATCATAACTTTGAGTATAAATATCAGGAAGATTTTTAGAAATATCATCGCCTATAATTGCAACTTCATTTCTAAAAAGCACATCTTTTAATACTTTGTATGCTTTTATCTCTTCATCTTTTGCATTTTTCCTTAAAATTAAAGTGCCATTTACCATTTATAAATTATATCACATAACCCTTATTTTGTCAACGAATAAGGGTTATATAAACTATTCATTGTAAAATAATAAATAAAAAAAGTGCAAAAGCACTTAAATTTTAAATATTAATCTAATAAGCCAAGTAACACAAACGCCTAATAGTGCTAGTGCAATAGAACGGATAATTAAGTATCTATTTTCTTTTCTTGTATTCTCCATTTCCCTTAAAAATGCTTGTCCTTTACTTTTTAAACTAACAGAATAAACAGGATAACCTTTATTTTCGGTTGCTACTAAATCTATATAACCATCATAAATTAAGTTATTAATCGCTCTATCAAGTTGTGTGTCGTTAATTTCTAAATCAGGTATTAAACTTATTTTAATATCTTCTGGTTTAATTAAACAACTTTCTTTATTAAAACAACGATTATAAAAATATTTCATTATTTGTTTTTCTATTTTATTTAACATATTATCTCCTATAAAAAGTAGTGAACTATCATAACTGCTACAAAAGCACCTAAGAATGCTGAAATAAAGTTTAAAAAAAGTCTTAATATAAATTTAGTATTGCTTCGTTTTTCTATGTTTTTTGTTTGATTTAAACTTTCCATATAAATATTTGCGTTTGTTAAAATTGCATAGCAAATTTCGTCATCTTCGGCATATCTTAATTTTATATATTCTTTATCTCTTAAATAATTTAAGGAAGATATTATTTTACTTTTAGTAATATTTTTAACTTTTAAATTGCTTTCTATATCCTTTAATTCAATCAATTCAAAACTGCCTGTGCTATTTAGAGAATATAAAAAAGATAAAAGTTTTTCGGTCATCTCGTCTAACATAAATATATTTTAACAAATATAAAAAAAATAATCAAGCAAATCAATTTATAGCATAAAAAAATCCCACATATTTGTGAGATTTTTTATTAATTAATTAAAATTAGTCTTTTTTCTCGTCTTTTTTATCGCTTGTTAATTTAGCAACATCTTTTTTGCTAGGTTTTTTATCTCTTGTTTTTATGAAGTAGATAACTACACCAGCAAGAACTGCTAAGGCAACAACGATTAATACGATACTCCAAGTTTCAGTTTTAATTACAGATTTATTATCGTCTGCATAAACTTCAACTGTCTTTTTAATAACTTTTTCATTACCAGCTTTATCACGTGCAATATAAGTTATAGTATATTTACCAGTTTGAGTTAATTTGTATTCATAATCATCACCACTATCACTAATTCTTGAAATAGTTGAACCATCTGGACCAGTAACAGTAACTGCGAACATTCTGTAACCATTGTTTGTATATTCTTTAATTAATTCACTTGCTTTTTTAGTAACGCCAGCATCGCTAACTTCAATATCTTCTAAACTTAATTTTAGGTTAGTTGTATTAACTTTAATTTGACTAGGAGCGTTTGAAGAAGTGTTACTAATTACCATTGAAGGTGCAGTATTATCACCAACTTTAATTTCATAACTTTGTTCAGTTGTGTTGTTTGCAAGGTCAGTTGCACTATAAATAACTGTATAAACACCATCAACTGTTGGAGTAAATTTCCATACTTCTCCGTCTAATGTTACAGTTAATTCTTTTCCACTTGGAGATTTAACTGTTACTTTGCTTTCTTTAATACCATTTAATCTATCTTCAGCAGTATATCCTGGAATACTAATAGGTAAAATGTTACTATCACTATCTTTTTCTAGTGCATAAACTTTATAAGCATTTAGGTCATAATCTAATGTGATTCCTGGTTTTTGAGTATCTTTTGCTTCAATAGTATAAGGACCACTTACTGTTTTATTGCCATTAACATCTTCTGCATAATATTCATAAGTAAATATTCCTGTTTCATAAGCAATAAATTCGTTTGTTCCTTCAATATAACTGAAACTTGGATTATTGTTACCAATAAATCTAATACCCTTAGAAACAATGTCGCTTTCATCATCTACTTTAAATGTTGGAAGTTTTACAGTTTCTCCAACTTCGGCAGTAGATAAACTACCTTCTAGCTCAATTACTGGGGCTTTTGTGTCGTTAATAGTTAAAACATAACTCTTAACTAAATAGTTACCACCTAAGTCGCTAATTGTATAAACAATTGTATACTCGCCTGCTTTTGTAGCAACAAAACGAGCATTTGATATTTCAAGTTTATCGCCATTTAGGTATGTTTGAATACCATTAACACTTATATCGTTGTTTTTATCGTCATAAACTTTAACTTTTGAAGATAAATATTTAGTATTAACACCATCTTCAACAATATAGTTTGGTAAATAAATAATTTCGTCTTGATTTAATTTGTTAGTATAATTTACACCGTCTTCAGTTTTATAAGGAGTTTCTCCTAATAAACCTTTAACATATTCTTCATCGTTTGTTGTAACAGTAGGAATTTCTGCATCATTAATGTTAATAATAGAGATTTCTCTAATGCTAACACCAACATTTTTTGCATCATCATAAGCAACTGTTAAGAATTTAACATTTGCTGAGTTTGGAGCAGTAAATTCTAATTTACCTGTTTTTTCATTTTCTTTAATTTCTACATAAGATTCACTTGTGCTTACGCCACCTTTGAATGCTTCTTTAACAGTTTCTAAGCTTAAATCTTCTGTAAAGTAATAGTAATGAACTTCTAAGTTTTTATCAACAATTTCTGTTTCAGTAGAAGAATCACTTGCATAGTCGATAACTTGTGGTTTAGTAATTTTTACTTTCTCACCCACTTTAACAGTAGATGGAATACCAGACATTGTAATTCTTGGAGCAACTTCATCTACAAAGCCATCTTCAACAACAATTGTGAAAGTTGTGCCTGTGTAGTTATATTTATTTGCTTTATCTGTTGCTTCATAACGAATTGTATATGTTCCTGCTTGTGTAAATTTATAAGATGCAGTTTCGTAAGGAGCAACTTCAACAGTTTGTAATTCTCCGTCAACTTCTCTTAATGCTGTTTTTAAAGTAGTGTTAGCACCTTTTTCTGGAACAATAACTCTTGCAAGAGATGAATACATATCTTCATAACTTGAGAAATTATCTTTTGCGAAAATTGCTGGGAATTCTACAACTGTGTTAGTAGCAACTTTTGAAGGTATTTTATAACTTACATCTTTATATTTGTAGTTATCTTTTAAACTTTCAAATTTGCTTTCTGCGTCTAAATTGATATAATCTTTATAATCTGCAACTGCATAAGTTGTAGGAGCAGTTGTATCTTTAACATCGTTAATAGAGTAAACTAATGTTTTGTTTGCTTTGTTTTGACTTAAATTATAAAAATCTGCAATTTTATATGTGATTTTATATGTTCCTTCACTAGATGGATACATAGGTGTAATTTTGTTATCTTTAACTTCTACACTTACATATTCTTTTCCAGTTGCTAATTTTTCTGCATATTTAGCACTGAAATTTTTATTAGGAATAAATACAACTTCAATATCTGTATAAGCAGATAATTTTAAATCTGTGTCATTTTCGTCATAAACGCTAACTTTTGGAAGTTTAGTTTCAACGCCTAATTCCATACTATCTGGCATAGAACTATCGAACTTATAACCTAATTTAATGTCTTCGTCTTTAAATTCTTTTTCATATTTAACTTCAAAAACTTGTGTAGTTTCTAAACCTGTTAAACTGTCAACATAAGAATAAGTGATTACATAAGTGCAATCTGCTTCTGCATTTGGTTTAAATGAATAGTAACCTTCTGTATTTTTTATAACACTTACAATAGAATTAGTGTGAGTTTCTTTAACTGAAACAGAAATGTTATTTTTAACATCTTCACTACTTACTTCGTCCCCATTGCTATCTTTAACAACTGGATAAGGTAAAACAACATCATATTTACCATTTGTTACGCTAGGTATAATTTGTTTTGAGTTTTCACTAAAAGTAAATCCTGCCTTTTCGCCAGTAACTACAATTTTATATTCTTGTGTAGTTAAAGAACGTTTTACAGAACTTGCAACAGAATATTGAACTTTATATGTTCCTACTTTGGTTGCAGTGAAAACATATTGACCACTAACCTTTTTAACATCAGGATATTTAGTGCTAGCATCTGCATCTAGGCTATCATAAATAACTGTGCCTTTTGGGTTTAAAATTTTACAATTTACAGTAGCACCTGCTTCCTCAGTTTCACCAACTGGAACTTTAACGCCATCAACTTCGTTTAATTTTGCTTTGCTAGGCATTTTTAAAAGTTTTAAGCCAGAAGCAATATTATTTTCATATCCAGCAGCCATAACATTTGCAACTTTCATAAGTGGTGGACAAATAACACCAAGAATTGCTACAAAAGCAATTGCTAAAACTGCTAAACATTTAATAGTTAAGTTTGTTATTTTCTTTACGCAATTTTTCATAATTTCTCCTTGTATTTGTTTTATATCGTAATAACAAACATATTTTAATTAAATTTAAAAAATTTGTCAACAAATTAACGCATTAAT
>CAKVEY010000025.1 GCA_934746185.1 uncultured Clostridia bacterium
AACAACAAAGTCGTAAATTTTTCAAATTTGGCAGTAAACCTAAAAAAGAAAAACGAAAATTTGAAAGTTTTGAAATAGTTAAAACTTATACTCCTACCGAAAAACCAAAAGAAAACAATGAATTTGATAAGATTTTAGAAGTTAGCAATAATCAATCGGTAGATGAAGAAGTGATTTCTGTTAGTTCAAACACTAAAAAACAACAAGTTAAATTAAAAGTGCGTCCACAAGGCAAATTGCTTTTAATTGTTATAAGCGTAATTATAATTTTGTTATCTAGTTTAACAATATTTAACGCTGTTAAAATTTCAAATTTATACAAAAGTATAGATAATTTTAACAATCAAATAACTATACAAGATTATAAAATAGATAAAGCAATTAAAAATTTAGAAAAATTAAATGAAGAAGCCAAAAATGACGACCAAAAAATTTTATTGGAGTTAAAAAAAGCAACAGACATTCAAGATATTACTCTATACGAACGAAACAGTGTTCCAACACCAAAACCTGTATCTAACTGGTTTGATAAATTGTGTAACTTTATATCTAATATGTTTGGGGGATAATTTGGTTACAAAAAATTATAGTATATATTCAATTCAAAAGAGGTTATTAGTATTAATTTTACTTATAACCTTTATTTTTTCGGCACTATTTTTTAGACTTTTTTATATTCAAGTAATATCGGCAGAAATGTTACTTAAAAAAGCCGAATCGCAATGGGTTAGAGATTTACCTTTAAATGCAAAACGTGGAACAATTTATGATTCTAATGGTTTAGCACTTGCTGTTTCATACACAAGTTATAACATTTATGTAAGAGCCATAAGCGTTAAAGACGCAACTAGTGTTACAAAAGCCTTAGTTGAAGTTTTAGATGTAGATTACGATAAAACTTATGCAAAAGTAACAAATCGTTTTGTAAGCGAAAGTTTAATAAAACTACAAGTTGAAAGCGAGCAAGTTGAAAAGTTAAAAAGCAAAAATTTAGAAGGTATATATTATAGTGAAAACAATAAAAGATATTATCCTTATGGCAATTTTTTAAGTCAAGTTTTAGGTTATACAACAATAGATAATGTTGGTCAAAACGGACTTGAACTTTATTATAATAAATATTTAACTGGTATAGACGGTTATGCAAATAAACAAACTTCAATTAGAGGCGAAGAATTATTAAATACATTAGATAGTTTTGTGCCATCTATTAGTGGAAATAATTTATATTTAACAATAGATTATAACATTCAAAAATTAACCGAACAAATGGCAGAAGAAATTATGTTAAATGAAAAGCCAGAGTCTTGCGAAATTATTGTAATGAATCCAAATACTGGCGAAATTTTAGCAAATAGTTCAAAACCTAGTTTAGATTTAAACAATTTGCCACGTGATGATATTAATAAGTTAAATTCGCAATCTAAAAATTTAAGCGTCGTAGATGTGTATGAACCAGGTTCGACCTTTAAAGTTTTAACTACTGCAATGGCACTAGAAGAAGGCAAAACAACTCCTAATGATAGATTTTATGACCCTGGTTACCGAATTGTCGATGGACAAAAAATCAAATGCTGGCGACTTCACGGACACGGTTCACAAACAATGACCGAAGGTTTATGCAATAGTTGTAACTCCGTTTTTATTGATTTAGCACTAAGACTAGGAAAAGATAAATTATATCAATATTTTGATAAATTCGGTTTTGGCAACAAACTTAACGTCGATTTTCCGGGCGAAAGTGGTGGTATTGTTATGAATAAAGAAACTGCTAAAAAGGTTGATTATGCACGTATGGGCTTTGGTCAGGCAATAGCAGTAACTCCTATTCAACAAATAAACGCAATATCATCTGTTATTAATGGTGGAATTTTGTTGCAACCTTATTATGTAAGTAAAATAACAAACTCAAACAATGTAACTATTTTACAAAATAGTAAAACCGAATTAAGACGAGTTGTGTCTAAAAAGACAAGCGAAACAATAAAAGTTATGTATGAAGAAGTTATAAAAAAGGCAAATGGAATAAACGCCTTTATTCCGGGTTATCGCGTAAGTGGCAAAACAGGCACGACCGAACTTTTTAGTGATGGCAAAAAAACGAGCGACCACATTGCATCTTTTGTTGGAGCATTTCCTAGCGACAAACCTGAATATGTTTGTTTAGTTATAGTTAATAAACCAACAAGTGGTTCTTATTATGGTAGCATTGTTGCAACACCTTATGCAAAAAAGATTTTTGAGGGAATAATACAATATAAAAACATAAAACCAAACGACAGTTTAGAAAGTGATTTAAAACTAGTGGAAGAGAATATAGAAATGCCAAACTTAATAGGATTAAGTTTAAGTAAAGCAGTTGGTATTTTAACAAACTTAAATTTGCAGTATGAAACTACTGGTGAAGGGGGAGTTATAATTAGTCAAACCCCAGCACCAAAAACAAAAGTGAGAGAAAGAGCGATAGTATTGTTAGGAACACAGCCAAATGAAACTTAAAGAATTAATAAAAAATTTAGAAGTAATAAAATTTGTTAATTTTAATGAAAAGACATTAAATTTAGATATAAAAAATTTGTGTGATAATTCTAATAGCAAACTAAAAAACAGCGCTTTTGTTTGCATAAACGGATTAAATTTTGACAGTCATAGCATAGTTAGTAATTTATCGAAAAAAGGCGTAGTATTTTTTGTGTGCGAAAAAATAGTTAATACTACGCTTCCTTATGTAATTGTTAAAAATAGTAGGCAGGCGTTGTCAATTCTTGCAGATAACTTTTTTGGTAACCCCACAAAAAGTTTAAAAATAATTAGCATAATAGGAACAAATGGAAAAACTAGCACATCATATTTTATACAAAAAATGTTAAAACTAAATAACGTAAGTTGTGGCGTTATTGGTACTAGTGGTGTTTACATAAATTCTAAACGATTTAATGAAACTTTAACTACACCAGACCCAATACTACTTTATAAACTCTTACGCAAAATGGCAGAGTGTAATTGCAAAGTTGTTGTTATGGAAATTTCGGCACACGCAATAAAACTTAATAAAGTCGATAAATTAGTAAGTGATGTTTGCATATTTACTAATTTTTCGCAAGACCATTTAGATTTTTTTAAAACAATGCAAAACTATAAAGAAACAAAATTTAGTTACTTTAATAATTATAATGTTAAAAAAGCGATAATAAATGTAAACGATGTAACTGGTCAAGAATTGTTTTTAAAAATAAGAGATAAAATAAAGTGTTTAACTTATGGATTAGTAACAAACGCCGATATTTGTGCAAAAAATATAAAATGTTATTTAAACAAAACAGAATTTGATTTATCTTTTTTAGGTAAAAATTATAGTTTACAAACAAAAACAAGTTGCGAGTTTAATGTTTTAAATATTTTAAGTGGCATATTAGCATTAAACGAATTAAATATAATGTTTGACATAACTTCCACATTAAAAAAGTTAACTAATGTTAAAGGACGATTTAATGTTTATAAACTTAAAAATAATAGATATATAATTATAGATTATGCTCACACGCCAGAAAGTTTACGAGAAGTTTTATTAAATACTAGTTCGTTAAGTAAAAACAAAATAATTTCTCTTTTTGGTTGCCCGGGAAATCGTGATGAAGAAAAACGCGAAATTATGGGGGAAATTGCATATAAATACTCAAAAAAAATATATATCACAAGCGATAATCCTAAATTTGAAAATCCTTTAATTATTTGTAATGAAATTTTAAGGGGAGCAAAAGAAAAAGGTGAGATTATATTAGACCGAGAAAAAGCGATAAAAAAAGCAATAAAAAACCTAAAAAACAATGAAATTTTATTAATACTTGGTAAAGGAATAGAAAAATATCAAGATATTAACGGAATACACTTTAATTATAGCGATGTTAAAGTGGTTAAAAAGTGCATAAAAACCTTAAAAAATTAATAAAATAAATTATATGGATAAGTTCTTTTTAATCATAACAATAAGTTTTATTTTTTGCTTAATTTTGTCGCCAATAATTATAAAATGCGTTAAAAAATTAAAAGCAAGTCAACCTGTTTACGAATATGTAGATATGCACGCCAAAAAGAGTGGTACACCAACAATGGGTGGACTAATCTTTATTATAGGAATAATTTTTTCTTCGCTTATTTTTTTAAAAGGACAAGCCAAACTTAGTTTAGTAACCTTAGGGGTGTTTTTTTCTTTTGGACTAGTTGGTTTTTTAGATGATTTTTTAAAAATAAAACATAAACAAAATTTAGGATTAAAACCTTATCAAAAAATTGTGTTCCAAGTATTAATTAGCGTAATTGTTTCATTTTTTGCTTATTATAATGGTTTAATAGGCAGTTCTATTTACGTGCCATTTTGTAATATCGAAATTAATTTAGGTTATTTTTACATACCTTTTACAATACTTGTGTTTTTGGCAACAACAAATAGTGTAAATTTAACTGACGGATTAGATGGACTTGCTGGTGGAGTTAGTTTAAGTTATTTAACAAGTTTCGCCGTCATTTTTTATACAATTTTTTTAACGCTTAAAGATTTGGGTGTAAGTTCACTACTTTTAACCGAATATTCAAACTTATTTATCATTATTGCAGCAAGTTTGGGTTCGCTACTTGCGTATTTACTATTTAATAGTTTTCCGGCAAAAATTTTTATGGGCGACACAGGTTCTCTTGCTCTTGGTGGATTAATTGCGTGTTTAAACATTTTTACTAAACAAACTTTACTTATTCCATTATTAGGCATTATGTTTGTTGTAAGTAGTGTTAGTGTAATACTTCAAGTAGCAAAATATAAACTTACTAAAAAAAGAATGTTCTTAATGGCACCATATCATCATCACTTAGAAAAAAAAGGTATGAATGAAACTAAAATATGCACCATATATATAATTATAACAATAATAGTTGGTGTAATTTGTGAAGTGTTCCAAATAATTTTCTTCTAACTATTAAAGGGAGAATTGTGATAGTAAGAAACAAAAAAGTTTTAGTATATGGGCTAGGTGAAAGTGGACAAGGGGCAATTAAACTTTTATTAAAACATAAAGCAAAAGTTTATGTTTACGACGATAATAAAAAAGCACTAGATAACTTACCTAATAATTTAATTAAAGTTGAAAATATAACCGAAAATATATTAAGTGTAGTAGATTTAATAGTTTTAAATCCGTCAGTAAGCATATATTGCGAAAATATAAAACTTGCGTATTTGCTTAATAAAAAAATAATAAGCGAAATTGAACTTGCATATTTATTTAAAAAAGGCGATGTTATTTCAATAACTGGAAGTAATGGGAAGAGTACAACATCAACTTTAATATATAACATTTTAAAACAAGCAAAAATAAAAACTAGTTTGGTGGGGAATATCGGCAACTCTTTTAGCAAAATTGTTAGCGAAAACAAAAAACAAACCTATGTTGTCGAAGTTAGTTCTTTTCAATTAGAAACCACAAATAAATATAATAGCAAAATAGCAACTTTTTTAAATTTCACAGAAAATCATTTAGATAGACATTTTTCTTTGAAAGAATATTTTGAAACAAAACTTAAAATCTTTTCAAATCAGCGTAAAAAAGATTTCTCCGTATTAAATTATGACGATGAAAAAGTAAGAGATATAAAGACTAACGGAAAAACCTATTATTTTAGTAAATATAACAAAGTAAAGGGAGTTTATATCTTTAACAATTACATATTTTTTAATGATGGAAAATTTGAAGAAAAGGTTATGAGCGTATTTGATATAAAACTAAAAGGTGAGCATAATTTAGAAAATGTTTTATGTGCAGTTTTAGTCGCTAAATTATATAAAATTAAAAATGAACACATAAGTTTAGCAGTATCTCGTTTTTATGGACTTTCTCATAGAATTGAGTTCGTAGAAAAAGTTAATGATATAGATTATTATAACGATAGTAAATCAACAACAGTTAAATCTACACAAACTGCAATTAATTGTTTTGATAGAGATAGGGTTTTATTAATTTTAGGTGGAAGCGATAAAGGCTTTGGATTTGATGATTTATTTGAAAATTTACCTAAACAAGTAAAAAGCATAATATGTTTAGGTGAAGTTAAAGATAAGATTTTATCTTCTAGTAAAAAATATAACTTTAACAATATTCAGTGCGTAGATAGTTTTAATCTTGCTGTAAAGTTAAGTTATATAATATCTAAAAGAGAAAACCTTAATGTTGTGTTATTAAGTCCAGCAACGGCGAGTTTTGATAGTTTTAAAAATTTTGAAGAGCGTGGCGATACTTTTAAAAAATTAGTTAAGGATTTAAAAAGTGAAGTTGAAGTTTAAAAATTTATTTATAAAAAGTAAAAAGACGAACATCTTTTTGCTATTAAGTGTAGCACTACTAGTAATTATAGGTTTTATTTTCGTATATAGTGCAAGTATGTATTCAGCAAAACTAAATTATAATAACGAATATTACTTTTTAACTAAACAAATAATAGGTGCTGTTATTGGTGTGCTTGCCTTAATTTTAACTAGTAGATTAGATTATAATATTTATCAAAAATATAAAATTCCTATAATTATAATAGGTATAGTTTTATTAGCACTAGTTTTTATTCCAGGGTTAGGCGTTTCTAATTATGGCGCACAACGATGGATAAGACTTACGGGATTTACAATTCAGCCCAGCGAAATTGCTAAATTTTGTTTTGTAATTTTTAGCGCAGCGTATCTAGCTAAAAACCACGATATAATTACAAGTTTTAAAGGAATATTGCCTATACTATTAGTTGGTGGCGTGCTTTGCGTTTTAATAATGTTAGAACCAAATATGAGTATAACAATTTGTGTGGGACTAACTATGTTTTTAATGCTTTTTGTAGGTGGAGCAAAATTAAAACATTTTTTGATTTTATCTTTGCCAGTTATTGCACTTGGAGTTTTACTCGTTATAATTGAACCTTATAGAATGCAAAGATTAGTAGCGTTTTTAAATCCGTGGGCAAATCCACAAGGCGAAGGTTATCAATTAATACAAAGTTTATATAGTTTAAGTAGTGGTGGACTTTTTGGCGTAGGAATATTTAATTCTCGGCAAAAATACTTATTTTTACCTTTTTCGGAAAGCGACTTTATTTTTTCTATTATTGGTGAAGAAACGGGATTTTTAGGTTGCATCACTATAATTATAATTTTTGGAATTTTAATCTATCAAGGCATAAAAATTGCTTATCACGCAAAAGACCGTTTTGGTTGCTATCTTGCTAGTGGAATAACAATGATAATTGCAACGCAAGTTTTAATCAATATTGCAGTTGTTACAGGTTCAATTCCACCAACAGGAGTGCCACTTCCTTTTATTTCAGCAGGTTCAACAGCACTCGTTGTATTTATGGCATCTATTGGAATTTTAATTAATATCCATAAGCAAAGCGAGTAAAATAGCCAATTATTTGGCTATTTTTTTTATTAATTTGTAAATTTATTAAAATTATGCTAATATTAATAAGGGGAATAAATATGAAAGAGAGTGAGATTACAGTTCAAATATTCAATTCGTTTGATGAAGTAGATAATATCTTAAAAAATCAAGGTTATAAAATGATTGAGAATTATCAACTAAACGACTGGTATTTTTCAAAATTTAGCGAAGTAAAAGATATAGAATACATTAAACTTTTAAATAATTCTTTTTTAGTAAGGCAGGTTATAGGAAGTGAAGAAGAAGTAAAACTTTTGTATAAGAAAAAAGAAGTTGATGAATTTAATAATGTTATAAGTGAAGAAAAAATCAAAACGAAGATAGATTCACTAAATAATTCAATTGATATATTTAAAAAGGCAGGATTAAATAATTATTGTATAGTTAAAAATAACACATATATTTATAAAAAAGACGCTATTTGTTTTGCTGTTCAATTAATAGAAAACTTAGGAATTTTTATTGAATATGAAGAAGATGATACAATGTTAAATTTGAGCGAAAAAGAAAAGTTTAATAAAATGATAAGTGTTGTAAATTCGTTAGGACTTAAATTAGGTGATGACTATTCTTGTAAAAAAGTATATATGTTGCTAAAAAAAACAAGTTGATTAAATATAAAGGAGATACATTATGTTTGATTTAGATTCGGTTTATAGAGCAATGATATTTGCTGTTAGTAAACACGAAGGGCAAAAAATGAAATATCCAGTTGGTGTTGATTATTCAGCACATATTTATGGAGTTGCATTAACGGCGTTAAATTTTATAGAAAACGAAGATGTAGATAAAAGTTTAGTTATAAAAGTTGCACTACTTCACGATACGCTTGAAGATACTAAAACTACATATAATGAAATTAAAGAAAATTTTGGAAAAGATGTTGCTGACGGCGTTTTAGCATTAACTAAAAATGAAAAAATTGAGAAAGAAAAACAAATGGAAGATTGCTTAAATCGTATATTGTTATTAAATAAAAGTGAAGTTGCTATTGTAAAACTTGCAGATAGATGTTTTAACACAAGATGCACTGTTGAAAGTTGGAGCAAAGAAAAACAACAAAATTATTTTAAAGAAGCAAAATTGATTTGTGATAAAATCGGCAGTTATTGTTTGCCAATAAAAAATAAAATTTTAGAAAATGTTGAAAAACTTAAAATTTAAAAATTTTATTAAATTACAAAAATAAAATAAAAAACAGGTTGAATTTAGCCTGCTTTTTGTTTATAATATTATTGGAGCGTAAAAATGGATACAAAAAAATTAAAGTCTAATACTAAATCAAATTATTCTAATAAAATAAAAAGTAAAACAAATAAAGAATTAAAAAGTAATAATTTAAAAAAAATATCTAAAAAAGAAAAAGAAAACGAAATATTATTTATTGTTGCAAATAAAATATTAACAAAACACGAAAGAGCATTTAAGGAATTAGCGTAATGATTAAATTTGATGACGAAAAAATTTTACTTTTGCACCAAATGATAATTGAATCTTCTGGTGGTAGAGATGGTATTAGAGATTTTAATTTGATAGATTCAGCAATTAATAGTTTATATCAAACTTATGACGGCGTAGAACTATATCCCACAAAAGAAGAAAAAGCTGCAAGACTTGGTTATAGTTTAATATCAAATCACGCTTTTGTTGATGGAAACAAACGCGTAGGGTTACTTTCTATGTTGTCGTTTTTATCAATTAACGGGCTAAAATTAAATTATACAGATGATGAACTAATAGATTTAGGTTTATCGCTTGCTGACGGCAAAATTAAATATCAAGATTTATTAAATTGGATAAAAAATCACGAGATTAAAATTAACGCCGAAGAAAATATGTTTATTAAAGATTAAGTATTATAAAAAAACTAGTTGGTAAAACTAGTTTTTATTTACAATTTGTAACCAATATGATATAATAAGTTAATAAAGGGGGATTTATGGATATTAAAATTGATTCAAATGAAGGTAGATTTAAGTTTAGAGTTTGTGGCATTTTAGAGCATAACGGAAAATATTTGGCAGTAAAAATCAATAACAACAAATTCTATTGCTTACCGGGTGGACACGTCGAACTTGATGAAGACACAGATATGGCAATAAAAAGAGAAATGGCAGAAGAATTAGGTTATGAAATAAAAATCAAAAAACTTATAGCAATAAATCAAAACTTTTTTAAAACAAAAGAAAATAAACCATTTCACGAACTAGGATACTATTATATTGTTGAAGCAAAAAACGAACAAGATGTTAATCCCAATGACTATGCAAGGGAAGAACTAGATAAAGGTGAGTTAAAGCACTTAGAATTTAAGTGGCTAACTTTAAAAGAATTAAAAAATGCAGATTTTATGCCACATTTTGTTGCAAGTGCTATTGAAAGTAAAGATGTACTTTTAAACATAACAAGAGATTAATTGAATTAATTAAAAAATATATTTATAATTATTTTAAATTTTAATATTGACATCTAATAATTTGTAAATTATAATTTAATATAAATTTAATTTAATTATTTAAGGAAGCCAATATGAAAAAGAATGTTGAAGAAATAAGACAACAAAAAGAACAAAAAATTCAAAAAGCATATAAATGCTTAAAAAAAGATAAAGGTTGCCAAATAGGTTTAGTTTTAGGCAATGTTTTGGGTGGAGCACTAATTGTTGCAGGGGCTATAACAATTATTATTACAAAAGTGTTTACTCCATTAGTTTATGGATTTTTATTTTCAGGTTTAATTACTCAATCATTAGGAACGTTCGCTGGCGTTGCTGGTGATAAATTCTATAAAAAAGCCAAAGCTTTAACCTTAGAAGCACAAAAATTAGATGAAAAAGAAAACGCTTTATCACTCGAAGAAAATTGTACAAATTTAAAGCCAGAAACAAAAGAAATAACAAAAGTAAAACTAAACGAAGTAAAAACAGAAAAAGAAAATAATTTTGAATTATTAAATTAAGTAAAAAAATTAAAACAAATTTGAATACAAATGTTGTTTTAATTAATAAATTTTATAAAACAAAAATTTTAAATTAAAAAATAAGATTTAATTGAAATTTTAAATTGATAAATAAAAAAATCGGCTCTATGCCGATTTTTTTTATGCTTTTCTAGTAAAGCATAAAACTATGTTTGTAGCAGACCTTAATTTTAACTAGAATTTCAACTACAATATTATCATACTCGTCAGTTAGCCACGCGTCAACTATTTTTAATAAAAAAATTATATTATGTAAATATTAATAATAGGGCTAGGATTATGAAAACGAAATTTGGTGAAAGGGTTAAAAAACTACGAACAGAAAACAATTTAACACAAAAGCAATTAAGTGAAAAGTTTAACTTAAATAGAACAGCAGTTGCTGATTGGGAAACTCGGGGAAAAGAACCCAGTTATTCAACATTAATGGATATAGCAAAATTTTTTAATGTAACAACTGATTATTTGTTAGGTGTTATAGATGAAATACAATAAACTAGAAAAAAATCTAGTTTATTTTTTTGAAAAAATTTTAAAATTTTATATAATTAAGATATGTTTAATAGTTATAGCGAATATTTAGAATATTTAAAAAGTGGAGCAAACTTAACAAAAAGCGAATTTGATAAAAAACTAATTAACACCAAATATAAAATTTTAGGTTTAAAACTTCCAGTACTTCGTAAACTCGCAAAGGAAATTATAAAACAAAATAATGGTGATTTAATTTTGTCTAATCAAAATTTTACATACTATGAAGAACTATTAATATATTCATTTGTTTTGTCTAGCATAAGTTTAAGCGAAAATAAGCGAATAGATAAAATAAATAATTTTATTTCATACATAGATAATTGGAGTAATTGTGATAGTTTTTGTTCAAGTTTAAAAGTTGTTAAGAAAAATAAAGATATTTATTTAAACTATATTAAAAAAATAATTAATACTAATAAAATTTATTATGTTCGAGTGTCAATAATTCTTTTAATGGACTATTATTTAAACGAAGAAAATTTAGAAGATTATTTTAATTTAGTGAGTAATGTTAGTTTAAATGAATATTATATAGAAATGGCTAAGGCTTGGTATTTTGCAACTAGTTTTGCAAAAAATTTTGATAAAACTTTCGACTTTTTAAAACAAAATAAGTCAAAATTTTCAAAAGGCGAATTAAATAAAATAATTTCAAAGTGCCGAGATAGTTTTAGAATATCCGGTGAAAATAAAAAATTAATAAAGGAGACACTTGTTTATGACAAGTTATAAAGAAGTTTTACAAAGTGAATATTTTAATAAATGTTATAGTTTGGTTGAAGAATTGAAGAAAGATTTTCCAGTTAATCACGGATTTATTCATATAAAACACGTAATAAAAAACGGAAAAAGTTTAGCAAAAACTTTTAAACTATCAAATTATGAAACAAATCTACTTTTAATCGCTTGCACTTTGCACGATATAGGCTATACACAAGGTAGGGAAGACCACGCAAAAAGTGGTGCAATACTTGCTAGAAAATATTTGGAGAGTAATTCTAATTTAACTAATAACGAAATTGATGTTGTTTGCAATGCCATTGCTTCTCACGGTGGAGATTATGTTGAAGATTTTAAAGATAAAGTATCACTTTGCCTAATTTTTGCCGATAAATTAGATTTTATTAGTTCAAGATATAAAAAAGTAAAAAGTACATCGTTATATCGAGTAATTAAAAAAACCGAATTAGTTAAAAAGGGCGATGTTTATTATTATAATATTTATTCAACACGAGAAAATTTTGAAGATGAATTAAAATCTGCAAGTTTTCTTATACATAAAAAACTTATAGGAATATTAGATAGATTTATGAAGGCACAAAATGTTAAAGCTGAATTAAATTATAAATTTATTCCCCCTAAAAATTGATAAAAATTTCACCTAAATTATAGAGTAATTATAATTTGCTTGCATACAATAATATTGTATGTGGGAATTTTGTTTGTATTTTGAAGAAGAACAACTTGAATATATTTTAAAACTGCGAAAGCATTTAAAGCACTTTTTCAAAAAATATCGTGGAGCAGTAGTTCTATATGAAGAAGGTCATAAAATATTGCTTGCGATAGATGACGATGAAAAAGTTTTTATTCGTTTATATAAATATATATATAATTATATAGTAAATATAATTTATACTTATTATAAAAAACAAATTTTAAACAATTTAACTTCAAACTTATTTAATAACGAAATTTTTGAACTAGTTATAAAAGAAACGCTATTTTGTTTTGACGAAGAATATGATAAAAACATTATTAGGCAAGCACTTACGCTAGATGAAACTTTAAGTTTAGAAGGATTTTTCAATTTTAAACTAAAATATTTAAAAGAAAAATGGGAACATCTAGTTGAATTAATAAAAACTAATGCAGGGATTTTAAATAGTTATATTATCAATTTAGATTTAACAAGATATTTAATTGCCGAATTAGATAATAATATCGACAAAGTTTGCTTGTTTAGTGAAGGCAAAAAATATTTTTTAAAAACGGTCAATAATGAAAATTTAACCTTTAAAAAAATAAATTATAGCAAAAAGCAAAATTTTAACGATTTAATTAAAAATCTAATAACCTTATCTCCACAAAAAATAATTTTGTGTGGGGAAGTGGAAAAAGAAAAGTTTAAAATCTTTAAAGATTTATTTATAGATAAATTAAATTAAATAATTATTAGTTAAGAAAAGTTAAAATAATTTAAAGTTAAACTTTAAAAACTTATGAATGAATATGTGGTTAAACTTTAAAACCAAATAAACTTATTTTACAAATTAAATAATAAAAAAATAATAACTTTATTAATTCTTATTTTATGTAAAAAACAATATATGAAAAAATGTACATTTTATAATTTAGGGCAAAATTATATTAATTATTACAAAAATTCATTGTTTTTGGTCAAAATGATGTAAATTTAGCCAAAAAAGTATATAAAAAGATAATAATATAAATAAAATTACAAGAAAATCAAAAAAATTTAAAAAACTTTTAAAAAATGCTTGATTTTCTTTTTTTATGTGAGTATAATAGATTTTGCGTTTGGTCGCAGAGAACAATTTAATATAATTTCAAAAAAATTGAAAAACTTTTAAAATTTACTTGATTTTTCTAAAAAAGCGAGTATAATTAATTAAGCTTTCAGTTGAAAGGGAATTAAATATCAACTTTGACAAAAGATTTTAAAAAAATTTAAAAAACTTTTAAAAAAGTGTTGACAAACAATTTTCTTTGTGATAGAATAGCACAGTCAACTCTAATAAGAGATGACAAAAAGTACATTGACAACTGCATATTTTAGATAGAACGATATCAAATATCAAAATGTTATTAACATAACGTGTAAATAAAGTAT
>CAKVEY010000026.1 GCA_934746185.1 uncultured Clostridia bacterium
TAATAATATTTATTTTAAAAAGGCATAGGCATATTAGATTTAATTTAAGATTATTATTTTTTATATACAAAATATAATTTCAATAATTAATTTTTTAGCAACAATAAATAATTAGGTTTTGTAAACTAACTTTTAATTTTATTGTCAATTTCCTTTAAATTAATAAATAATTAAATAATTAAATAATTAAATAATTAGAATTATTTTATATTTTTTACTTAAAATGTATAAATCAAAACTTTCCTTTATTTTAATCGATTTTTTATACTTTATAGATGTTTCATTGTTTCATCGTTTCATCACTTTGTTGATTTTGGTTGAATATCTCATCAATATTATTTAAAAACGTTTTTAAGTTTGTTAAAACTAATTTAATATCTCTTGTTGTTATATAGGGTTTTGCGAATAGTTCGTAATCATCACAAATTAATTTATCAAGGCTACTATCTATAAATTCGTTTAATTTTTTTTCTTTAAAATTAATTAATAAATAGTTATAACTTTTTAGAAAAATATCGTAAATATAGTTATCATTTAATAACTCGTTTGGCAAGTTATACAATAGATTTTCATAAAAATATAAGTTTCTGCTAGCACAAATTTTTAATTTATTTATAAGAGTTAATTCGTTCTCTATTATTTTATAAAATCTTATTAAATTAAAGAAATTGCCGTTAGTTTGTTCATTTTTTTCTATTAAATTTTTATTCATTAAATTAAAATCAAAATTATATTTTTTGCCACGTATTGTAAAGGTTAAATAACTAGTATTTGGCTTTTTTTCTACAAAAAATAGACTAAATTTATAATCTAAAAACCTAATATAAACACAATTTTTTCTGCGATAAAGTTTTAAATTTTGCCCTTTTAAAGTGCAATATTTAAACAATAAATTTATTAATGTTTCAGTAGTTGGTAAAAGACTTTTATTATAATTAAAAGTATCTACTAATAATTTTCCTATCTCGCCTTTCTTTTCTCGATTTTGGCTATAAGATAAGTCTTCCATATTAGCATAATATGTTTCAATCATAATATTTACAGCGTTTAAATAGTCAAAATTTGTTCCTAAATATTCATCTCCAACAAGTTTTAAGTCAAAAAATATTGCATTGTTATTTTCTTGTACAATTTCATTAAAAAATGGCAATAAAAATTCATTCAGTTTTTCTAAAACTAAATCAAATTCAGCGTCATTTTTTTGTGGGTTTTTTACAAAATTATCAATAAATAATTTTTGATTATTATCCATTATTTAACCTTTTCTATTCTTTCTATGCCACCCATATATGGTCTTAAAACTTCTGGCACTGTAATAGAACCATCTTCATTATAATTGTTTTCAAGTAGTGCGATTAATCCCCTAGGACTAGCTAAAACAGTGTTATTTAATGTATAAACAAATTTTGTTCCATCTTTTCCTTTGCTTCTAATTCCTAATCTTCGAGCTTGAGCATCACCTAAGGTTGAGCAAGAACCAACTTCAAAGTATTTTTGTTGTCTTGGGCTCCACGCTTCAATATCGCAAGATTTCACCTTTAAATCGGCCAAATCGCCACTGCAACATTCTAATTGTCTTACAGGAATATTCATATTTCTAAAAACTTCAACAGTATAAGACCACATTTTGTTGTACCAGTCCATACTTTCTTCTGGTTTACATAAAACTATCATTTCTTGTTTTTCAAATTGATGTACACGATACAATCCCCGTTCTTCTAATCCGTGAGCACCACCTTCTTTTCTAAAACAAGGAGAATATGATGTTAATGTTATAGGTAATTCTTCTTCTTTTATAATTTGGTCTTTAAATCTACCAATCATAGAATGTTCACTAGTACCAATCAAATAAAGGTCCTCGCCTTCTATTTTATACATCATTGCGTCCATTTCAGCAAAACTCATAACGCCAGTAACAACATCACTTCTTATCATAAATGGTGGAATAGCATAAGTAAAGCCTTTATTAATCATAAAATCTCTTGCATAAGCAATCATTGCTTCGTGAAGTCTTGCTGCATTTCCTAACAAATAATAAAAACCATTGCCACTTGTTCTACCAGCACTTTCTTTATCTAATCCATTAATACCTTCTAAAATATCGGCATTATAAGGAATTTCGTAACTAGGAACTTTTGGCTCGCCAAATCTTTGAACTTCAACATTTTCGCTATCGTCTTTGCCAACAGGAACACTTGCATCAATAATATTTGGAATAACCATCATAATTTTTTTAACTTTTTCTTCAATTTCAGCTTGTTTATTTTCGGCTTCAACAAGTTTTTCAGCGTCTAATCTTACTTTTTCTTTTATTTCTTCGGCTTCGGCAAATTTCTTTTCTTTCATAAGCATACCAACTTGACCAGAAAGAGTTTTTCTTTCAGCACGCAAATTATCGCCTAATTGTTTTAATTCTCGATTTTGTTTATCAAGTTCAATAACTTCGTCAACCAAAGGTAATTTTTGGTCTTGAAATTTCTTTTTAATGTTTTCTTTTACCAATTCTGGATTTTTTCTAATTAATTCTATGTCTATCATATTTCGCTCCGTTTTATTTATATATAAATAAATGATAATAAACTAAGCAAACTTTGTCAAACAAAATAAACAAGTTGTAAAAAAACTTGCAATTTGCTTTATTTTTTAAGTTTGCATAGTATATCGCATAGTACTATGCGTAGTACTACGCAATCAATAAAATTAATAAAAATTATTTGATTTTGCACCAAAATATGATATAATATAAGTATGAACGATTATTTTACTGAAAGAAATAATAAAAATGCTATATTATTAAAAAAAATAAAAAGCGAACTTCCCTTTTTTTGTGAAGAGTTTTTTCTAGGTATTGATAGCAAAACTAGTATGCTAACAAAAGTAAACTATGCAAGAGATTTAAAGATTTTTTTCAATTTTTTAGTTACCGAAGTTTATGAATTTAATGATAAAAAAATAAAAGATTTAACCTTAGATGACTTAAACAAAATTACATCAACTCACCTTGAACTTTATTTAGATTATTTAAGTTATTATGTTGATGACGAAAATTTAAGCCGTACAAACTCTAATAAAACTAAGGCAAGAAAACTATCTAGTTTAAGGTCTTTCTTTAAATATATGTACAAAAAAGAGCATATTAAAGAGAATGTTACAACAAAAATTGATGTGCCAAAAATAAACGATAAAGAAATTATTAGATTAGACATTAATGAAGTCGTTAAAATGTTAAATCTTGCCGAAAATGGCGAAGGTTTTACAAAAAATCAAAAAGCATTTTTTGAAAAAACAAAAGAAAGAGATTTTGCTATGCTTAGTTTGTTTTTAGGAACAGGCATTCGTATAAGTGAACTAGTTGGATTAAACATAAAAGATTTCAACTTTGAAGATAATAGTTTTGTTGTTACTCGAAAAGGTGGCAACCGAATGATTTTATATTATTCTAATGAAGTTAAAACTGCTCTAATTAATTACTTAAATTACAGAAAAGAAAAGGATAAAAATATTAGTGATGACGAACCATTTTTCATTTCACTACAAAACAAAAGAATAAATGTAAGAAGCGTTGAAAATTTAGTAAAAAAATACGCAAAAGTTGTTACACCTTTAAAGAAAATAACACCACATAAATTACGTTCTACCTTTGGCACTAACTTATACCAAGAAACAAAAGATATTTATGTTGTAGCCGAAGTTTTAGGTCATAAAGATATAAACACAACCCGTAAACACTACGCTGCATTAAGCGAAAACATAAGGCGTGAAGCATTAACTAATGTTAAACTACGAGATGATGACGAATAACAACGTGATATTAAATAAACAAATAATTAGCAGTGATAAAAATAGATAGATAGATAGATAGATAGATAGTTAGTTAGTTAGTTAGTTAGTTAAGTTGATTGATTAATTAAATAAACAATAAACAAACATATATTATTTCAAAATAATAAAAGTTTTAAGTTAATTAATTATAAAATTAATATTACATAGTATATATAACACATAATAAGTTTATAAAAGTTATAGTTTATCTTAATGTTATTCTTATTGTTATTTATTTTATTGTTAAAAATCAAATTGTAAATATTAAAAAGAGTTACCGTTTAAAGTAACTCCTTTTTTTTAATTTTAATAATTAGTCTTCATTTTTCTTGTTTTGGTGGATTATCGCTTCCCTTATGTTTTTCTATTTCGCCAGTTGCCAAACTATCACAAATATTATTATATTCATTATCGGCGTGCCCTTTTACTTTAATAAATTTATAGTTATGTTTTTCTAATATTTTAATCAGTTCTAACCACAATTCTTTATTTGCAACTGCTTTTTTTTGAGAGTTTTTAAAACCGTTTTTTTGCCAATTTTCTATCCAATTTTGGTTAAACGCATTACAAACATAGGCACTATCGCTATAAATAGATAAATTACAAGGTTTATTTATTGCTTTAACACCCTCAATAACTGCCGTAAGTTCCATTATATTATTAGTAGTCGATTCGCTATAACCACTCATTCTTTTTTCTTTTGATTTACACATTAAAACAAATCCCCAACCACCAGGCCCTGGATTTCCACTACAAGCACCATCTGTATATAAATCTACATTTAATAAATTTTCCATAACCACCTAAATAACTTTAATTTCTATTGCACAAACGCCAAAATTCTTTTGTTCTTCTACTGAATAATAAATATTCATATCTTCTGGGCTTGCGATTTCATTTTTCTTATAACCTAATTTTGTTTTATCAAAATTATTATACAACTCTTCAAAATTTTTAAATAATTTTATACTTAAAACTTTAGTTTTTAATTTTTCATTTGTTACTATATTTGTAAATATAATTTCATCGCCCAATTTTATTAATTTTCTTTTATCATCATATAGTCGCATCTCGATTGTCTTTTCTTTATTTTTTATAGAATTAAAAGGTTTTTGTTGTAATTTTAAATTATGAATTTCCATATATTGAGTTTATAATAATAGTTAATTTTTGTCAATTTAATAATATAAATATTAAAAAAAGTTCCAACTAAATAGAACTTTTTTATTAAATTATTTGTTATTTTGCATACTCAATGCAACGATTTTCTCTAATTACATTAACTTTTATTTGACCTGGATATTCCATTTCTTCTTCAATCTTTTTAGCAATATCTTTTGCAAGGAACATTGCATCATCATCTGTAATTTCTTCAGGTTTTACTATAACACGAACTTCTCTACCAGCACTAATAGCATAAGATTTATCAACGCCTTTAAAACTATCAGCAATGCTTTCTAATTGTTCTAATCGTTTAATATAGTTTTCAATGCTTTCTCTTCTTGCACCTGGTCTTGAAGAACTTATAGCGTCAGCAACTTGAACTAAAACTGCTTCTACGCTATGAAACTCAACATCGCCGTGATGCGCTTCAATACAATGAATTACAGCTTCGCTTTCTTTATATTTTTTAGCTAAACTTACACCAATAGACACGTGAGTACCTTCGGTTTCGTGGTCTAATGCTTTTCCTAAATCGTGAAGTAATCCACCACGTTTAGCAACTTTAATATCTGCACCAACTTCGGCTGCTAAAAGCCCTGCAATATAGCAAACTTCCAAACTATGTTTTAATACATTTTGTCCATAACTTGTACGATATTTTAATCTACCTAATGTTTTAACAATTTCTGGGTGTAAACCATTAACATCTGCTTCAAACACTGCGTTTTCGCCTGCTTCCTTAATGCTTTGGTCTATATCTCTTTTAACTTTTTCAACAACTTCTTCAATTCTTGTTGGGTGGATTCTTCCGTCCATCATTAATTTTTCCAAACTTTGTCTTGCAATTTCTCTTCTAATTGGGTCAAAAGCTGAAATTACAATAGTTTCAGGAGTGTCATCTATAATTAAATCAACGCCAGTTGCGTTTTCTAGCGCTTTAATATTTCTACCTTCTCTACCTATAATTCTTCCCTTAATTTCTTCGTTAGGAAGAGTAACAGATGTTACAGTAACTTCGCTTGTATGGTCTGTTGCACATCTTTGAATTGCTTGTGTTACAATATCTTGCGCCTTTTTGTTAGCAGTATCTCTTGCTTCTTCTTCAATATCTCTAACCATTCTTGCAGCAGATTTTCTTGCTTCTTCGGTCATTTGATTAATAAGCATAGATTTTGCTTCTTCTTTACTTAAATTAGAAACCCTTTCTAATTCTTTACTAATATTATTTTTAGAAACTTCAAGTTCTTGTTTAGAGTTTTCTAATTCTTTTTGTTTTTCGTCAATTTCTAATTTAGATTTTTCAATTAAATCGCTTTTTAAATCTAATTGCTCTTCTTTCTTGTTTAAAAATTCTTCTTTTGCATAAACTTTTTCTTCGACTTTTTGAATTTCAAGTCTTCTTTCTCTAATTTCTTGATCTACTTCAATTTTAAGTTTATGTGCTTCTTCTTTCGCTTCTAAAACGGCTTCTTTTTTAACATTTCTAGCATCGCTATAAGCATCTTCTCTTATTTTAGCAGCATCGGCTTTTGCCCTAGCAAGTTTTGTGTCAACAACAATTTTCATTAACACAGCACCAGCAATTATGCCCACAACAAGACCAATACCTAACCAAAAAAGTATTGGACCAGCACCAACTGTAAAAATAGAAGCAGAAAGTATATTTAATTTCATTATACTTACCCCTATTTTATTAAAATTTATATATAAAAACAATATGTTTAATTCTATATATATAATAAATAGTAAAATAATTTAACAAAAAAGTCAAACAAAATTAAATATTTTTTTTGTTCGACCCTTTTTATATTAAATTTCTACAATCTCAATATTTTTTATTGCATTTTCAATTAAATTTTCAACATCTAATTTATCTTCTTCAAGTTTAACTTTATCTAGTTTTGGCTTAATTATTGGATTTTTAGGCAAAAATACAGTGCAGCAATCTTCGTAAGGAAGAATTGAAGTCTCATAAGTGTTTATTTTATTCGCTATATCAATCGTTTCATCTTTATCAAAAGCAATTAATGGTCTTAAAACTGGGATTTTGTCTAAAACTGAATTTGTACTTGTAATACTTTCTATGGTTTGGCTTGCTACTTGCCCCAAACTTTCGCCAGTGATAATTGCTTTATAACCATATTCGTTTGAAATTCTTTCGGCTATACGCATCATAATTCTACGCATTATTGTTATCATATAGTCGCCATCACAATGTTTATGAATTTCTTCTTGAATTTTAGTAAAACTTACAATAAACAATCTTTTTAAATGAGTGTAAGGCTTAATTAATTTTGCTAAACTTATAACTTTATTTTTAGCGTTTTCGCTAGTGTATGGAAAACTATGAAAATGTAGTCCGTCAACAATCATACCCCTTTGCGCAATTTTATATCCAGCAACTGGACTATCAATTCCACCAGAAAGAAGTAACAATCCTTTGCCAGCACTACCAACAGGCATACCATTTAGCCCTTTAATGATGCTACTAAAAATATAGGTCTTTCCGTTTTCTCGAATATCTATTGAAACTTCGGTTTTAAAAGTATGCAAATCTACTGTTAAATTCTCGTTATTATCTAAAATTATTTCACCTATTATTTTAGAAAATTCTGTTGAATTTATAGGAAATTTCTTATCTGCTCTATTTACACTAACTCTAAAACTAGTATTCGTTAGTTTAAAAGCTTTAAAATAGTTTTTGATATTTTCTACGTCAGTTTCAATTTCATCGGCAACGCTTAAAGAATAAATTCCAAACACAGTGTGTAATTTTAATAAAATTTCATTTAAGTCATTTTCTTCAAAATTAGATACTAAATATCTTGTATGTGAAAAAGAAATTTCACAATTAATCCCGTTTAATGCACTTTTTATGTTATTAAATAATAACTTTTCAAAAAAATGTTTGTTATTCCCTTTTAAATGTATTTCACTATATCTTATAAGTATTACTTTATTCATTATTTTAATTTATCCTTTAATGTATTTTTTATTTCAATAAAATTTTTTACAAATTCATCAATTTCTTCTTTTGTAGTATTTTTAGAAAAACTCAATCTTAAATTTCCTAAAATTTCGGCTTTTGTTTTATTCATACTTTCTAAAATTCTGTTGCCACTTTTTTTGCTTGAACAAGCACTTCCTAAACCAACGCAAATATTTAAACTACTTAACATATTTAAAATAGTTTCGGCGTTTAATCCTATAACTGACAAACTTACTATAAATGGTGAAGAATCATCGGTTGAATTTATTTCTATATCGTCTTCATTTTTTAATTTTTCTAACAAATAATATTTTATTTGTTTTACATAGTTATAGTAACTTGATTGATTTTCTACTGCCGATTTTATAGTATCATAGAATGAAAATATTAATGGTGCATTAGTTGTTCCACTACGAATGTTAAACTCTTGCCCACCACCTAAAATTAGGGGTTTTAGTGTTTTTAAACTTTTAGCATAAAACCCAGCGATACCTTTTAGTCCATAAATTTTATGATTACTAATTGTATAAAAATCAAGGTTATTAACATTAACTTCAATCTTTCCTAATGCTTGTACACCATCGGCGTGAACCAAAGTTTTTGGATTGATTTCTTTAATTTTTTTACTTAACAAATTAACATTATTTATAGCACCAGTTTCATTAGAAACATTAATTATACTAACAAGTTTAGTGTTAGAGTTTATTTTACTTAATAAATCTTGTTCGTTAATTGTTCCATCAGGGTTAGTTGAAATAAAATGAACAATTCTACCTTCGTTTAATAGTTTAATTGCGTAGTTATAAATGCTTGGGTGCTCTAAACTAGAAAAAACATATTCTTCATTTTTATTATTTGTTACTACACTATTTAAAACAATATTATTGGCTTCTGTTGAAGAACTAGTAAAAATAAACGTTCCACTACTTTCGCCTTTTAAAAGTTTTACTATATTTTTCCTAACATCTTCTATCTTTCCAGCAATATCAACACTTATTTTATACAAAGCACCGGGATTATAATAATAATCTCGCTCATAATTTATAAAATTTTGTAATGTTATTTCATCTACTTTCGTTGTAGAAGCGTTGTCTAAAAATATCATAACTTTATTATAACAATATTTTTATATTTTTACAACAATTACGGCACTAAATTTAATAATTTATCTAAACTATTAGACTTCAAATAAACTTCGGGTATTTGTCCCACTATTACGCTTTCACAAATTAAAATAGATGTTTTTGTTTTAACCGTGTTATTTTTAAGTGGCAAAATTATATTTACATTTGTATCTATTGTTACATAAAGTTTATGAAGTGTTTGGTTGATGCCTGCTTCAACAAATTCGCTCTCAAAGTTACACATAACATCGCCTACTGGCAATAGTTTTATATTAATACTTGGACCTAAACCATTAAAAATAGTAATGCCTGAAAATGTACCTATTGGAATATTAATTCCGTCTGCACCTATTTTTTCAAGTTTAATTTGACTAGTTTTAATTAAGTCTTTTGTAAGCATATTTATTTGAATAGAATTTGCCTGAATTAGAACAATTTTACCATCGTTGTCCGTTGTTATATTAATCAAATTGTCATAAATATTTTTATTTGTAACTAATTCGCTAACAGCGTTATTTACTGCTTTTACGCTTAACGCCCTGACTTTGCTTTCACTATAATCAAACACAATTCTATCTATGTTTGTCCCTAAAAAAACAATAAGTAAATTTATCACTAAAAAAATTGAAACAAATATACAAATTCGTTTTCTTTTCTTTTTTTTATCAACAATTTTAGGTTGTTTATTTTTTTTAAATAGTTTCATTAATTTAATATATGAAAATATTTGTTACATAATAACAATATTTTATTAGATTATAAAAATCAAAAATTTTAATTTTTGTTGATACATAGAAACAATTTAACTTATAATTTTTTTTATGAAAATAAACAATAAAAACTTACTTAACGATTTTTATAAACACGATAAATTAAATGTTTTGGTATTAACCGATATTTTCTTTCCATCTTTTGGTGGAGTTTGTTTTGTTGTCGATAATTTATGTAAAGGTTTAATTGAAACAAATAAAGCAAATGTGGTTTTAGTTACAGGCTATGTTAGTGGTTATAAAGATAAAGAAGATTACGCAATAATTAGAACAAAAAGTTTAAAAATTCCTAAAAAGTTTGGCGATAGTTTGCCACTACCTGAACTTGATTTTAAGTTAAAAAAATTAATTAAAGAATTAAAAATTGATGTTATACATATTCACACGGGTTTTCTTTATGTAAATTTGGCTTAAAGTTAGGTAAAGAACTAAATATCCCTGTTGTTATGCACGGTCATAGCAAATATAATGAAGAATATCCAACACATACAAAAAATAAATTTATATGCAATCAACTTATAAAATCTGCATATAAACTAATGAGTAAAGCCGATATAGTAACCCCTGTAAGCAACGGAACAAAAGATTTTTACTTTAATAATGGTCAAAAAACTAAAATGCAGGTTTTAGAAAACACTTCGGACTTTACTCTTTTAAATCCTACCCCCGATACAATTAAAGAAATTGAAAATAAATATAATTTTGATTATAAAAAGGACAATGTTTTAGTTTTAATTACAAGACTTGATACTTATTATAAAAATTTAGATTTTTTATTATATAGTTTAAAAGAATTAAAAGAACTAGGAACAAAATTTAAGTTTTTATTGGTTGGCTGTGGTAAAGATGAAGATAAACTTAAAAAACTTGCAGAAGATTTAGATTTAAACGATTGTTTAACATTTGTTGGAGAAATTAAGGACCGTGAATATATAAAATATTTTTATTATTTAGCAACTTTATTATGTTTCCCTTCTATTCGAGATACATCGGGTCTATTAAAATACGAGGGTGCTAGCCAAAAATTAGCTACTATTGGAATTAAAGGCGTTGCTTGCACCGAAGATATAATTAATGACTATAACGGTTATGTTACTGAAAATAATCCAAAAGCTTATGCCCAAAAAATTCACGATGTTTTACTTGATAAAGAAAAATTAAATAAAGTTTGCGAAAACGCATATAAAACTCTTAACAAAACTTGGCTTGACAAAGCAAATGAACTACTTGAAATTTTTGACAAATTAATTAAAGACAAAAAAGCGTCTTAATATTATATAATAATATTAAGAATAGTTTGCACAGTATACTATGCAAACTATTCTTTATTACTATGCAATTAAGATTTTTTAGTATGGCTAGAAAAAATTAGAGCAAAAATAAAACTAAAAAATACTGCGGCACCTATTCCTGTGGCTGTTGCTGCCAAACCACCAGAAAATATACCCATAACGCCAGATGATGTTACTTGATTTATAACACCTTTTGCTAGTGTTCTTCCAAATCCCATAATTGGAACGGTTGCCCCTGCTTTTCCAAACTCTACTAATGGGTCATATAAATCTAACGCTTCTAATCCTATGCCTATTAATAAAAATAGTACTAAAATTCGAGCTGATGTCATTTTTGTTTTTAAAATTAAAATTTGCCCGATAAAACAAATAATTCCACCAACTAAAAATACTTGTAAATATGTCAACCACATTTTATTTTTCCTCCAATTCTAACTCTATTGCGTGGCAAATACACGGTATGCTTTCGCCTTGTTGCGTTGATGTTGGACTAAGTAGTGCTCCTGTTGCACAAAAAAGCACTCTTTTAAATATCCCCTTTTTCATAGATGGAATAATATATCCATTTAAAACACTCGCACTACAACCAGCGCCACTTCCACCTTGATAAACTTTTTGATTTTTAGAAAATATTATTTGTCCACAATCGTGATAGGAATTTCCTAATATATAACCTTCTCGCTCCATTAAATCACACAAAATATCACTACCTAATTTACCTAAATCGCCAGTAACTATAAGGTCGTAATCGTCTGGATTTGTGTTTGTATCTTTAAAATGAGCAACAAGTGTAGTCATTGCAGCAGTCGCCATTGCAGCCCCCATATTGTTTGCGTCCGTTATGCCGTAATCGGTTACTATTCCAATAGTTGCGTTTGTAACGCAAATGTTACTACCTTTTTTACATAATATGCTACAACCACTTCCCGTTACTGTCCACTGACTTACTGGTGGTCTTTGATTTCCAAGTTCTAACGGATAACGATATTGTTTTTCTGCCGAACTAAAATGGCTAACCGTAGCACAAGCTACCGTATCTAAATATCCACCATCAATTAAAAGTGAACCGACAAGCAAACTTTCTGCCATATTAGAACACGCCCCATAAACGCCTAAAAACGGAATACCTATATCTCGTGCTGTAAAGCTTGATGAAATAATCTGATTTAATAAGTCGCCACCAACAAAGCAATCAACATTCGTGGGCTTTAACTTTACTTTTTCCATTGCCCCATAAATTGCCGTTTCTAGCATTTTTTTCTCAGCTTTTTCATAACTTTTTTCACCAAATAAATCATCTTTTAAAACGTGGTCAAAATACTCTTTTAATGGTCCATTTCCTTCTTTTTCGCCAACTAAGGCATAACTAGAAATTACTCTCGGTTTGTTTTTAAAATATATAGTTTGTCTAACACTTTCCTTTTTCATAACCCTCCTATATAAAGAAATATATTATTCCTACGATTATTGAACCAACTGTGCCAAACACAATAACAGGACCTGCAACTGTAAACATTTTTACGCATAATCCTAAAACTAAACCTTCTCGTTTATACTCTAACGCTGGGCTTGCAATAGAATTAGCAAAACCTGTGATAGGAATTATTGAACCAGCACCAGCAAATGCACCGATTCTATCATAAACACCTATCGCAGTTAAAAATGTTGTTAAAAAAATTAAAATGACTAGCATATATGTTGTAAGTTGCATATCAGTTAAAGTTGGGTTCAAATAAGCCATTAAGTCGTAAAATCCTTGACCTATACAACAAATTAGTCCACCAACCCAAAAAGCATTAAAAAGTGAGGGCCATTTTTTTGATTGTGGCGATTTTTTACTTACATATTCGTTATATTTTTTATTTCTTTCTTCAATATTCATAAAATTTTTTCCTTTTAACTAATATTTGGCAGAAAAAAAATTTTTAATCATAAATAAAATAGAATTTTTAGCACAAAATAAATAAAAATTGGAGGAAATTTATGAAAAAGATTTTAAGCATATTTATCGTTTTTTTATTAGCCTTAACTTTTGCAGGCTGTAATAATACAAATAGCGAAGCATATTTAGCAAAAAGGCTTAGCAAAAACACAAGTAATTTATTAACTGCTATAAACAATTTAGTTGAAGTAACTGAAAGTGATGTTACTATAAATGAATTTAACAATATGTCTCAAATTAATACTCAAAATAACTACTCTACAAACCGAGTTAGTAAAGTTAGTAAAATTAAACAACTTTTTAAAAGAAATAACTTAGTTAACATAAAAAATATGAACGAGTATAAACCACAACCCCGTTTTATGAATAATAACGCCCAAAATGGCACTTATAACGCTAAATACACATCAAATCAAACAAATACTGACAACAATTATTTAGACATCTTTAAAAGCAAAATAGACAGTCTATATAATGTTTGCAATGATTGTAATTATATGAACAACCAATGTTCTAGTTGCTCGCAAGAATTAAAAAATAGTTGTGAAGAATGTAAAACATTATGCGAAAAATTAGATTCTGGCGAAATTAAACTAAATGAAGACCAATTAAAACAATGTAACACCTATTGCGACCAAATAAATAATGTTTGCAATAAAATTAAAAATTGTACAGGTGAT
>CAKVEY010000027.1 GCA_934746185.1 uncultured Clostridia bacterium
AGCGTTAGCTGTGTTTTTTAAAAATTTGCTTGCTTCATCAAATCGTCTTTTTTGCATTCCTTGGTCAAAGAAATGTAAATCTGCAAAATTAACTAAGCAGATATGAGAAAAGTTATTCATTTCAAGTTCGGCATAACTTAAAACTTCTGGGTCGAAAGCATCACTTTCGGCTACAACACTAGCAAAGTCTAATATCATATTATATTTTTTAGTGTCTATCTTTAAATTTTTAATATTATTTGATTGTTCTAATGTATTCTTTTTTACTGACATAGATTCTCCTTTTAGTTAAAATAATTGTAAATCATAAGCATCAATTTGTCAATACTAAATTTTAAAATAATTTAGTAAAAATTTGTTAAAAAAATAAGGCAATAAAAAATCTTATGCCTTACTTTTTAATTACTTTTCATTCTCTTTCGGTTCAGGTTCATCACTAGTTACTTCTTCCCAAACTTCAATAAAAGTAAAATCTGTTTTATTATCCATTTTTCTCCTTAACTATTTTGTTAACTCTACGTTTTCTTCTTGTTTTTTTTCTTCTTTTAAAAATTTTGCTATTGCTTTTTCTACTTCATCGCTACTTTTATTAGCTAAAATTTCCAAAATTTTTTGATAACTTTCTTTGTCTATTTTATTCATAAAATTAAACCTTTAAACTAGTTCCAAATCGTTATTGTCGTTTTGATTTGTTTTTTTGTTAGCATTTTCTTTTTCTAATTTTTTATTTTTAGAATTATCTAAAAGCAAACTAATTAATTTATTTCTTTGAGTAATTAAACTTTCTATTTCTTCGCCATCTTCTACATAAGTGTTTAAATTATCAAATTTATTTCTTAGTTCAATGTTTTCTTTTTCTAATTTTTTGCTTTTTTTATAAAATACACTAGATAAAGCACAACAGCCAATAGTGTTTAAACCTAAAACTAAACCAGATATTAAAGCAACTAAGAAACCCGGATTAAACATTAAAATTATAGGTATAAAAATTGCTGAACCACCTGCAACTAAAATAGATTTTATAAATTTTTCGCTTAAATCAACTTTTTTATTTTCGTTTTGACGAATTAAATTATTAAGTTCAAACTTTGTGTCTTTTAATTCTTTTGCTTCGGCTTTTTTAGCTTGTTTTAAATTATATATTTTTTCATCTAATTCACTAATTTGTTTTATAATTTCTTTGTTTTTCATATTCTGCTCCTAAATTTTACTTATAATTATTTAAGTATCAAATTATATCATAGTAATGTTTAACTGTCAATAGTGAGTTTTTAAATTTATTCATCTTTTTTAGCGTTTTTACTAAATATGCAACCACAATAATCCTGCCTATACAAATTATACTTTTTGCTAAGTTCAATACTTTCTAAATAGCCGTTATCTTTTTTAAAATCTGCCACTAAAAATTTAATTTTATATTTACTTTCTAATTCTAAACCTATTTTATTTAATTTTTCTGCGTTTTTATATGGGCTAACTGATAGCGTAGTAGTAAAATAATCAAAACCATTTTTTACTGCATAGTCGCAAGTTTTAGTTAATCTTAAATTATAGCAAACATCACAACGCTTGCCACCTTCTTTTTCATTTTCTAACCCTAAAATTAAATTGTCATAATCTTTTTTATTATATTTGCAATCGACTATTTTAATATCATAACCGAAATCTTTATTTAATGTTTTAATCAACCTTTTTTCTTCATCTTTTCGTTTATTAAATTCTTCTAAACTATCCATATTAGGATTATAGAAAAATATTGTAATATCAAAATAATCAACTAACCTTTTTAAAACACTGCTTGAACAAGGAGCACAACAAGAGTGCAACAATAGTTTTGGTTTTGTTTGTAAACAATTTATTAGTTTTTTCATTTCTAAATTATAGTTTATTTTATTCATATAGTTAATTATATATTAAAAATAAAAGATTGTAAACTATGATTTGACAATTTTTATAAATTTAGTTATTATTACTTTATTATACTTTTACGGAGTTTATAACTATGGATAAAAAACAAATTTTAGACAAGTTAAAATATGTTTTAATATTTTCTTTGGCAACTATAAGTTTAGAGATTGTTGCTTTTTGGTCTTTAAATTTTGGTTTTTTACCTAAATATTTTTTATTTGATTTTTCATATATTTTAATCATTTCGGGCATTTTGTTTTTAATGAATAACAGAACAAACAAAATAATTTTAATAACAATTCTACTTTGTATTCAGTTAATATTAAATTGTGTAAACGCTAGTTACAACTCTGTTTTAGGTGATGTTTTTAGTTTTGATTTATTAAAAATTATTGGCGAAGCGACAAAAGTATTTAAACTTTCTTTTATAAACTTTAAAGCCTTAATTCTAAACGCTTTAACTTTTACTGTTTTTATATTAATCTTATTTTCAACAACTAAAAATGAAGTTAAAATTGATAAATCTACAAAAACGTATAAGGCAAAAAGATTAAGTGCTTTTTCGTTAGTTACAGCAATATTTTTATTATTTAGTAGTTTTGGATTATCTACAAATGTTTTGTCTTATTCTCTTCTTACCGATTTAGATAACACTGACGCATATTATGTAGCAAAAAGCGATTTATATTTATATGACAACTTTCAATTTAAAATGGAAGCATATAAAAAATTTGGCACATTTGGATTTTACATAAAAAGTTTAGAAAATTTAGTTTCTAAAAACGAAATACCTAGTGAAGAAAAGCAAGAACTAATCTCTTATTTAAACGAAGGAAAAGTTGAAAAAAACAATTCTGCACAACTCAAAGATAAAAACTTAGTAGTTATAATGTTAGAAAGTTTCGATTGGTTTGCAATTGACCCTTACACAACCCCAACTTTATATGATTTAGTAACTAATAAAGGTCAAGTTTTTACTAATTTTAGAGCATATAACAAAACTAATATGAGTGAAGATATTGCAATTCTTGGTAACTATCCTAAAAAAACTGATGTTCAAGCATTAGCCCGTGATAAAGATTTTGCACCTATTAACTCGCTTGCATATAAATTTAAAGATGAAGGTTATATTGCTAACTACTTTCACTCTTTTGATATTAACTTTTATACTCGAAATGTCGTTAATAAAAAATTCGGTTTTGATAATCTTTATGGGCTTCAATCGTCTGGGCTTGGAAGTGATGCTACATTAGGTAGAGCATATTTAGAAGAAGACTTTTTAAATAGTTGCATAACTAATTTTGCTCCAAAAGGCAATAAATTTTTTAGTTTTTACACTACCGTTGGTACTCACGGCCCATACACAAAATTAAACGAAAGATATAAAGATAACTTTGATTTTTATGAAGAAAATTTCACCAAAATAGCAAGTTATTTAACAAACCAAGGCTATAAAATTCCTACTAATAAAAAATATTACAATATGTTAAAAGAATTTAAGTGTGCAGCAATGGACACCGATAAAATGATTTCTAACCTATTAAATTATTTGGAAGAAAATAATTTAATAGAAACTACTAGTATAATGCTATTTGCCGACCATAATTGTTATTATGACGACTTAAACTTAATTACTCGATTTGGTAAAACTGACTACGTTACTACTTCAAGCGATATATACAATATTCCATTTATAATTTATGATAAAACCTTAGGTTATAAAAAAATTGATACATTTTGCTCGACTTATGATATATACCCTACAATTTGCGAACTATTTGGATTAGAATATAACAAAAACTTTACACAAGGTTATAACGTTTATAATGAAGAAATTAAAGATACAGTGTTTGCATCTAACTTAACAGGAATTTTTACTGATAAATATTATTCTTTAAATATTTT
The DNA here is from genome assembly GCA_934746185.1 of uncultured Clostridia bacterium. Classification (GTDB taxonomy): domain Bacteria; phylum Bacillota; class Clostridia; order Christensenellales; family UBA1242; genus UBA7868. The sequence continues at coordinate 3,814 of CAKVEY010000027.1, forward strand.
AGAAGTTTGGTCAAATGGCGAAGAAAACGAAGAAGAATTAGTAAACTTTCAAAAAAATGCCGTTAAATTTTATGATAAACAAGGCAAAATAGACAAAATTTATATGAATAAATTATATAATAGGTCTTGACAACAAATTAAAAATATGTCAAAATAATTTTGGAGATATTATGGAATTAAGTAAACAAAAAATAAAACAAATTTTAGATTCGTCTAGTTACACAAATTTAATTAACAACAAAACTTTTTATTCATTAAAAGATTTTGTTAAAGAAAATAATATTTGTGATTTTAATTATTTAATACAAACAGTTAATAATGTTAAACAAAAATTAGCAAATTTTTCTCACCCACAAAGTTTAACATTTCAAGTTATAAAAACTTCTAATAATAGTGTAAAAGAAATTTATTGTAGTAGCGTAGGTTTAATGTTTGTATTAGCAGAAATTTCTAAAAATGTAAAAAATAATAACACTAAAAATTTTTGTTATATTGTAGCAAAATATATAGCTAGTGAAAAAGAATCTTACTACCCAGATATTAGAGCGTTATGCCGAATTGAATATACTGAAGTTACAAAAGAATTTAGAAGTAAAATAAAAAAATATTTAGAAAGTTATAATAAATATGAATTAAGCGAACAAATAGCCTTAATTTATCACACAATTTTAAAAAATTACTATTATATTCAAGGAAACAATGTTAAAGATTATTTAAACAAACTTAAAACTAATAGTTACAATAAGAGTTATTTAGATTTTATTAGTGCAAGAGAGTTAAAAGACTTAACTCAAATTCAAAAAATGGCTATTAAATGTTTAGAAAATTCTAATAAAGATATTTTACAAGTTATTACTAATGAAGCACAAAAAAGGCGTTATAACTTTTATACTAAATACTCTCAAAAGTTCCCAGAAAATTATGCACCACACACCCTTACCCCAGCTAAAATGTTAAAAGAATTTACTAATTTATTAATATATTATAAATTAGACGCTGAAAGTTTAAAAAATATAACAATAAACGAGTTACAATAAAGTGGCTCGTTTTTTTATTATTATTCTAAAACGATTGACTTTTTAATATATTTAAAGTATGATAAGTATAACAAAACATACTTTTAAAGGAGAAATATATGCAAAAAGATGATAAATTTGCCTTTACTGTTAAAATGGGCACAAAAGGTCAAATTGTTATTCCTAAAAAGGCACGCGATGAGTTTGGATTTAAGCCGGGAGATACAATTTTGCTTCTTGGCGATAAAAATAAAGGAATTGCGATTGTTAAACCAAGTGAGTTTAATGAGATTTTTGAAATGATTTCAAAAAAATAGGAGAATAATATGTTAGAAATAGAAAATTATAGTAAAATTTATCCAAATGGAAAAGTTGGAGCAAAAAACATAAATATTAAAGTTGATAGTGGCGATATTTTTGCTTTTATTGGTCATAATGGCGCAGGCAAAACGACCACAATTAAAAGCGTTGTAGGAATTAGCGATATAACAAGTGGCGATATTAAAATTGATGGAATAAGTATAAAAAAAGACCCACTTGCCTGCAAAAAACTGCTTGCTTATATTCCAGATAATCCCGATATATATTCGGCTTTAACAGGAATACAATATTTAAACTTAATTGCCGATATTTTTAAAGTTAAAAAAAATATGCGACAAGAGTTAATAACAAAATATGCAAAACTTCTTGAAATTGAAAATGATTTAAACACACCTATAAGTAATTATTCGCACGGAATGCGACAAAAATTAGTGCTTATTTCGGCGTTTATTCACTCACCTAAGTTAATTGTAATGGACGAACCTTTTGTTGGATTAGACCCAAAAGCAAGTTTTACAGTTAAAAATATGATGAAAGATTTTGTTGAAAATGGTGGTGCGATATTCTTTTCGACTCACGTGCTTGAAGTTGCTGAAAAAATATGCAATAAAGTTGCAATAATAAAAGATGGTGAAATTATAAAACAAGGTTTTATGAGTGAAATTAAAAAAGACGAAAGTTTAGAAAAAGTATTTTTGGAGTTAGAAAATGAGTAATCTTAATATTTTATTAAAAAACAATCTTAACTTATTGCTTGGCAGATTTCAAGGCAAAAAAAACCGAAAACCAACTTTAATTGCTTTATTTTTACTTATTTTAGGTGGCTTAGGAATATTTGCACTTTACACTTATCAAGCATATTCAATGTTTAAAGGGTTAGGTAGCATTGGACTATCAAAAGTTTGTTTGTTCCACGCCTATTTAACAGCATTAACAGTTATTGTTATTATTGGTGTTATGCGAGTTAGTGCAAATAGTAAAAATAATGATACAGATTTATTATTATCGCTTCCTATAAAAAAGCGTGATATTATAATTAGTAAAACTATAAACAAATATTTATTCGATTTGTTTTTCTCTATAACCTTAATTTTACCTTACATAATTTTATATCAAATATTTACTAGTTTTAGTTTAAGTTTAACTTTGCTAGGAATTTTAACTATTTTTCTTTTGCCACTTTGTAGCGTTGGAATTAGTTATATTTTAGATTTTATTGTTACAAGGTTATTTAATAGATTAAAATATTCAAGTTTAGTTAAAAGTTTGTTTTCAGTTTTTATTTTTATAATTATAATGAGTTTAATGCTAATAAAAACTTTCTTTTACGGAAGTGTAAATCCTAGTAACATAAACGCTTATTTTAGTGATAGATTTTTTAGCAATATGTTTTTGAATTTCGCTCTCAACACAACTCCCATTTCAGTAGTTGTTGTGTTATGTGTTACAATTTTACCTTTTATAATAGGATTAATTTTGTATTCATTAAATTTTGGCAAAACTTTCGCTAAATTTTCTTCTAAAAATTCTACATTAAAATTTAACGATTCTAATTCTACTTTTGGCTGTTTATTAAAAAAAGAGTTAAGAACTTATGCCACAACTACTCCGTGGATTGTAAACACTATAATAGGACCGATTTTTATAATAGTGGTTTCAATAATATTTGGTTGTATGGGAATAAACAAAATTAACGCATATATGGGCGTAAACTTATCAATTGATTTATTAAGTAGTATTTTAATATTAATCTTTTGTTCGCTTGCTTCAACCACAATTATTTCGTGTTCAAGTTTATCATTAGAAGGCAAAAATTTTTGGATAATAAAATCTAGTCCTATAAACGAAAAAATATTATTATTTAACAAAGCGTTATTACAAATAATTATTTTAGAGCCAGCAATTTTAATTGGAAGTTTAATACTATCAATTAGTTTAAACTTAGGCGTTATAAACTTTATAATGCTATTTACTATTCCTACAATTTTCAACTGCATAATTTCGTTCAGTGGAATTTTATTAAACATTCTCTACCCTAATTTTAATTTTGACGATGAAACTAAGGTTGTAAAGCAAAGTCTTTCTAGTTTACTTACAATGCTTATAGGTTTAGTGTTATCGGCAAGTTTAGTTGGAATTTACTTCTTGTTTAAAAGTTTAAATTTATTATATATAGAATTAATTTGTTTAGCCTTTTATATTTTAGTTTTAATTATAATTCTTTCAATTTTATTTACTTTGGGCATAAAAAAATATCGAAAGTTATAAAAAAATCTCCGTTAGGAGATTTTTTTTATTATTTAGTTAATGTTTCTTCATCTTCGTCAGTAGTTTTGTATATTCTTGATGCTTTTGTGTTATCTACTGCAAAGTTAGATTTGAATTTTACTTTATTTTCATTTGAATTTAATTTCTTTAATTCGTCAAATAAGTTAGTAGATTGAACTTGTACATTATTATAAGTATTTTCATTTTTATTATTGAAATTATTATAACTTTGTGAAACTTGTGCTTCGCTAATAACTTTTTTGCCTTTTGTTACTTCATAAACTGTTGTAGTATGTTTTCGATTATTTATACATTCATATAATTTATCTTTAAAAGTGAACGCAGGTTCATTTTTTAAAGCCAAATTAGATTCATCGTTTAATAAAAGTGTTGGAATATAAATTTTTCTACCATTAAAAGTTAAAACAGATTTTATACAACTTTCTAATCTTTTAACTGATTTACGATATTTCTTTTCAAGTTTTTGTTTTTTCTTTTGGTCAGTTAATTCATTTTCGTAACTATTTTTATATTCTTTAATTTTTTGAACTCGTTTAGCAAGATGAGATTGATATAAGTTTACCGATTTATGCAAAGCAAAATAAGTAACTGCACTTATAATAATGGCTAAACCTAATAAGTAATAACTTTTTAGCAAAAGTGAAAATATAAATTTATCAACTACTCTAAAACCCATAACAAACTCCTTTTAAATTTTATTTAATCTTTTTTATTTTGTTTTTAATATATTACTACTAATTTACTATTTTGTCAATACTAAATTTTTAAATTATCCTTCAACTTCAACAATATCAGGTAAATTATTAAGTGTAGGATAATTTCCAATACCTTCTTCTAGTGTCCAAACAGAAGCATTAAATCCAAATTTTGTAAATGTTTTCTTAACATTATCTATATTAGTCATTAATGTAATTTCTTCTTTTGAATAACCTTTAATATTGTTTTTAGAAGTATCATAGTATGCTAAATCGTTTTTATCGTAAGTAGCACCACCTGTACTTTCCCAAATAATATTATTACCAATACCATATTTACGGTTATTGTAAATATATTTAGTTTCGTTTCTATAATTTGCAAATGAATCATAGAAAGCGAATTTTAAACCACTATCAAAACTACAAGCAGATAGTAATTGACCAAATTCTGTGTAACCTTTTGCACTCTTTAAGTCTTTCATATCTAGTATACCAACCATACCAGCAGCACCACCATTTTTCTTATCAGTTAAAGATAAATATGCTTTAACATAGCAGTTATTTAATCTTGCACCAACAGCGCCACCTGATAAAGACATTTTACCAGCAAGACCAACAGATGCTAAACCATTAATGTTATCAAATTCAATGCTATTATATTGTGCAATACCATATAAATTAGATACTAAACCACAACTTAAATGTCCTGTAACTGTACCTTTTAAAGTTCGGTTATATTTAATTTCTGGAAGTTTTTGATTGATTAATTCTAGACTTTTACTTTTTGCAACAATTCCTGCACCAGTACCTTTAACATTAAATTTATTTAATTTGATGTGTGAATTATATACATAGTTAGATTCTATTAAATATGAGTTAGAACCTGCAATACCACCAACATAGTTAGCTTTATTACTAAATTCACTAGGATAATCAAATTTATATCCACTTGGATAAGATTTCATATTTTTAATATCCATTACAAAACTTGTAACTACGCTACTATTTTGAATAATTGCTCTACTTGCAAAGTTATCTTGACCGTTTAAACCTGCAATACCACCAGTATAACTTGTGTTGCCATATTTAGAGATTGAAGCAATTGTTTGATTTACAACTTTACAATTATTAATTAAACCAAAGTTAGCACCTGCAATACCACCAACTGCATAAGTTGCAACAACATTGTTTACTTCTTCGTTGCTAGTTGTTTGAGTTATTTTACAATTTTCGATTGTTCCTTCGTTATAACCTACTAAACTACCTGCGTGAGTTGCACCTTCTTCAATAGTTACATTTTCTAATGTTAAGTTTTTGATTGATGCTATTGATGAAGTTTTACCAAATAATCCAGCATATTTATAACCAGTTAGATTATTTATTGTAGAAGTAGAAATTTTAACATTTTTAATTGTGTGACCATCACCATTGAAAGTTGCTTTAAATGGATAAGTTGAAGTACCTACAATGTTTAAAGCTGTTGAACCTTCAAAGTCTAAATCTTTTGTTAAAATATAATAATTTTCTGCTGTTCCGTTATTTACTTTTGTAGTAAATTCAATAAATTCTTGTTCATTAGTTATTTGACTAGGGTCATTTATAATACTAATATCATCAGGCACATTAGCACCATTTCTGTTTAAAACAGGATAACCATCGTTTTCGTTATTTTTATCTAATAACCAAACATTATCAAAATCCCAATAAACAACATTTGTTGAGCCTTCGGTTTGTTTAGCAATAAAAGATTTCATTTCTTCTTTTATAATTTTATTGTTTTCATCAACTGGGAATTTATTATAAATACCCCTAAAATTTGTTTCTTTTGCATTATCTTCTGGGTTAAAAGTTAATTCAAATTCGTTATTAATGCTTGTTAATTTAGAATCTGTATAAACACCCATAATATAGTTAGAAGCATATTTAGAAATTTCATCGTTGTAACCAATTAAAGTAGCAACTTTACAATTTTCTTCATTTAAACCTTCTTCTAAAACTACGCTACTTACTGCATAGCAGTTTTTAACTGTGCTTACTTTATCAACTAAATTTGAGTTTAAACCAATTAAACCACCCACATTACAATTTTCTTTTGTTGCTTTAATTGAATTTTCGCCATTTAATTTAGAATAACTATTAATAACAATAGCACCTTCGTTAATACCTACTAAACCACCAACATTTTTTGTACCAATAACGCTAATTTTACTAGCACATCTATCAACTCTTCCATAGTTAGTATCTAGTCCAGAAAATCTGTTAATACCACAAATACCACCAACGCTAGAATCGTCTAATGATGAAGATACTAAACCAGTTAAAACTTGACTACGAGTAATTGTTCCTAAGTTAATACCAGCAAAACTACCAGCAGTTTCAAAATTTCCGTTAATATTTACATCGCTTAAAGTTAAATCTGTAATAACACCAGTAGAACCTAATTTACTAAATAAACCAGCGTTTTTAACTTCTTCATTAGAATTAATGCTTAAAGATGAAATAACGTGTCCGTTACCATTAAAACTACCTGTAAATTCGCTACCATTTAAAATAGGATTAATAGGACCACTTAAAGTAATATCTTGCATTAAAATATAGTTATCACTTTTAGTGAATAAATTATCATCACTTTCAACACCTATTTTTAATAAATCTTCTTCACTATCTATGTAGAAAGGCGCTTCTTTCATACCATTACCAACGTGAACTTCGATATAAACTGGCGCAATTTTGTTATTTTTTGTTTTAACTTGAATAACAGTTGCCCCACCTTTTTCGGCTGTAAATAAATTTAAGGCTGGATTCCATTCCAAAACGCCTTCGGTTAATAGGTTAAAAACAATTTCGTTACCGATTTTACTATGTTTAATTTCGGCGTCTATTTCTAAACTATCACCTTTATTTAAGTAAACAAAATTTTCAGTGTTTACAACAAGTTCTTCATTATCTCTTACAAAATAAAAAGTTGTAATACCTAAACTTACTGTAACAACTAAAATTAAGACAAATACGACAAATTTTTTCATTTTCTTCTCCTAATTTAAAACTAATTAGGGAAATTATACTCTATTTATTTATTATTGTCAATATCAAAATTTTAAAAAAAACGAAATTTTTTAGTATGTTAATATTTTTTAAACAAACTAAAAATTTTAGGTTTTACTATAAGTAAATTATTTAGTTGCTTTATAATTTTTATTATATCAAAAAACATATTGTTTAAAGAATTTTTTATTTTAATGTTATCTTCAACTAAAATAAAATTATAAAATTCTTCTAAAAATGTAAGTAATGTGTTTACTACTTGTTTTATGTTTAAATTAATGTTATTGCTTTGATTATAGTCAACATCGTTTTCTACAACGCTTATATCATATAAATTGTAAAGTTTAGACATTATTTCGTCTAAATTAGTTATAATTTGTTTTAAAGTTTCTAAATCGTTAGAATTTTTGCTTAAATTAACAATATTAATAACATTGTGTTTACTTAAACTTAAAATTTTTATTAATGCATTAAATTTAGTTAAAAACTCTTCATTTAAGTTATATGTTTTAACTTTTATCTCCTTATTATATTCAACAAGTAAATCATCTACATTACTATCATCTATTAATTTATAATCATTATACATCTTTATTATATATGCAAAAAAATTTTATTTTAGTTAAAAACTTTAATAAAATTTTTGTCTTCATCTATTAAAAAATCTTTTAAATAACTATATCGTTGTGCTTGATATGTGTTTTTAATCATTCTTTTTAAACTTATTTTATCGCCAACAAGCACTACCATTTTTTTAGCACGAGTTACGCCTGTATATAATAAATTTCTTGTTAAAATTATGCTAGGGCCACTAAATATTGGCATAACAACAACATCAAATTCACTACCTTGACTTTTATGAATAGTTATTGCATAACTTAAAGTTAATTCACCTAAATTTGTTTTATCATAAACGGCAACTCTTCCATCATCAAACAAAACAGTTATTTGATTATCGTTTAAGTTTATATTAGTTATTATTCCCATATCGCCATTAAAAACGCCCGAACCTTCTTCGGTGTAAAACTCACTAACTTTTCTTGACCAAGTTTGTTCGTAGTTATTAGAAATTTGCATAACTTTATCACCTAATCTAAAAGTTGTGCTTTCGGTTATAATTTCGGGTTTAAAATCATCATAAGGGTTAATTCTGTATTGAAGTTCTTTGTTTAAATTGTCTATTCCACATTGTGCGTTTTTCATAGGTGCTAAAACTTGAATTTTTTTAGGTTCAACATTTAAAAAGTTAGGAAGTCTATTTACAACTAAATCTACAATCGTGTCTGCAATTTCAACTTGACTAGATTTATTTTCAAAAAAGAAATCTCTACTAGAATTATCTAAAACTGGCATTTCGCCCGAATTTATTGCGTGTGCATTTGAAATAATTAAACTTTTACTATCTTGCCTATAAATTTCTGTAAGCATAGTAGTATCTACAACATTGCTATTTAAAATATCGGCAAGCACATTTCCTGCACCAACGCTAGGTAATTGGTCTTTATCTCCAACAAGAATAATTTGACTACCTTTTTTAATTGCCTTTAATAAGTAGAAAAATATATTTACATCAACCATAGAAACTTCATCAATTATTATTGCATCGGCGTTTATTGGATTTAATTCGTTACGATTAAACAAACTCGTTGAATTTTCTTTAAAGTTTAATTCTAACGCTCTATGAATTGTGCTAGCATCTTCATTAGTGCTTTCGTTTAATCTTTTGCTTGCTCTACCAGTTGGCGCTAAAAGACAAAACTTTTTATTTTGCAATTTTAACAAATAAATTAAACATTTAACAATAGTCGTTTTGCCCGTTCCTGGACCACCAGTTATAACCGAAAACCCCGAGTTTAAAGATTTTATTACTGCTTGTTTTTGTTTATCGTGAAGTTTTATATTATTGTTTTTTTCAAACACTTCAATTTCTTTTTCGGGTGCAAGTTTAGGGCTTAAAAAAGTATATTTTAAAGCAATAATTTTGTTTGCAATGCTTTTTTCCATTTTAAAAAATTTTGTAAGCATAACGCTAACGCCACTCTCTTCTTCAATAAGCGTTACAACATTTTCCATACTCAAATTTAAAAGTAACTCGTCTAAGCGTTTATCAATT
>CAKVEY010000028.1 GCA_934746185.1 uncultured Clostridia bacterium
ATATCAGTGCAATAACTATTATTAGTTTATTCTTTTTTGAAATTCTTGTCAATAAAAAAACTACACTTAGGTAGTTTTTTATGTCTCTTTTTCTGGAATAATCGTATTTAAACAATCATATGCCCCACAGGACACATCTATAACATAAACTTTATTATTTTTCTTATAATATATTTTAACAATTCTATCATCAATTTCTTCTGCAGATGATTTAATTTTTTTCCCTCCTAACATTGCTCCTGCACCACCAGCAAGAAGTCCACCTAGAAAAGCACCTCCAACACTTACCTCACTTTTTACGTTAGTTACATAGTGCTTTTGCCCCATCAGTTTAAATTTTAAAATGTCTTCATATAATATTTTAATACAACCTAAACATTCATAATCTATCAACTTTAAAATTTGATACGCATTTTCATCTGAAACAAAAAATAATAATCCCGTTTTTGTTTGTAACATTTTATATTTTATTGTTTCCTTCACATCTTGCCCAACCATCTTTTTATATAACTCTTTAGAATTATCATTATATATTAATAAAACATTATAAGATGGATTATAATCATATTTATTAAATTTACATCTTATTCTTTCTATATAATCTTTGCTTTTTGATTTTTGATACATTACAACAAAAATTACTGAGCCAATCGCCCCTAATATGAAAATTATTATTAAAACGCCCATACTTATCTCCTTTTTGTATTTTATCACAATTTGAGATATTTTGTCAACATCTCATATTGAGATTTTATAATTATTTTATGAATTACAATTTAAAATTAAAAGAATTAAGAGAAGAAAGTGGGTATTCGCAAAAATTTATAGCAAATTATCTTCATATAAAACAAAACACCTATTCACAATATGAAAATAATAAAAGGCAAATTCCTTTAGAATGCCTTATAGCATTAAAAAATTTATATAATATTTCTATTGATTATTTGTTAGGTTTAGAATAAAAAATTTCCAAATTAACTTGGAAATTTTTATTATTTTCTTGAAATTTTAAGTGTTAAATCTTTTTCGTTTACTTTAAATGTTGTTGAGTATTCAGGTTTAGTTAATATTTTATTTTCAACAGACAATGTTTCTTCCATTATTTGTGGCATAAACTTATCTATTACTTTTTGCATATCTTTATCAACAGATGTTAAATCTATAACAATTCGGTCTTCAATTTTAAAATCTGCATCTTTTCTTGCAACTTGAACTTGTCTTGTAATTTCTCTATAATAACCTTCTTCCAATAAATCTTGTGTTAATGTTATATCTAGCGCAACAACATTATTATTTTCTATTGCAATAGCAAATTCTTGTTTTGGTAAATATTTTAAATTAAAAATGTTTCCATTTTGAGTTTTTAATCCGTTTAATGTAACTGTATTTTTTGTTTCAAACTCATTACAATATGACTTCATTTCTTCTTCGCTTGCATTTTTTAGGGTTTGTTGATAAATAGGCACTTCTTTACCTAAAACTTTTCCAGCTTCTTTAAAGTTTAATGATAATTCCTTTGTATTGAATTTATCATTAGTTTTTTCAAATTCAATATTTTTAATATTTAATTCATCTTTAACAATATCTTCTAAACTTAAAATTGCGTTCTTATATTCATCGTTTACTACTAAATACATTGTTGATAGTGGTTGTTTAACTTTTATTTTATGTTCGTTACGAAGTTTACTACCAAGATAAATAATTTCTCTTGCTTTTTCAATATTATTAACTAATTTTTCAAAGCCGAAACTTTGAAGCACTGGAAAATCTGTTAAATGAACACTTTTTACTTCGTTTGGTTCAATTTCTAATACTAAATTGTTCCAAATATAATCAGTTATAAAAGGTAAAATTGGTGACATAACTTTAATAATGTTTTTAATTGCAAAATATAAAGTATAATATGCATCTATATCACTTTCCCAAAATCTTTTACGATTTGAACGAATATAGAAATTTGAAATATCATCAACCAAAGTTTCAAAATCTTTTACAACATTGTATGCTTTATTCTCTAAATAGTTTCTATCGCTATTTCGAGTAAATTCGGTGATTTTTTCAAGTAACCATTTATCAGTTAGTGGAATATTATCTAAATTGATTTTATAATCTTTTAAGTTTGGATTATCAATAACAGCATAAGTATTAAAGAAAACATAGATATTCCAAAAAGCTAGTAATTGTTTTCTTACATCTTCAAGTAAGCCATAGCCAAAACGCATATCGTTTACCGGATTTGCACTTGCGTACAAATATCTAATTGCTTCTGCTCCAACTTCATCTGCAACTTTATCAGCATCTAAACTGTTTCCACCACTTTTATGGAATTCTTCACCATTTTCATCTTTAACATATTGATATGTTACTATCTTTTTATATGGTGCTTTTCCTGTTATAATAACACTCATAACTAAAAGTGAATAGAACCATAGTTTTATTTGTTCAATCATTTCGCAAACATAATCACTTGGGAAGTTATTATTGAAATATTCTCTATCTGTAAAATATTTTTTAGTAGAAAATGGCGTAATTCCAGCATCTAGCCAGCAATCGCCAACTTCTGGGATACGAGACAATACTTCACCACAATCACATTTAATTTTAATTTCGTCTATATAAGGTCGATGCAAATGTGGAAGTTTATCTACTAAACTTGGGTCAACTGCTTTTTGTTTTAATTCTTCAATACTACCTACTACGTGAATTTTTCCACAAGAGCAAGGATAAATAGGAAGTGGAAGACCATAGAAACGCGAACGAGAAATATTCCAGTCGCCCATATTGTTTAACCAGTCTTGCATACGTTTTTTAGCATAAGCAGGTTGAAATTCAACATCGTCTATTGCTTTCAAAAGCATTGGTCTTACTTCGTCCATTTTAATATACCAAGTTGGAATTAATTTTGTTACTAAATCTGTTTTACATCGCCAGCAATGTGGATAACTATGTTTATATTTATGAGTATAAAATAATTTGTTATCTTGTTTTAAACGATTTACAACATCATCTACAACATCGATTGTTTTTTTGCCTGCAATAAAACCACAATTATCTAATAAAACACCTTGTTCATTAATAGGACAAATTTGTGGCATATCATATTTTAAACCTAAGTCAAAATCTTCTGCACCACAGCCCGGAGCAATATGAACAACGCACGCACCTTCACCTGCTAAAACTTGATCCCAAGGATAAATTTTATGTGTAAATTGTTGCATTTCAAGTTCTGGGAACATTGTTTCATATTCAAGTCCTACTAATTTATCACCTGTAAATTCTTCTAAAATTGTATAATCTTTTGATTTTAAAATATTTAAACTATCTTTACCAAATACTAGTTTTTCTCCGTTATACTCAACTTTAACATAAGTCAATTCTGGATTAACAGCAAGAGCAACATTTGCACATAATGTCCAAGGAGTTGTTGTCCAACCTACCATTTTAAAATCTTTGTTTTTAACTGGAACTTTAAAGAATATTGCAGTATGAGTAAGTTCAGCATAACTACCATTTAATTCGTGGTCCGAAATACTTGTTCCACATCGTGGACACCACCAAATAGGACGATTTTTCTTAACTAACCAATTTTTTTCATTGCAAAGTTTTAAAAAATACCAAATTGAAGTAATATTTTCGTCAGTATTAGTAAAATATGAATTGTCCCAGTCCATAAACTGACCCATTCTAATACTTTCGTTAGTTATTTCGTTAGCATAAAATTTTACTCTTTCAATACACTTTTCAGTAAATTTGTCCATTCCATACTTTAAAATTTCAGGTTTTCCGTTTAATCCTAAGGCTTTTTCAACATTTACTTCAACCCACATACCTTGTGCGTCAAAACCATTTTGATACTGTTGACTTTCGCCTTTTAAAGCGTGATATTTTATGGTAATATCTTTTAAAACTCTACCCCAAAAGTGATGAACACCAGCACGGTTATTCGCCGTCATAGGTCCATCTAAAAACTTAAATCTTTTATCACTATCTTTGTTTTTATCAACTATTTGATGGAATAAATCTTCGTTTTTCCATTTATCTAACATTGAGTGTTCTAACTTTACAAAATCTAAACTTGCATTTTCTTTTTTCATACTGCCCTTCTTTTAAGTAGATTGATAAATTATTATATAAAATATCTATCACATTGTCAAACAAAATAAAAAAGAGTTAAAATTTAACTCTTTAATTTTATTCATATAATTTATATTTTAAAACTGAAGAACCTTGAGGTTTTTCACTGGTTACACAATTATATTGCGTAATAATATTAGTTTTGGGGTCATAGTATGCAATATTAACTTCTCCATTTGGATGTTTCGCAACCATTTTTGTTTTTTCTACGATATGATGTTTAGTTTTAAATAATTCTATAGTTTCTAACGTTGAACCTATAAAATATTCCTTATCCTTTAATATATATTCTTCCATTTTATTCTCCTAGTCAAGTAAATATTCTTTCTCTTTTCTTTTATCTTCATCTTCATTTTTGTAATCATTCTCTTGTATTACTTTATTATCATCTGCCGAATAAATAGCATAATTTTGTTGACCACTTGTATGAATAGACTCTATAGCAATATATGCTGCTTCCTGACCTGGGAATTCTTCTTCAGCCCATTGTTTTAATTCTTTAATTGCCTCTTTTTTACCCATAATTATTTTTCCTTTAAATTTTCATCCGTTTCTTGTTCTTTTTTTTCTCTTAAATATATAACATTAATATATGTGCTTCCATTTTCAATTTGATTGATAACTTTCACTATACCATTTTCTTTATCAATTTCAATAATTGAATCTTCATTTACATATTTTCCCATATTAATTCTTCTTATCTCTTAATTTTATAACAACTTTATCAATATGTCCATCAGGATATCTATTAATTAATGATGCTACTTTGTTTTTTTCATCTTTTATTATTTCAGTATTTTCATTAATGAACTTGCCATTCTCGTCATAACGAAGACAATCAAAAATATCTTGTTCTTTCGCATTTAATTTTTTATTTTTAACCATCACCATTTACCTTCCTTTTTAATAATATTATTAAAAAAAAAATAAAAAAGTCAAATAAATAACATAATTTTTAAAAAAAATTTATTATTAATAGTTTAATGCGCATATTTTATAAATTAAATCTTGTAGGTAAAACATTGAAAGTTTTTCTATTTACGGCTACCCAAGGCACTTAAACAAAACATAATTTTATAACTTCAATCAGCAAAATTACATTCTGTCAAAATTAACAAGTTTTTCTCCAAACAAGAAAGCGAACACTCCTAAATAAATAGGCATAAAGCTTAAACTAATATTAATAAAGTAAGTGATTTCTACGCTAGTTATTGCCTTAAAAGTAACCCCCTGCATAAAGAAAACATCTACTGCCATAACAACACATAATAATGTTAAAATAAAGAATATAATTCCCGAAATAAACTTCCAATTTTTGTTGATTGTGCAAATAATATCAAAAGCCAAATTTAAAATAAGTATTCCAGCCCAAATATAATAAATAATTTTTACATATAAAAGCATATTGCTAAAAGAAACTCTTAAAATAAAAAATACGCACGCCACTATGGCTAGGCCTATTAAAGTAAAATATGCCATATTTAATAAAATTCTTCTTTGATTATTCTCCATAATTCCCCCTTTTAATATATTTTGTGACAAAATTTCAACTTTATACACTAAAAAGACACATAGAAAAATATTTAAGAATAGAATATCTAAAAATAAAATAAAAATTTTAAAAAAATTAATAAAAATTGTTGACAAACATTTGTTTTAGTGCTAAAATAAACTCGTTTAATAAATATTCCTCAGTAGCTCAGTGGTGGAGCACTCGGCTGTTAACCGATAGGTCGTAGGTTCGAATCCTACCTGGGGAGCCATCATTCCTAGATATAGTGCTGTTTTTAGTAATTACATACTAAATATAGCACTATATTTTTTATAGTTATTAAAAAATGGGGTACTAAATGGGGTACTAAAAGAATTTATAAATTATTATAATAATTTAGACTGTTCTTTTTCGTATTGTTCCGTTGTTTTAATATAATATTTTTTTGTTGTTGATATATTTGCGTGTCCCATCCATTTAATTATTAAGCTATCACTTATTTTCTTTTCAATACATCTAGTTGCAAATGTTGTTCTTAAATCTTTTAATCGAACTCTAAACCCACATAATTTTTCTAATTCATTCAAATTATTTTTAAGTTGTCTATCAGTTACTTGAAATACTTTTTCGCTATCGACGTTTAAATTTATTTGTTCTTCCAATATTTCTTTCACGCCATTAAAAAATGGTAATATTCTATAACCATTTTTGGATTTAGTTTCTTTAATTTCTATTGTTTCATTTTGAAAATTTATATTATCTTTATTTAAATTTAAAGCACCGTGTTTTCTAACACCGGTTAAATATATAAATTTAAATAAATTTCTATATGGCAATTTTTCTATTGCATTTAAAAATATTATTCTTTCGTCTTCATTTAGACATCTACCCTGACCTCTAATATACTTTATCTTTTCTATTCTTTCGTGAATTGGTTTGTCTAAAAAATCTTTATTGTAAGCAGTTTTTAAACTATTATAGAAAATAGAATAAGTAGTTTCTTTGGTTCTGCTGTTTTTCATCTTATTTAGTGCCATATCAACATCTATTGCTTTGATTAGATTTAGTTGTTTGTCTTCAAATATAGGTTTTAGATGTTGTTCTATGTTACTTCGCAGTTCTCTTAATGAGTTTTTTTTAATATTTTTTTTATATTCTTCTAACCATATATCTAGCCATTTGTAAAATTGCATTGATTTATAAGATTGAGTTTCAATGTTTTTATTTTCATAATTAATTAATACATTCTGTAAAGAATTGTTATTTGTGGTTTTATTTTGTAATTTGATTGATTTTAAAGTTTTTGTATAAAAGGTATTCGCTTTTTTTATACATTCTGCTTTACTTATACTATAAAATGATTTTCTTATACCATTTATTTGTAATCTAACTTCATATAAATTTTTTGTGGAATTAAACCTGATTCCACCTTTTTTTAATTGTATTGGCATTTCTTCAATATTCTCCTTTTGTTTTTGAATATTAAAGTTTTGCTCTTTTATTTCATTAAAATTTAACAATGTTAAAGCGTTTCGCCTATCATTTACTTTGTCATCTTCATAATCACAAGCGCCTAAAAATTTAAAAAGTTTTTTCGCATTCTCCCGGCAAGCTTGCGTGAACAATTCCATTTGTTTGGAATTTGTTAAATATACTTCTGCTATGTTAAATAAAATTTTTTTCTTCTGTATTCATAATTTCTCCTTAATATTTGTTTTAATTTGGTTAATTCATTTGGGCCGAACAAACAACTTCACTTTTATATCTTACAACTATAATTGAATTTTTAAATCGATTATAATCATCACTACCAACAACCATTGATAATACAGTAGATGTTGTGTTATTTTTTTCTACATAAACTGAACTACTATCATTATTAAATTTGGGAGTTTTACTAAAAGTATAATCAACACCATTAAGTTTAAAACCTAATGAGATGTTTGAAGATTGAACATAAAAAGACGACTGATAACTGTAAATTTTTAAATAAATTTTATATTCATAAGTTTTTCTAAAAACTCCATTTTCTGTTAATGTTACTTTTGAAATAGTAAAGTTTAAAGAATCGGGCCCAGTTGTAATTTCTTGCCAATCATCATTATTATCAGGTTGATTGTTTGAACCTGTATTAGAATTAAATAAGCAACCACCTAAACACAGTGACATTATTAGAACAGAACTAATAAGGCATAAAATTTTTAGTATTTTTTTCATTTTAATTTTCTCCTTTATTTAATTTTTCTTTTTTGTTTTGCTCATCTTCTAGCATTCTTTCAATATATCCACATAATTTAAGTGCTTGACTTTCTGTTAATTGATTGATTAATTCTATGCACTCTTTATGTGATTGAGATTGAAAACCTATAACGGACTCGATTTGTTCGGGTTCTTTTTTTTCTTCTACCGTGTTATTAAAATCTATTATTTCATCTACTGAGCAATTAAAAATTGTTGCAAGTTTTTTTAATGTAGTTATATCTGGCTCTCGTGTACCTTTTTCCCATGTGGACACTGCGTGCTGGCCAAATTCCAACAATTTCGCTAGTTCAGTTTGGTTTAAGCCTTTTTTTAATCTAAATTCTCTAATTTTAAGCATTTTTTACCCCCTTTAATAAAATAATACCACATTTCGTAGTATTTTTTTAAAAAATAATAAAAAAATAGTTGACATTATGGTCTAAAAAGAATATATTAATTATATATTTACTACAAAAAGGACTATAAATGAAAAGTTTACAAAAAACTAGAAAGCGATTAGAACTGACCCAACAAGAAATTGCAAAAAAATTATTTTTAAGTCAAAGGACGATTTCCTCCTGGGAAAAAGGTACACGAACGCCACCAGTTGAGCAACTACCAAAACTTGCACAAGTTCTAAATTGTTCGATTGAAGAATTAGTGTACGCAATTATTGAAACTAAAAATCAAAAAGAAAAGAACCCAGATGTTAAAACGATATAACCTGCTACGGCAGTTTATATATATAAATTTTATTTAAAGGAGCAAAAAAATGGAAGAAATAGAAAAAACACCAGCCGAACGAAACAAAGAACTTTATGCTTTGCTTGGACTGGACGAAGCTGGTAAACCAATTAAAGGTGATTTTAGCAAAAAAACTAAGCAAGGTTACTCTATTCAGGAGATTATTAAGGTTCAAAAAACTGATTATGTGATTGCATATAGAGAAGAAATAAAAGATTACATTGTTGGGTCTGGTTATGACAAAACAACTGGTTATTGGGAACAAGGCTATTATAGTTTTCCAAGTGTTGATTCTGCAACCAATTTCGTTAAACACATTTTAAATTAAAGGAGCAAAAAAATGTTTGAATTGTTTGAAGATTTTACCTATGGTATAGAGATTAGATTTGTTAATTTAAAAACAAATAAAAAAACTATTAAATATATTACAGAAGTCAACTATTGTCAAAAAACTTTTGTTATGAAAACCGAAGAAGAAATTGATAAAGAAGGTTTAGAAATTTTAGCAATGAAGAAAAATCAAGCGATTGAATTAATGAACTGTCTTTTCTGTAATGGTTATTTGGTTAGTATGTTCCCATATTTCAAAAAGGAGCAGCCAAATGAAGAATAAAGAGTTAATTAAAACAGTTTATTCCCCAGTATGTCGTTTATGTGGTTGGGAAATTAACAAGTTAGAAAATAAAAAGTTAGGATATAAAAAATACTTTGCATATTTTTTAGATTCACCAAAAGATAAACCGATAACCTTAAACCTAAACAATTTAAAAAAATTAAAATCATTGATTATAGGTATTAACCTAAAAAAAGGAGGAAGTTATGTTAGTTAGAGCATTAGAAATTAAAGATAAAAAATTATTTAATTATGTTATGTTTTGCGTAAAAAATCAATTACCAGCAAGCAACGCAAATAGTTTAAAACTATTCCACGAAAATGAGGTGAAGTAATGAGCGCTAATGAAGGTGGTGTTTTAAATTTATTGTTAAGTTTAGCATTAGTAGGCTTTTTTATAATGTGTTTTGTAGCGTATTATGAATTAAAAATCGATTTATCTTATAAAAAACTTAAAAAGAATAATTGCATTTCACCAAATATAGATTATGAATTTTATAGAAACTTTTATAAAGTTCTATTAAAGAGATTGGATTGTTTTGATTTTAAAATTACATATTTTAAAGACGAAATAATAGTTATAAAAATCAAAAAAGATTACTTTACGCTAACAGAAGATTGTTCTTTAATTCATTTATTTAATGAAGACAATTTAATTATTGACAAAATGAAAAAGGCAAAGAAAAAAGTGCCTAAGTATTAAAAAATAAATAACCTTTGGAGCAATATTATGAGTGGTTGCCTTAATCGGCTTATGCTCCAAACAAAATTAAATTTATTTTAAAACAAACATTTTATCAAATTTTTTAAACATAATTATCCAATTTTTATTTTACAAAAATGGTTAATAACTCCATTCAAAAGTTATATAAAAAGGCTGAAAGGTCAACCACTCACCAATTGAATCAAACATAAAAAATTGCGTACGGAGGTATAAAGTAAATGGGGAAAAAAGAGTTAAGCATATTAAGACAAGATAAAACCGATATTTGCGACCATTGTGGAAAGAAAATCGAACCAAAAGTCGCTAGGTTTGTATTATCACCTAACATAATACCTAGAACCTACAAAATATGTTGGCAATGTGCAGTTGATATATTATCATCAAATTTCTGTGGGGGTAAATAAAATGGATATTAAAAATTTAGAAAAAATCAATCAAATAAAAGAAAAATATGGCGATATTGTTTTAAATACTGCCATTGTTTGTTTGGTCGAAAAAGGGACAAAAAAACTAGATGGAACACAACCTAAGATAGAGCTCCAATACATAGATAAAGTGTTTGATGATTTAGAAAAAGAGAATCGCACCTTCCCATTCTCCCGGGATTTTGCTAAACAAGTTTTAAGTTGTCAATATATGCTCTATGAACTCGATACTATGTCACTACTTACTTATTTTCAAATACCAAAACAAAAGGAGGAGCAAGAATGAATAAGTTTTTATCCGGATTAATAAGCGTTCTTTATATTATTGTAATGATTATATGCCTAGCAAGTATGGGAATGTTTGTTTATTTAAAATGGCTTGCACCTGAAAAGAAAACTGAATTAGTCTCAAATATGGGACCATTAGAAAATGTTGATGGCAAGGTATGTGTGGCACAAGTTTCGTATTACGAAAATAAGGATAATTCGGGCGAAGAACTTTTTGAAGTTAAATTAACAGGTTATAGTGACACTAACGCAAAAGAAATCGTTTCTTTTGGTATTCAAATAATCGGAGATTTTAACAAATTAAATTACGATGATAGTTTTAGATATACAAGCAAGAAATGGTGGATAACTGTTATTCCTACGGAAACTAAACAAATCTACACATTTTTAAGTGGTGGGCTTGGTCAAAAAAATGAAAAACAAGGTAAATTATGTTTCTATTCCGAAACTGATAATTTGAGTTATAAAAATGTTGATACACCTTTTGATGACTTGGGAGCAATTCGTTTACAAATTGATGGGAAAATTTATCGTTTTAGTTTTGATTGTAATGTTTCAAAAAGCGAACAAGAACTATTTATTACGAGACTTTATCGCAGCAGTTTAAGTTTATTCGTTCAAAACATATATGAAAAAGTTAAGACTATCCCTATTGGGCACTTTTATCGCACTTTTGAATTTAAAAATATGTTTAAAGTTGAAGAATTTAAAAACAATCAATACGAAAATATAACTAACCAAGACGAAGTTTTTAACTATTGTTATATTGATGTAAATCACTATACCTCTGGCGCTAAAACTGCAACCGATAGTATTTTTAACCAAGTAAAATATAACACCAACTGGACTATAAACGGCGCTAGTTTGTTAGACGGACATTTTAGCGACAAATCTATTTACTATCTATCACAAAATGATTGTAAATTCACTTATGACGAAACAATTAATAAACATAAATTTGATATTAGTGAAAGATGTTATGACACATACAAAAAAGAAAAGTTAAATTATATATTAGTTTTAGATTTAGACTATTTACAATCTATAAATGTTGTACTAGGTGATATAAAACAAAACAGTCTATTAAGTAAACTCGGCGTTACAAAATATTACACAAAATCTGGTGATGTATTAACGGAGGTGACTTTATGAGTGATATTTACAAAAGAACTGGAATAATAACTTCTTTAATAATACTTATTTTAGGTTTGTTTTCGTTTGTATATGTATGGCGAGAACTTAATATAAAAAATGCAATTATAGGTTATTTCTATACTGAACCTGAGATTGTTCAAATAAATGATTTTGAATATGACATCACTGCCCTGTTATTTACTAATTCTGGCGCAAACGAAAACGAGTATTTTGCAACAGCAAACGCCAAACCTGTAAGCAATTTTGACAGAACAAAAAAATACACAGTTACTATTAATAATATTCAAGCAAATCGAGTTTACGGCGATTATTCATATATAAATGCTAATTTTACAAACACTTTTATTTCTACACAAGACAAAGAGTTATTAACTGACACATTAAATATCAAAATCAACTTCTATACAGAAGGTACTAAAATTGTTTTTACCACACAAAATGGCGAGCAAGCAATTAGTTTGTGGACTAGTTACATTGCTAAAAATGGTTTTATTTTAAAAATAATCGAAGATAATTACACTCCTTCAATAGAAGTTACAGCCCCTTTTGAGCCAGATAACAATGTTTTAATTCATTACTACCTAAATGGTGATAGTTATAAATTAATATCTTATAATAATTTAACCGATAATTTATACTCACCTGAAATTAAAAATGATGAAATTTTTACAGGTTGGGGTTTAACCGAAATGGAACAAACAGATGTATCATATAAAATTGAAGATATAACAAATTTAAGTCAATTAGATTTTTCAAATAACAAATGTATAAATGTCTATGGCTATATTATTAAAAATCATACTTTTACTATAAATTATATTAATAACACTGGCGAAAATTTAAATATAAAATTTGCAAAAACATCAACAATTATAAACCAAACGAATAATACAGCAAAAATAGAAATTAAAGAAGTTTTATATCAAACCACATTAAACAAAGGCTCAGGAGAATTAATTATCGATAAAGATAAAGTCGGCTCACTTGCCACATTTACTGATATATTGATTGATTTTAATAATCCACGACGAGTTTTTGGAAATATGACAGAATATGATAAAAATACAAAAAGTATAACTTCACGAGAATGGCAAGATTGGAAATATGAAATCAAAAACTTAACCCTGTATTGTAAAAAATCCTTTTTGGGAGTTGATACTTGCAGAGTTTTAAACATAGTAATTGAAAATAGGTAGCCTATGATAAAGCCTAAAAAAAAGAAAAGCCGATTTATAAATTGGCTAAAAGGACTTTTTGTTAATCCAGATAAAAAGAAAAAACAAAAAATAGATTGGATTAAATGGCTTGCTCGAAGACACTACATAAACATTTTTATTTTAACGATTCTACTC
>CAKVEY010000029.1 GCA_934746185.1 uncultured Clostridia bacterium
TAGTAAAATTTTATAACACAATAAAATTAAATTTGGAGCGGGTGATGGGAATCGACCCCACGCGGCCAGCTTGGAAGGCTGGACCTCTACCATTGAGCTACACCCGCATATAACTTTATTATAATAGCATTATTTTATAATAAAGTCAATTATTTTTAAAAAATTTTGTTTAAAAAGTTTAGTTAAATTTGTCGCTTAGTCTTTCTCCACCCAAAACGTGAATGTGCAAGTGATTAACTGTTTGACCAGCGTTTTCTCTTTGATTAATTACTAATCTATATCCATCTTCTAAATTTAGTGCTTTTTCAATATCTTTCATTTTTAACATAATTTCACTAATTATGTTAGCTTTTTTATCGTCCATTTGGTTAATATAAGCAAAATGAGTTTTAGGTATAATTAAATAGTGTTTTTTAGCCATATGAGATATATCGTTAATTACAACAAAGTTTTCAGTTTCGTATAAAATATCGCTTTTAATTTCGCCTTTAATTATTTTACAAAAAATACAATCTTCCATTTTTTACTCCTTTACAATAATTTTTATTAAAACATACATATTATCATCGTCTTTTAAACTAATTTTTATAATACTTTCACCATAGTTGCTTGTAAATAACAAAACATTATTAAATTCTGTTTGAATAATTTGTGTATCATTGCCATTTTCTAAAATAATGGCATTCACATCTATATTAGATGAACTACCATCACTATTAAAAACTTCAATATTGTTTATACTACTTTGAGTTGTGTTTAAAATATAGTATTCACCATCTTTTTCTAAATTAGTAATTAAATAAGATTTATTATCAATTATTGTTACTTTAAAACTTTTTGTTATTGTACTCTCTTTATTACTAAAAGTAGCAGTAACGATTGTTTCACCTGCATTTATTGGAGTTATTAAGCCATTAACATAGTTATAACTACAAATATTTTCGTTAGAATAGGTGATAACTGGCAAGGTGTTATATTCACTATAACATATAATTGGATTATAAGTTGAATTATTATCTAAATTAATATTTATAACTTCTTTTTCAAAATAAAAGTTATCTGGCAAAGTTGCCTTTTCGGTTATAGAAACATCAATATCTTTTTCTATAAATGTAGTTCCATCACTAACTTTCAACAATACTTTTGTATCACCACAAGATTTTGCAGTTAAAATTTTATTATTACTAATATTAGCATAACTAGTATTTACTACTAAACACATAACATTAGCATTTGCATTATTAGGGTAAATTGAATATAGTTCATTCAAATTAATTTTCTCACCGATTTCTAAACTTAGCCTGTCTTTGTATAGAATTAAATCTTTAAGTTTTATATTATTGCTATTAGTTAAACTAAATATAAAATATCCAACCACGGATAATACTAATAAAATTATGATACAGGTAATCGTAATTTTCAATGCTGTCTTACTCATATAATTAATTATACAAAATTTGACAAAAATTTCCAAATAAATTAACCAAAATATGATATATTTCATATAAAAATAAAGAAAAAAGGAGCAATATGATAAATATATTTACACAATCGCAACAAACTTATCTAAATTACATAAATTCGCACTACCCAGATGCTATAAGTTATATACAAGGTAATAAAAATTTTCCAAACATAGAAGGCAAAGTTGAATTTTATAAAATAAATAAGGGAGTTTTGGTTTTGACCGAAATTAAAGGTTTACCACAAGAAAATGAAACAGGTGAGTTTTTTGCTATGCACATTCATAATGGTGATAACTGCAACCAAGATGCAGATGGGAATTTTGAAAACACAGGGCATCTAAACCCAGAAAACAAAAATCACCCCAATCATATGGGTGATTTACCAGTAATTTTGTCTAATGATGGTTATGCTTATAGCATAAATTTAACTAATAGATTTAACATATTAGATATAATCGGCAAAACTGTAATGATTCACCAAAACGCTGATGATTTTCGCACTAATCCGTCAGGGAATAGTGGAACTAAAATAGCGTGTGGAGTTATTGTAAAAAAGTGCTAGAATGACATATAATTTACGCTACTAGAATTTATAACATCTAATTCATTAGTTGAATATAAAATATTGTTTAGTGTTGAACCAACAGAATTATAAAATATTGAAAGACCAGTAGTTTGTAGATTATTCTTGCCAGAAGAATGGATAATAATTGCACCACTATTATACATATAATTAAGTCCGGAGAATTTACCTTCGGCTTTTTTGTTTAAAAAATTAAGTTTTGTATCTTTAATTGCAATTTTGCTAATAGAATTTTTATAAAGAGAAACGCCTACATTTTCTTCTTCATTAAACGCAAGTTTAATTCCAAATATATTTTGTTGTTCGTTGTCATCGTTTACATAAACTACCGATTTACCAATGTTATTTATAATATTTTTGCTAATGGTTGAATTTTTTATACTATTCGTTACTTCAATTCCACCAACATATAATTTTGTAAACCTATTTCCACAAATAAAAGAATTTTCAACATCTTTAATTTTAATTGCAGTAGCAAAGCCAGTAAATTTACAAGAAATAACTTTTAGTCCTTTAATACTTTCAGCGTTAATACCAGCGAGAAGATAGTTATATTTTGTATCGTCAAACGATATGACATTATTTTTAATTGTACTTTTTGTATTTAAACTTATTCCAATTATAGATATATTTTCACTTAAATTAGAGTAAGTGATATTTCCATCATTATAATAACCACCAATAATAACAAAACCATTTAGTTTTGTTTTGTCAGCACTTTCGCCCCCAATTACTAAGTTTTTATTGTTTATTTCAAGGGGAGAAGTAAGGTTATATTCACCTTTTTTAATTAATATTATATCGCCATCACTTGCATTATTTATTGTTGTAACTAAATTTTCTTCACTATCGACTATTTTATTTGCAACAAAAACTGTAAAACTTGTAGTGAATTTGCCGTAACTTACAGTAATTTCTTTTTTACCACTAGTTGTTGAATCAAAACCTTTAAAATTAGCCGAACTATTGTAAATAGTAGTTAAGGCACTATCTGTTTTAATTCCTTTAAGTTCTAAACCACTTAAATCTAATTCTTCGTTTAAATTATACACTAACTTATTTGGCATTTTATAAATATATAAATTTACAACTTCGTGAGTGCAACCAGTTAAGAAAAAAGCACCAAAAAAAACAATAAAAACTATAATTAAACTCAATTTTTTCATACATTAATATTTAACTTTAATAAGTAAATTATACATTTTTTATATAAAAAAAGAGTTATCTTTCAAACTCTTTTTATTTGTTTAATTGTTTTCATCAGGGACAATCTCACCAAAGGTTAGATTATATTCGCCTTCAATGTAATTTATTTTTTGTAGTCCACCAACACCTAATAGGTCAGCTTCGTTTTGTTTTATAAATTCTATTGCATTTTTATCTAATGTTATATCTAATTTAGATATGATTGTTTTAAGTGAAATTTTATTTTCGCTTTTATAGCCACGAATATCACTAACAATTTGAGTTAATAATTCACCATCTTTTAATAATGCTTTGTCAACATTTTCGCCAATATTTAAGTATTTAGAAATATGGATAGACTTACAATTTTCTTT
This sequence comes from uncultured Clostridia bacterium, assembly GCA_934746185.1. Taxonomy (GTDB): domain Bacteria; phylum Bacillota; class Clostridia; order Christensenellales; family UBA1242; genus UBA7868. Next base: position 3,609 of record CAKVEY010000029.1, read on the forward strand.
TTCAGCAAAATAAGATTGATAAATCTCTTCTGTTAAATGTGGCATAAATACGCTAAACATTTTAAGCATACCAAGTAAAACAATATATACAGCATACTGTGCACTTTCTTGACCATTTTTACCATAAATATCTGGGTTATAAAGTCGTCTTTTAACAATTTCTATATAGTTATCACAGAAATTCCAAAAGAATTTTTCTAAACTACTAAGTGCTAAGGCGATATCATAGTTATCTAAGTTTTTAATAAAGTTTACATAAAGTTGTTTATATTCTTCTAAAATCCATTTATCTATTGAATTTAATTCAACTTCTTTAAGTTCATAGCCATCTAAGAAAGATAGAACGAATTTGGAAGCATTCCAAAGTTTATTTGCAAGTTTTTTACCACTATCGAAAGGAATTAGCGAGAAAGCAGTGTCTTTACCTAAACTTAAACTACTTGCCCAATATCTTGTAACATCGGCAGAATATTGTTTAATTATATCTTGTGGACTATTTTTTCCGTTGCCACTTTTTTTAGATAGTTTGCTACCATCAGTACTTGTTACATAACCAGAAATCATTAAGTCTTTCCAAGGAAGTTTTCCAAAATGATATAAACTTTTTACAACGGTGTAAAAGTCCCAAACACGAATATTATCGTGTGCATTAGGTCTTAAATTCATAGGAACCATATCATCATTTAAGCCCTTTTTAGTAAATAAATCAGTGCTAATTTGTGGAGTTAAAGAACTTGTTGCCCAAGTATCCATAACATCGGTTTCACCTTCAAATTCAGTGCAACCACAACTACAAGGTTTATTAGGTTTTGTAACTAATGGGTCAACTGGTAGTTCGCTTTCATCGGCTATCATAATTTTGCCACAATTTTTACAGAACCAAACAGGGAATGGAACACCATAAAATCTTTGACGAGAAATACACCAGTTCCATTGTAAGTTTTCTACCCAGTTAATAAATCTTGCACGCATATTTTCAGGGTGCCAGTTTAAATCGTAGCCTGCTTTAATTAATTCTTCTTTATGACTTAGAACATCAATAAACCATTGTTTTTTTACAGCAATTTCAATAGGAGTTCCACATCTTTCGTGCGTAGAAACAGCGTGAGTTAAATTATCTTGTTTAATTAATAAGTCTTCTTCTTTTAATTTTTCTATAATTGCTTTTCTTGCGTCAACTATTTTCATTCCAGCAAATTCGCCAGCAAGTTCAGTCATTCTACCAGCATTATTAAACGCTTCTTTAATCTCTAAATTATGTTTTCGTTGCCATTCTTTATCTACTGTATCGCCAAAAGTACAGCACATAACAACGCCAGAACCCTTTTCCATATCAACAAGTTCATCGCTTAAAACGGGAACTTCAAAATTAAAGTGTGGAACGACTAATTTTTTACCTAATAAATAAGCATTCTTTTTGTCATCAGGATTTATAAATACGCAATCGCAAGCAGGTAGCATTTCTGGTCTTGTTGTTGCAACAACAACATAATCTTCTGTTCCACTAATAAAGAATTTTAAGTAGTTAAAAGTACTTTCAAGTTCTTTATCTTCAAGTTCACTTTGTGCAACAGCAGTTCGACATTCAGTGCACCATAGTGCAGGACTTTCTGCGTGATAAATGTAACCTTTATTATATAAATCTATAAAAGATTTTTGACTAATTTTTTGAGTGTTTTTGCTAATTGAAGAGTAAGTGTTTTTTAAATTTGCTGAAAAACCAGCACTTTTATATAGTGCGTGAAATTCTTTTTCCAATTCGTGAGTAGTGTCTAAACAAAGATTAATAAAGTCTTGTCTTGGCATTTCGTATGCTCTAACTTTATGAGTTTTTTCAACATATCTTTCGGTAGGAAGTCCGTTATCGTCAAAACCAAAAGGAAAGTAAACATTTTCACCTTTCATTCTATGATGACGAGCAATATCTTCAATATGAATATATGAAGATAAATGTCCCATATGTATTTTACCATTTACAGTTGGTGGGGGAGTATCTATTGAATAAGTTTGTTTATTACTATTTTCTTCAAATTTATAAATATCATTTTCTTCCCAATAATCTTGCCATTTTTTTTCGCTTTCTAAAAAATTATATTTTCCGTCTAACATAAATTTCTCCTTTAAAAAAAACTAAAAACCCTTATAGTATTTAGTTACTATAAGGGCGAATAATCGCGGTACCACCTTATCTTTATACTCTTTTAAAACTAACGCATTTTTCATTTCGCAAGTGTTCTACTATTCTTCTTCACTTGAACTCGTTTGCTACCTTCGGTTTAGCCATTTTAGGTTATTTACAGCCCACGATAACCATTCTCTTTAAAACGCTTTAAACTTACTCTTCAAACTTATATATCGTTTCTCTACATAAATTATATTTTTTATTTAAAGTTTTGTCAATCAATTTTTAAAATTAAAACAAAAAAAGGGATAACCCTTTAATCGTCAAATATATCATCATTAAAACTTTTTTCGTTTTCTTCGCCATCTACTTCGGCATCTACTAGTAAAACTATTTCGTTTGTATGTTCATTTTTAACAACAACATAACTAGTAGCAAGTTCGATTTCATTATTTAAGTGCATACTAAATTTAATATATGCTTCTAAATAATCTTTTGCACTTTTAAAAGCATCTTCAACTGTGTTTCCTTCAGTAAACACATCTAAGTCGTAAAACGCAACAGCATAATTTGAACTATCTTCGTCGTAATATAACACTGCTGGGAAAACAAATTGTTGCTTCATAATCTCTCCTTAACATAAACATTTTATCATAATTTATTTAAAAAGCAAAATGTTTATGTTAATTTTTAAAAAATTATTTTAATTCATAAGTTCTTAAAGTAGGAGCAGATTTTTTATCTTTTCCAAATTGGTGATTAACAAATTCGTCAACAATTCTTAATTCATCTTCGCTAATCATTTCAGCTTTATATAATTTATTTGTGTTAGTTTTAAAGTTACTTAAAACAGTTCGTTTATCTTTTTCTGTTTTTAAAGTGTTTGTAAAAGTTTTCATTCTTTTAATTAAGCAAACTTTGTCATCTATAGTAGATAAATTTTTTAAACCATCTAAATATTCTTCATCAAAAATTTTATTTTCAAAAGTAGAAATTCTTCTTAATAAAACATTATCGGAAGCAACATCAGTGCCAGTTAAATAAATAGGTGCTACATTTTTTTCATTTCTGTTAGCAGTACTAAAACAAGCAATTTTTTGTTGATTAACTAATTGAATATCTACAAATTTTCCTATTAAAGATAAGTACATTAATTCTTCTAATTTTTTTTGTTCGTTTTTCATAAATTCTCCTTGTTTGGCTTTATTGTACCATAGTTTTAGAGTTTTGTAAATACCCTTTTTGAAAAATTTTTATTTTTTATCTAGGTTAATTATAAACAAATATTTTTTCTTATATTTTTTATAATAATCGTTTAAAAGTAAGTAAATTTCGTCTAAATTAATATTTTTTTCGTAAGGGACTACAACATCAAATAAAATTTTGTTGCAATCTTTTTCAAATTCAATTCTAAAATCGTGTATAGTAATTTCTTCGTCTAACGATTGTAAAAGCGAGATTATTCGTTCTTTATTTCTATCTACTTGTTTGTTGCCTATTTGTAAAGGGTCTAAGTGAATACTGAATTTTATGTTAAATTCATTTTTTATATCTCTTTCAATTTTATCTATTAAATTGTGCGCCTTAATTAAATTGTAATTCCCGTTTATTTCTACGTGTGCCGAACCAATATAGTTGTTTACGCCGTAAGAATGTAGTAGCATATCGTGTACGCCTAAAATTTTATCATAACTTAAAATCTTTTCTCTTATACTTAAAATTAGTTTTTCATTTGGTTTTTCGCCAAGTAGTGGACTAATTGTTTCTCTAACAAGTTTAATGCTGTTAATTATAATAAATAAAGAAATAATTAATCCAAACAACCCATCTACACTAAATGGAATATCTTTAACTAAATCTATTATAATCATAGCAATTAGTGCAAATAGGGTAGTAAAACAATCGTTTCTACTATCTACGCTACTTGCTTTTAAAGACATACTATTTGTTTTTTTAGCAAAATTAGCATAAATTAACATTTGAATAAATTTTATGACTATTGCAAGTGAAAGTACTATGTAAGTTACAGAATTTACTATTGTTTTATCGTTTGAAATCAATTTTTCTATGGAAGTTGTAGATAATATTGCTCCAATCATTAAAATAGCCACACTAATTATTAGTGCCATAATTTGTTCATATCTTGCGTGACCAAATGGGTGTTCGCTATCGGCAGGGCGATTAGATAATTTAAAACCGAGCAATAAAATAACTGAACTACCTATATCTGCTAAGTTATTTATGGCATCGGCAATAATAGTTACACTTGCACACATTAAGCCTATAATAATTTTGCCTATAAAAAGAATAGAGTTTGAAATAACTCCAAACACCCCTGCAAATATTCCATAATTTAATCGTTTATTATCGCTATTCATATTATCTCTCTTAATTAATATTATTATATTATATTCTTTATTTATAATTTTGTCAAATTTTATAAAAAATAGCGTAAAAAAGAGATAAAAATTTATCTCTTAAATCTACTTTTTTTGTAAATAATTTTAATTACTTTTTAAAATTTTTTATTTATCTTATTCAACTTATTTTACTTTTTACTTTAATTTTAATTTGTTTAACTATTAATTTTTAATAAAAACTTTTCAAAATGTAATCTAAAATGGTTATTTAGCGTAACAAATTACCAGTGTTTAATAACAAATCCAACAAAATCTATGTTGTTTTTATAAAGCGAGCGAATGTATTTATTTTTTTTAACGTATTTTTTATTCTCAAAAAATATTTTTAATAAATAGTCTTTTATTTTGCTATCTTTCATTTTATCGCGATGATAAAAATACATAAGCATAATACATAAAATGCTTTTCCACGCTTTTGCACAATTAATAATATCTTCATCGGTTGAAATTTCAATTACTTTATCTAAACTTGTTAAGCAACTTAATTTTTTTTGGTTAAATTTGCCCATAACTGTTCCACTTTGGCAAACAAAATAGTTATAAAGTTTTTTAGGAAAGTATGTAACAGTTTTGCATTTATATAAATATTCTACACAAAATAATAAATCTTCCGAAAACGATATAGTTTCGTCAAATTTTATATCTCCTAAAAGTTTTGTTTTAAAAAGTTTTCCCCAAACTACACCATTAAAACCTTTGTCACAAATCGTGCGTTTAATTGCCTCTATATTATCCATTTTAGTAGTTTTATAACTTTTTTTATGATGTAATTGTTTGATATGTTTTTGTCTTTTATAGTAACAAATACTCATATCGCTATCATTTTCTATTAAATTTTCATATAAATCGTTTATATAATTAGGGTCAACCACATCATCACCATCAATAAAGCAAACGTATTCACCACTTATATTTTTTAATGCTAAATTTCTTGCAATAGAAACACCACGAGTAGCACATTTAATTAACTTAATTCTACTATCAATATTTGCATAATTTTCAACAATTTTAGTAGTATTATCAGTAGAGCCATTATCTACTATAAAAAATTCAAAATTTTTGTAAGTTTGATTAACTACGCTTTTTATACATCTTTCAATATATTTTTCTAAATTAAGAGCAGGGGTTACAATTGATATTAATGGTTTTGTGCTTGTTTTTTCTAAATTATTCATAATTTAAGTATATGAATTTTAAATATGTTTGTCAAATTATTTTTAAATGTCAAATTAAACATTGCTTTTTGCAAAAATATTATGTATAATAGAACTAATGAAAAACGATTTAGAAAATAAATTAGATAAAACTGATAATAGTATTGAAAAGAAATTGCGAATAGGAATTTTTACCGATGCGTTTTTTCCTATGATAGACGGTGTTGTAAATGTTGTAGATAATTATGCTAAAAGGCTATGCTCTTATGCTGATGTTACAGTGTTTGCTCCTAGTGGTAGAGAAGATTATGACGATAGTAAATTTCCATATAAAGTTGTTCGTTGCAATAAAAAATTAGCACTTTCGTTTTTAGATTACGACTTGCCTATGCCTAGTTTAGATAAAGACTTTTTAGACGAATTAAAAAATACGAAATTAGATATTGTTCACATTCATTCGCCTTTTTCTATCGGCAAACTTGGCGTAAAATATGCAAAAAAGAAGAATATTCCGGTTGTTGCAACTCTTCATAGTCAGTTTAAAAAAGATTTTTATTTGGCAACAAAATCGGACGTTTTAACATCTATTTTATTAAAAAATGTTATAAGTGTTTTTAATAGTTGCTATGAATGTTGGGCAGTTAATAAAGAAGTTGCAAAGGTATATTTTAAAGAATATAAATTAGAAAGATTTCCAAAAGTTCAAAATAATGGAACAGATTTAGCATTTTACTCAAATGATGAAGAAATTGAAAAGTTGCGAAAACATTACAATATAGATAAAGACACAAAAATTCTTCTTTTTGTTGGTAGAATCAACCGAATAAAAAACATTTTCTTTACGCTTGATTGTTTAAAAATTTTAAAAGAAAAAAACTTTAAATTTAAAATGATTTTTGTGGGCACAGGTCCAGATTTAGATGAATTAAAAGAAAGAGTAAAACAATTTGGTTTAGAAGACTATGTTATTACAACAGGTAAAATTTGTGATAGAGAATTAATGGTAAAACATTATAGATTAGCCGATTTATTTGTTTTTCCATCTTTATACGATTGTTCAAGTTTGGTGCAAATTGAAGCAGCAAGTCAACAAACTCCAACAATTTTTATAAAAGGGGCAGTAACAAGTGGCACTTGCACAGAAGGAGTAGATGCGTTTTTTGCTGACGATGATGTTAAAAAATTTGCTAATAGAATTTTAGAAATTTTTGAAAATGAAGAAGAATATGAAAAAATAAAAAATGGTGCGTTTAATAACCTTTATGTAACTTGGGACGATGCTGTTAAAAAAGTATATAACGATTATTTGAGAGTTATAGAGCAATTTAACGCTGGATATTATGATAAATTTAGTTCAGCCGAATATAAATCACATAAACGAAAAATTAAAGGTGTTGTAAACAAAGAGTGCTTAAAAACTAAACGATATAAAGATAAAAAGAAGAAAACACGATTAAAAGAAATAAAAAAGAGCGTTCAAAACTACTATAAACAAGATAAAAAGTTAAAATCTCAACAGAATAAAGAATTAAAAAAGAAAAAAACAGAAGAAAAATCAACTAAAAAAACAATAGCTAAAAAGTCAAAAACAACAAGAAAACAAAATAAAAATAACAAAAAATCACTTAAAAATTCATAAGTGATTTTTTATAAAAAGGTTAATTTTTTTAAAATTAGGTATTGACTTTTTAATCAAAATTTGGTAATATAATAGTACAAATATTCGTCCATTCCGTTTGTTTAAGCGTGTGAAGATTAAGTTCTTAAGAATGGCAAAATTTAATGCGACAATAATTTGGCTGTGTTATTTTTGCTAGGTAAAGGAGGTTAATTTTTAATCAGCTTAAACAAATTTTTTTTTAAGGAGAAGAATATGGAAAATTTAAGAACAATTAGAGCGACATTAACGCTATTTATTAAAGATGGAAAGATATTGTTAGGTGAAAAGAAAAGGGGATTTGCAAAGGGAACACTAAATGGTATTGGTGGAAAACAAGACCCAGGCGAAACAATAGAGCAAGCTATGGTTAGGGAGTGTCAAGAAGAAATAGGTGCAACTCCAATAAACTATGAACAAGTAGGAAGAATAGATTTCAATTTATGGTATAAAGGCGAACACGCGAATATGGAAATGTACATATATAATTGCTACGAATATTCTGGCGAAATTGAAGAAACAGAAGAGATTATTCCAGCGTGGTATAATAAAAATGAAATACCTTTTGAAAGAATGCTTGCAGATGACTTATTATGGTTACCATATGTTTTAGATGGTAAAAAAGTAATCGGTAAAGTAAATTTCGATAAAGATATGAAAATGTTATATAATAACATAAAACCAGTAAACGAAATAGTAAACGAAGAACTAAATGTTTTATAACAAATAAAAAACTCATAAAAATAATGAGTTTTTTTGTTTTTTTATATTGTAATTAAATGTGATAGTTCAGTAGGTTCTTACGAGGAGAAGGATAGTAAGGGCAATAACAACCTGTTTTAAAAACATTAATATCATAACGAATTTTTATTTTTTCATAATTTCTTCTAAAATATTTAGACATAATTTAATATATAAAAAACCTATTTATTGTGTTAAAAATTAAACTAAAATTGTTAAATGTAAAAAAATACTTGCAAAGTTTTTTATTTTATGTTATTATTGAATAGAATAGTTTTTACTGTTCCTTACTCGAAAGAGTCGATTAGTCCATAAGGAGGTATAAAAATGAATAAATACGAATTGATGGTTATTTTATCAAACAGTATGTTAGACGAAGCCAAAGAAGCTATGATTAACAAAATTCAAGGTTTAGTTGAAGCAAATGGTGGTAAAGTAGAAAACATTGAAAAAGTTGGTACAAAAAAATATGCTTACGAAATCAACTTTAAAAATGAAGGATATTATGTTTTATTTAACGTAGAATGTGCTTCAAATGTGCCAAACTTAATTCAAAAACAACTACTTTTATTAGAAGATGTTGTTAGAAGTATGTTTGTAAAAAAAGTATAAGGAGATTTTATGAATAAAGCAATTATTATTGGGAATTTAACAAAAGACCCAGAATTAACTCAAACAACAAGTGGAATATCTGTTTGCCGATTTACATTAGCAGTTTCAAGAAAATTTACTAATGCAGAAGGTGAAAGAGATACAGACTATTTAAACATTGTTGTATGGAGAAATTTGGCAGACAACTGTCATAAATATTTAAAGAAAGGCTCAAAAGCTGCCGTAGTTGGTTCAATTCAAACTCGTAGTTACGATGCTCAAGACGGAACAAAACGTTATGTAACTGAAATTGTTGCAGAAGAAGTTGAATTTGTTGGTTCAAGAATGGGTGGGGTTGAAGAAAAAGAAGAAGTTACTAAACTAGAACCAATTAAAGATGATGGCGATGACCTTCCATTCTAATTAATAAAAGGAGAAAATTATGGCTGATAAAAAAGTTATTGTAGAAGACGGCGACGACAAACTACCTAAAAAGAATTACAAACAACAAAAAAGAAAAGTTTGTGCTTTTTGTGCAGATAAAGTTGAAGTTATAGATTATAAAGATGTAAACAGACTTAGAAAATATATTACTGAAAAAGGTAAAATTTTACCAAGTCGTCAAACAGGTGTTTGTGCAAAACATCAAAGAGAACTTGCTCGTGCTATTAAAAGGGCAAGAGTTATGAGTTTGTTACCATTCAAAGGTGAATAAA
>CAKVEY010000030.1 GCA_934746185.1 uncultured Clostridia bacterium
GGAGTACTATATATTGTGTTTGTATAAATATACATCGAGTTTATGCAAATTTTTGAATATTTATAAAAATTTTTTTGCATAATTATTCAAAATCGCTTGCATATTTATAAAATAGGTTGTATAATTATGTTACTTACTAATGAATAAGTATAAATTTTAAAGGAGAAATTTATTTATGGCTCGTTCCCTAAGACAAAACAAAATATTAGAGATAATTGCAAAAAACGAAATAGAAACACAAGACGAATTAGTTCAATCTTTAAGAAATTTGAATTTTGATGTTACACAAGCAACTGTTTCTCGTGATATTAAAGAATTGGGTTTAATTAAAATTTTGTCGGATAGCAAAAAATATAAATATGCTTATGTAGAAACTAACGAGCAACAAATTTCCAACAAAATAGTTGGCATTTATAAAGAAGTTGTTATAAGTGTTAAAATTGCTTTAAATTTAGTTGTAGTAAAAACTTTAAAAGGTTTTGCTAGTGGAATTTCTAGTTACATAGATAAAATGAATATAGATAAACTTATGGGCACAGTTTATGGAGATGACACTGTTATGTGTATAACCGAAAATCAAACAAATGCTGAAAGCGTTTATGAAAAATTAATCAATATTATTTAAAAAACCTTAACTAATTAAGGCTTTTTTTATTTTAATTTAATAAACTTGCTTTTCTTTTTTAATTATTATATAATTAAATTATGTTAAAAACTTTAAAAATAAAAAATGTTGCACTTATAAATGAAGCAACAATTAATTTTTGTGATAAATTAAATATTATAAGTGGTGAAACTGGTGCTGGTAAAAGCGTTTTGTTAGATAGCATCAATTTGCTATTAGGTAGTAAAGCCGATAAAACACTAATTAAATCGGGGGAAGATTTTTTAAGGGTTGAAGGCGTTTTTGATATAAACTTAACAAAAGAATTAAAAGATAAATTTAATGATTTTGGCTTAGAACCAGATTCTTGCCTTATAATTTCAAGAAAAATAAACTTAGATGGAAAAAACGAAGTTAAATTAAACGGAGAGACAGTTCCACTTAATTTTATTAAAAATATAACGAAATATTTAATTGATATTCATTCTCAAAACGAAAATTTAACACTATTAAATAAGCAAAATCAATTAAAACTAATTGATAGTTTTTCTAAATTAGATTTTAGCGAAGTTAATGACTTATTTAATCAAATAAAACAAATTAATGAGAAAATAAACGAGTTAGATAAGGACGATAGTTTTAGATTAAGAGAAATTGAATTACTTGAATATCAAATAAAAGAAATTACTGAGGCTAATATTAAAGAAAATGAAGAAGACGAATTAAAAAACGAATTAATATTGCTAAAAAATAGTGAAAAGATTGCTGAATCCTTAAACTTAATTAAGGAATATTATGACAAAGGTTTAGTAAATATCTCATCATTACTTAAAAAAAGTTTATTTGAAATTAACAACCTTACAAAATATAACGAAAGTTTAAAAGCATTAGAAGACAGGGTTAATTCTGCTTACATAGATTTAGATGACGAAATTAGTGAAATTATAAATTCTTTAGATATAGACTTTGATGAAAATCGTTTTAATGAAATAGATAGCAGGTTAGACTTATATAAGTCACTACACAAAAAATATGGAAATAGTTATGAAGATATAACCAATTATTTAAGCAATGTAAAAGAAAAACATAACAAATTAGTTAATTTTAGTGAAGAATTAGAAAAGTTAAAGTCGCAAAAAAAGTTGCTACTAGATAAAGCGTTTTTAGTTAGCACTAATTTTACAAAAACGAGAAAAAATATTGCAGTAAAACTTGAAAAAGAAATAATAAACGAACTTAAAGAACTTTCTATGCCAAACGCAAAAATTGAATTTAAGTTTAATAGTTATGACTATTCAAACTTTGAAGAATATTTTACTAATCGTGGTGCTGATAGCGTTGACTTATTATTTTGTGCAAATTTAGGGGAAAATTTAAAACCACTAAATTTAGTTGCGTCTGGTGGTGAAATTTCAAGACTTATGCTTGCTATTAAAACTTTAACAAGCGAAAACGACAAAATTGAAACTATGATTTTTGATGAACTAGACACTGGTATTAGTGGACAAGCGTCTGTTGCAACAAGCAAAAAACTAGCAAAAATATCTAAATATCATCAAATAATCGCTGTATCTCATTTATTCCAAATTTGTGCTATGGCAGATGAAAACATTTTAGTTAAAAAAATAGAAAAAGATGGAAAAACTGAAACAAAGCCCATTGTTTTATCTGGCGATGATGCCGTAAATGAACTTTGCAGATTTTTAAGCGTTGACGAAATAACCGAAGCTACTATAACACACGCAAAAGAAGTTAAAGAATATTTAGATAATTATAAAAAATCTATTTAACAATTTTTACTAACTAGTTAAAAGAATAATATTAAAAAAACTATTTAAACTACTTTCATACGAGTGAAAGGAGTTTTTTTATGAAAACAAAAGGTAGAAAACTGATTTTTGTTGTCTTTTTTGTCTTAATAATTAGTTTTTTACTATCTAACATAACAGCTCCTATTCCTACAACCGATTTTTTAACTTACGCAAGTATAGATGATATTAATTACGCTATAAACAACAAAATATTTGGTGGTTTTTATTCTTTAAAAATAAATGAAAATAATGTATATGCTAATGATAATAACAATCTTATAAAAGTTGATGTTAAACTTTTTAATGTTATAACCATAAATTCTTTTTATGTAAATACAAATAGTCAAAAAATTTATGCTGGTGGCAATGCAATAGGAATTACATTGAATACAAAAGGTGTTATTTTAATGGGTAGCAACAGCATAATTACTAAAAATGGGCTAGTAGATACTTTAAAAGGCAGTTCACTTCAAGTTGGCGACACAATATTAAAGATAAATGATGAAGTTATATATAATATAGATAATATAACCGAAATAATAAATAGGGAAGAAAACGAAAACAAAAGGGCAAAAATCACTTATATAAGAAAAAATAAAGAGTACGAAACATACATTATGCCAGCACTCGATATTGAAAGTGGTGAGTACAAATTAGGTATATGGGTTAAAAATGATGCGAGTGGAATAGGTACACTTACTTATGTTTTAGAAGACGGAAAATTTGGCGCATTGGGTCATTCCATAAATGTTAGTGGAACAAAAGATGCTTATGATATTATGGATGGAAAATTATATCAAAGTAGCATTATTGGAATAAAGAAAGGCAAAAAAGGACGAGCAGGCGAACTTAAAGGCTTGTTTTTACAAGGAAAAAATGTTCAAGGAAATATAGAAAAGAACATTTCTACTGGAATATACGGAAATATGGACACAAATTCTAAATTATATAAAGACGCAACTAAAAGAGAATATGAATTGGGTGGTAGGCTTACAGCAAGACCTGGTAAAGCAAAAATTTTAAGTTGTATTAACGGAAACGAAGTTAAAGAATATGATATTGAAATTATTAAAACAAATTATCAAAATTCTAGCAAAGAAAAAAGTATGGTTATAAAGGTAACCGATAAAGAATTACTTGAAAAAACTGGGGGAATAGTTCAAGGTATGAGTGGTAGTCCCATAATTCAAAAAGGCAAAATAATTGGTGCTGTAACTCACGTTTTTATAAACGATAGTACAAAAGGTTTTGGACTTTATTTAGACTGGATGATTAATTAAAATTTAATAAAAAAATTCTTTTTGTAAAAAATTATTTATTTTTTTAAAAAATCTTGTAAAAATCGCTTGATTTTTTCAAAAATATGGTTTATACTTATTAAACTTTACTTATTTGATAAAATAATTAAAGAATATTTAAAAATTTCAAAGGATATTTTTATGACTGAATCAGGTAACGCGATTTTGTTTTCAAGCGAAGATTATGATACTGTGATTAGGGTAAAAGATATTTGCAACCAAACGAGTATAAACCTATTAATAGAAACCGATTTCTTTACTCTATTTACACAAATAGAAAAATTAAAACCCAAATTTGTTTTTATTGATGAAAGGGTTAGGAAATTAAAAACATTTCCACTAGAAATTTTAGATAATCCTATTTTTAAAAAAGCAACTCAACTTGTTATTTTAAGTAATAATTTTATTTGTAAAGAAGATTTTATTGATGTTGTTGAAATAAAAAACTTAAAAAATTATATTTTAAATAACAATGTTTATTATCTAAAACCCAGTAATAACAATATAAATGTCGATGATAGTTTTATCAATAAATTTTTAATTAAGTTAAATTTATGCTCATCGCATAAAGGTAAAAATTATTTAATAGATTGCGTTAGTTTAATATTAGAAGATAATATATCGTATAATTATTTGAATAGTGAATGTTATCCAGTATTAGCACATAATTATAATACTGGAATTATTAACATTGATAGAAATATAAGAACAGCGATACAAAAAGCTTTTGAAAAAAGAAATGTTAAATATTGGGAAGAGTGTTTTAATCAAAAATTTATTAAAGCACCAACCACTAAAGATTTTATTTATATGTGCGTAGATAAAATTAAAGAATTATATAATAAATAATTTAATATAATAATATATGAAAAACTTTTTAAACAAACTGAAAAGAGATTATTTAGATTGCACCAATAACAATAAAATCTTTTTAGTTTTTTTATTGTGTTTTTTTGTTTGTGGAATAGTTATTGCAATTATCTGCCATTTTAGGTTTAGAGATTTTCTTACACTTAACAACTTAACAGACAAATTACTTTTAAATTACATAAAAAAATCTAGTAGTCTTTTTAGTTATTTTATATTAAAATTTTTTAATCTTATTTTAATATCTTTAATTTTAATATTAATATGTTTTAACAAATATTTAAGTTATTTAACTTGCATTTTAATGCTTTATTTAGGTTATTGTTTAACTTTTAATTTTTGCTTAATAATTTTACTTTTCGGCGTATTTGGTTTTATTTATGGTTTAATTTTGCTAGTTATGTTTGGCTTAATTTACTCCTTTATTTTGTTTAGCATCTGCCTATTTTGTAGGAACATTCATTTTTGCTACAACACCAGTTATTTTAAAGAATTAAAAAATCTTTTGCCAATATTTTTAACCTGTTTAATAATTATATTTATATTATTGATATTAGAAATAATTTTAATGCCTATGCTTTCTAACACTTTTATTATAGTTTTATGAATAAAAAATAATTAATTTCTAAAACTAAACTAAAAGGAGATTATATGAAAAGATTTTTGATTGGATTTATTTTAGTTATAACACTTTTATGTAGTTTTATTTTAGGAAATACATTAACAGTTTTTGCCGAAGAAAACGCATTAAACTTAGACGCAAAAGCATATTTATTAATGGATTACAACACTGGAAAAGTGCTTATGAAAAACAACGAAACAGAGCACTTAGAAATTGCAAGTATGGTTAAATTAATGACAACTTTACTAACTATTGAAAAAATTCAAGCAGGGGAACTTAGTTTAGACCAAAAAGTTATGGTTAGCGAATATGCCGCATCTATGGAAGGTTCGCAAGCGTTTTTAGACGCAGGAAAAGAATACACTGTAAACGATTTATTAAAAAGCGTTATTATTGCATCAGCAAACGATTCTAGCGTAGTTTTAGCAGAAGCAATTAGTGGCACAGAAGAAAACTTTGTTAATCTTATGAATGAAAAAGCAAAAGAACTTAATTTAACAAACACTTTATATGCTAACGCTACTGGACTTCCTAGCGAGATTACTCAGTATTCTTGTGCCGAAGATTGTGCTAAATTATTAAGTGAAGAAATTAAACACGATTTATATTTTAAATATTCTAATATTTGGATAGACGAAATCATTCACGAAAGTGGACGAAAAACTGAACTTGTTAATACAAATGTTTTAATAAGACAATATAAGGGCGTAGATATTGGCAAAACTGGCTTTACAGACGAAGCAGGCTATTGTTTATCTGCTAGTTGCAATAAAAACAATATGCGTTTAATTTCGGTGGTTATTGGCACAAAATCTACAAAAGACAGATTTAACATTACTACAAATTTATTAAACTACGGCTTTAATAATTACGAAAACAAAAAGGTTTTAGGCATAGATGATGAAATATCTAACAAGGTAACTATTAAGGGAGCAAAAAATTCCAATGTAAATTTAGGTTATGAAAAAGACTTTTATTATTTAAGTAAAAAAGGCGAAAAAACTAACTTTAAAATTAAATTAGAACTTAATAACAAAGTAAAAGCCCCAGTTAAAAGAAATGATGTTTTAGGAAAAGCTTATATTATAAACGACGGAGTAGTGGTTGGCGAAATTAATGTAGTAAGCAAAGATAATATAAACAAAGTAAACTATAAAGATTGTTTTGACAAAGTAGTTAAAAATTATAAAATCGCATAAAAATAATCTTTTATGGTATGGTGGCGACCTTTAAAAAAGGCTATTCAAACAAAAGAATAGTCTTTTTTATATTTAATTTTAATTAAAATAAATCAATTAGCATTTTTTCAAATTAAATTTAATTTAATACAAAAATTCAACATTTTTTATAATAATTTTTTTCATTTTTCAGTAATTTTTAGTTTTATTTAATATCTCGTTTTCTAAACAACGCACTTGTTAAAACATAGATAATTACTGAGAAAATAGTTATGATTGCAAAACTAATATAGAAGTTCATATCTGCGCCTATAACCCTTGAAAACATATTAGCAAGTAGTGAATTTGATTGACCAGTTAGATGAGAACCAAAGTAAATAAATAGGTTAGTATTAACAAAAGGCAAGATTTTTAAAATTCCTATATTCGCTGAGAAAACTGATAAAACAAAAGAAGCAAAGTAAACCAAAATTGAAACAATAATACTTCCAGCATTAGACTTAAATAGGGTAGAAAGTGCTAATGAGAATATAGCATAGAACATAACTTCCAACATTTTACAAATAAATAAAATTAGCATTATAACAACTGGACTAGCAGCAACGGCACTTGATGCGTTAAAAGTTAAAAGCACTGGCATACTAGAAACACCAAATAAAATTGCACCTATAATAAATGTTACAATAAATGTTATAAGTAGTGAAATTGCACCAACTATAATTGTAGCAAGAAGTTTACTTAATAATATTTTTCTTCTTGAATATGGTCTAATAGCAAGTAATTTCATAGTGCCACCAGCATATTCTCCTGTAATCATTGTAGCACCTAAATATACAATATATACAATAATTATAAAACTACAAATCTCTAAGGCAAAGTACATAAAATCGTAAGCATTTGCTTCAAAATTAGAAGTTTGAGATAAACTTAAAGCATTCGCATATTCATTTGCATATTTGTTAGTTTTTAAATAATACTCACAAATTTCTTTTTGTTCATTTATTAAATATTTTGTTTTATATTCGGCATCTTCAAATTGATATAAGTTTTGAATTTCGTTATCGTCTAAATTATTTAACGCCGAACTATTAATTGTATAAACTGTTAAGTTAAAAGCATTTTCACTAGCAAAAGCATAACGAGAGATAAGTCTGTTTATTTCTTTTTTAGATTCTATAGATTTATCTTGGGCGTTATTGTTTTTATAACTTACTATTTGATTTTCTATTTCATTTAAGTTTTCAACTGATTTATCTAAATTACTTTTTGCTTTTTCAAGTTCAGTTTTTTTAGGCGAGAAGTTTTCCATTTTGTTTATATAATCTTCTAAATTATTAAACATATTAAGACCAGTTTCTATTTCGTTTATTGTTGCTAAATGCGTTAAACTTTCGCTGAATGGGCGAGATAAGCAAGAAGATAAGAATACATCTAAATTAGTTTTTTCGTTGCTACTCATTAACACATAATAAAAACCATTATTGCCATTAATATAAGTAGTATATAAGTTATTTAGTTCAAGTAATTCTTCTTTAACTTTATTTCGTTTTTCTTCTTTTTTGGCTAAATTATCAATAGTGTCTTCATTGTCTGGTTTACTAGCATCAACAAAATTTTTATACGACAAATAACTGCCAACTTTTATTGAATGTAACTTATCTAAAAGTTCTTGTTTTTTGCCTAAATTTTCGTCATTTAATTGGTTTAAATAAAACTCAATTATATCGTTAGACGACTTAATATATGTTTCATTTAAACTGATTTTTGAAAGTGTGTAGTAACTGCTAGTATCACTGCTAGCACCAAAGCTTGCCGAATAGACATCGTTTACAGTGTTACCAGGAACAGATACGGGAGCATCGTTACGAACGGCTGGCTTATAAATAAAAACTGAAACTGTAAGAGCAATAACAAGCAAAGCAGTTATTACAAAAATTGCTGGTTTTAAAAATATTTTTTTTAATTCACCTTTAATTAATTTTATCATATAATTTATCCCTTATAAAATTTTTTGTTGTTTACCCTTATTTACAATATCTAAGAAAATTTCTTCCAAACTTTTATTAATTGTATTAACGCCATAAATTGATAATCCTTTTTTAATTAAAAGGGTAGTTATTAGTGGAATATCTTTTTCTTGTGCTTCAATAATAACGCTATTTCCAACGCAGAAAATTGAACTATTTTTAAAATATTCATACAGAACTTTACCTGCATAGTTAGGGTAGTTGACTTTAATTGCAATTTGCATTTTTGAATTCACTTTTTGTTGCAATTCTTTCATAGTTTTGTTTTCAACAATCAAACCATTATCAATAATTCCAACTCTATCGCAAATTAACTGCATTTCTGCTAAAATGTGGCTCGAAATCAAAATTGCTATGTTGTTTTCTTTGGCAAGTCTTTTTAAAAACATACGCATTTCTTTAATTCCATTAGGGTCTAAACCATTTGTTGGCTCATCTAAAATTAATAGTTTTGGACTATTTACTAACGCTTGCGCAATTCCAACTCTTTGTTTCATACCTAATGAATAGTTTTTAACTTTATCGTTTATTCGATTTTCCATTCCAACAACTTTAACAATATTTTCAAGTTTTTGTTGCGAAATGTTTCCATATAATGAAGCAAAATACTTTAAGTTATCCATACCACTCATATAACTATATAATTCAGGGTTTTCAATAATTGCACCAACATTTTTAATAGCTTTTTCAAAGTCCGTTTCAACATTATAGCCACAAATATAAACGCTTCCACTAGTTGGTTTACACAATCCCGTAATCATTCTTATAATAGTAGTTTTTCCAGCACCGTTTTGACCAATTAAGCCATAAATTTCGCCTTGTTTTATTTCAAAAGACACATTATTAACTGCCGTTCTAGTTCCAAAATTCTTAGTTATATTTAAAACTTTTAAAACAACATTATTTTCCACAAAATTTCTCCTTTATAAATTTTAAACAAAATTTTTAATTTATATTATTATTTATATTATTAATTTAAAAATATTCTACTTTTATAGCCAATCGCTTTAATTATAGGGTAGATAACTATATTTAAAGTTATTAATAATTCAAATAATAATCGGCAAACAAAGTCTGTCATATTATAATTTGTCATACCTAAAAATATATTAACACAAACTAAAATAACCACGCTTACAACAAAAATTAAAATAGTATAAAATAGGTTCGATTTTAAATTAAAATTTTTTATAACTACCTTATATTTATCGTTTAAATATATCTTATATTTAATTATAAAATATGTTATCATTCCTAAAATAACTAGGGTAAAAAAGATGATTTCAAAAACGCCAAACCTATTTAATTTTGCCAAAATAGTTATTCCAACAGCACTTTCAATTAAAACAAGGGCTAAAAACATAAGGGCTAAAAACATATTTAATTTATTAATATAAACATAGTTGGAATTTTTTATTAATTTATTGTTAATCTTCTCGTATTCTCTAACTTTTATTCCTTCTAAATTTACTTCGTCATCAATGTTAGTAGCATTTGTTATAATTTTTTTATGAACATTATTAGAATATTGTTTTACGCTAGGAATATTGTTTGTTCCACTAGGCTCAATTTCTTGCGAACTAAAATAAGTGTTATAAACATCTTTTCTTTTAGTACTATTTGGAGCATTTAATGTAATATTAACATTGTTTGAAACATCATATCGTGGCAATTCTTTTTTTGCTGGCAACTCTTCAACAATCGAATTTTCTCCATTTGTTTCATTTTGATATTGTTCTTCTTCACGGTCAATTTTTGATTTATCTTCCACACTTGAATCAACCATCAAATTTCCAAATATATTTTGTAAATTCAAACTTTCTTTGTTATCATCACTTAAATTATTGTTATTTTTAGGGGAGTATTCTTCATTTTTACTTTCATAACCTTGATTAAAACTATTATGGTAGTTATTAGTAGTAGAATAGTTATAAGTATTTAAATTTTCAGCAAAATTAGATTTATTTTCTATGCTTTCATTTTGATTATTCTCTTTTGAAGAGTTAAGGTTAGAGTAGTTATCTAAATCTTCGGCTTTTGGTTCTAAATTATTAGTTTTATTTTCTAAATTATCAAGTTTATTATCAAAAATAATACTTTCTGTGTTTTCTTTTTTATCGTCATAAATAAAAGATAAATCTAGTTTATCAACCTTTTTGTTTAACGAATTAGAATAACTATTTTGATTGTAACTATTTATAATTTCGTCATATAATGGTTTTTCAAGTTTTTCAATATTTTCGTTTTTATCATTTTCATTCTTTTCTGTTTTATTTAAAAGTTCTTCTTCTAATTTAGCATTATTAAAAGCGTCAATAGTTATATCTTTAATTTCATTATTATC
Organism: uncultured Clostridia bacterium; assembly: GCA_934746185.1. Lineage (GTDB taxonomy): Bacteria > Bacillota > Clostridia > Christensenellales > UBA1242 > UBA7868. Next base: position 10,752 of record CAKVEY010000030.1, read on the forward strand.
AATAGTTTTTTCTTTTATTTCGTCATTATCATTTAAAGTTTTATTAATAAGATTGCTTCTCGCTTCTTCGTTATTGTTATTAATTAATAACTGTTTTTCTATTATTTCATTACCATTTTCAGTTTTCTCTTCATTATTTTCGTCTTTGTTTAAACTAATGTTATCAATTATATCTTCACTTTTTTCATTAGAACTCTCATTATTAGAATTTTCATTAAAAAGGGAAGTATCAAACAAACTTTGTTGCATAGGACTTACAACATAAGCGAAAGGATTTTTATTTTCCTTTACTTCTTGTTCGTTTAAATTCTCATTATTTTCTTGATTTTGATTATCAATACTTATTTTAGGAGTAACACCTATAAAGTTTAATTGTTGATTTTGTTTAAATTCGTTGATTTTTGGATTTTGGAACATTTCATCAATAAATTCTTTTGAACTATCCCACGAAAAATTGCTACTATTTAATTTTTGTAAGCCTTTGCTTGTTATAGAATAATAATGTCGTCTAATTCCTAGTTCACCATCTTTCCAATATGATGTTATGTAGCCGTTTGCTTGTAATCTTTTAAGACCAGAGTATAAACTTGCTTCTTTTAAAAAATATTTGCCATTGCTTTTAGTTTCAATCTCTTTATTAATTTCATAGCCATATTTATCTCCACTTTGTAAAGCTTTTAACAAAATGTTATTAACACTGCCACGATTTTCGCCACTAACCAAACTACTTTTCATTTTTATCTCCAAAAAATCTTTTCTTTTGTTTTATTATTATAAATAATAATAAAAATTTTGTCAATATTATACTATGCATTTTTTGCATAGTATTAAAAATATTTTCATTTTTTCTAATTTTATGATAAAATTTAACAAATGATTAAGCCAGATAAAATAAAATTAACTAGTAGAAAAAATATTTCTATAAAAATAGATAGGCAGGGAAAACTAATAGTATCTGCACCAAGATATGCTGACCTAAATAAAGTTTTTGATTTTATAAAAGAAAAAGAGAAGTGGATAATTGAAAAACAAACTCAAATTACCAGCACATTAAACTTAAATAATGACCTAATTAATTATGAAGAAATACTTTTTTTAGGCAAAAAATATCCCGTTATTTACATAAAAAATCAAACCGAAATAGAATTAACTGATAAAGCACTTTGTGTGCCTAGTAGTTTTAATTTTTCAAGAGATAGAATAAGCAAAAACTTAAAAAGCTGGTACATTTCTAACGCCGAAGTGATTTTAATTGATAGAGCAAAGCAATTATTAAAATATCTAAATTTAAGTTGTAAAAGCTTATCAATAATAAATAGTAAAGCAAAATGGGGTATGTGTGATAACAATAAAAACATATATCTTAACTATAAGTTACTTTTTTTATCTCATAACCTAATTGACTATGTTATAATCCACGAAATAACTCACTTAATAGAACTAAATCATAGCCAAAACTTTTATAACGAACTAAAAAGGGTACTTCCAAACTATAAACAGTATTCAGCCCAATTAAAAAAGTGTGGTTTTTTACTAAATTTGTTTACTTAAAGCAACAAAACAATACATTTTTTTAAAAATAACTAGTAAGTGAATTAGAAAAGTTTGAAGCAAAATTAAAATTTACGAAAGGAAAACAAACAAACAAACAAACAAACAAACAAACAAAAGATAAGATAAGATAACCAAATAAATAGAGAGAAATAATAATAGATAAGGTTAGACATTGATTAATAAATTATTTGATTTGAAATTAAAAAAAACAGTTAAAAAAATTGAAAAGCACATAGCAAAGTAAAGTAAAGTAAAGTAAAGTAAAGTATAATAGAGTTTGAATATAGTGTAAAAAGTATTAATTCAATTTTAAGTAAATTAAAAATAAAAACGACATTTTAAAATTGCCGTTTTTTGTTTTAATGAAATTGTTAAAATATAGATATAAATATAAGTTTAAAAATATTAAGAGAAATATAAAAAATAATAGAGTAGTGCAAATTTTTTAATTGATAAATCTATTCGCAAAATGCAGATTTTACGAATAAATACCTACATTTTGAGCAGTTTTTCATTAAAAAACAATAAAATTTAATTTTTTATATTTTGTTTGCTTATAAAAAACTTTGACAACTTATTATTTTTTGATTTATATTATTTTAATATTCTATTTTATTTTAATATTCTATTTTATTTTAATATTGCATAGTAATAATA
>CAKVEY010000031.1 GCA_934746185.1 uncultured Clostridia bacterium
GTATTTAGTTCAAATAACTTATGGCATTTATTCTAACACTGTTGAAAAAGTTTTTGTGATAGATAACGAAGAAATTGATTTTAAAATTATTTCTTGTGAAAAAAATAATGAAGAATACGCCTTATCTAACGAATTAACTTTAACTGATAATAAAGTTACAACATCATCTAACTTTGCTGTATTTACAAAAAATAAGAGTGTTAAATCGAACAAAATTAGTGTTAAATATGATTACATTGCTTTTGAAAAAGATAATTTAACTGATAGCGAATTATTAAACTTATTAAACAATGAAGTTTATATTTATAATAACTACAAACTTTCTGGCTACTACAATAATTTAACTTACAATAATACAAAAATAAACAATTTAGAAAGTTTTGACAGTTTAAAAAATGAAAATTTAAAAAACAATTCGAATGCCGTTATTAATATAAACGCTTTATACTATTTTACAATTACAGATTATGCTGGAAATACAAAGAACTTTTATGTTTTATTAGATTCTACTTCCCCAGTTGTTTTACAAACATCAAGTTTAGTAGATTTTAATAAAGGCGAACTTGAAACAGATAACGAATTTAACGAAAGAATAGCAAACATAAAAAATAATTTATCTATTAAATTAAATTCAAGTAGTGAAAATGAAAAAATTGTTTCAAACAATTACTCTTTAATTTTTGGTAATTACAAAACTTTAAAATTTGTTGTAAATAGCAATAATCTTGAATTTGCTAAAAAATATTTTAATGACGATGCTTTAACTGTTAAACAAAATGTAAACGATAACGAAATTTCTATAAACTTCCCTATTAATTCTAACAATATCACTTATAGTGTTAAAGCTATTGGCACTCAAAATAGCGTTAAAGTTGAAAACTTTGATGAAACATACAATCTATTTACAATTGATATTTCTAAATTAAATGGTGAAGAAATTGAATATAACTACACTTTAAAATCTTTAATAAACAACATTGAAAACACTTATGGTTTTGTTTTAAACACAGATAAAAACAAAATTTACATTTACAATAATTCTAGCGCTAAAATTGATGGTGATAATTATAGAATACAAAAAAATAGCGTTACAAACTCAAAAGAAGTTTACATCACTTATGTTGATGATAGTTTAGATAATAACTACAAACTAAAAAATTTAACTTTAAGTTATTATGCTTTTAGTAAAAATAGCGATGATAAAACAATAATTACTAATAATTCAATTCAATTCGTAAGCAATGCTATAACATTTGATTTATTAAGTTTAAGAAAATCTTATAATGATGGCTATATAACCGATTTAATTAACCCTACTTATGTTAATGGAAAATATGTAACAAAAGAAGGTAGATATGTTATTACAAAAGAATACGAAAATGGTGAAACAAAATCACAAACTTTCTATGTGGATAGAACTTCTCCACTTAATTATTTAGAATTATTAGAAACAGTATTTACTCTTGATAAAACTCCTTTAACATTAGAAGAAATTAAATATTATATTAACAACAATCAAAGTTTAATAACTAACAAAATTAATCTTGAAAACTTTATTTACAATATTGATATAAAATATGACGACAATGTTAAATACGAATTAAACTACAAAATTTCAAAAGGTGGCGAACAAATATATCGTTCAAATTCTAATGATATGTTCACTTTTAGTGAAACTGGAACATATGTAATTAGCATATTTGATAATAGTTCTAATAAAGAAATTAGCACAAACAAAATTGAATTTACTATTGAATTAAAAAATGATTTACCTAGTGGCTACTTTGTTGTTGATAGCGATAAAAAAATTATTGACGAAACAAGTACTAAGTCTAACAGTTTAAAATTTGTTTTTGAAGATGATATTAGTAACTTTATGTATAACATTGATGTTGCAAACATTAGTTTATCTTTAAATAACAACAAAATTTACTACACTACTACTGAAAATACTGGTAAAGCATTATCATTTAACTCTCGTATTTTCTATAACTACAACAACGCTTACGGAGATATCTTCAAACTAACAAGAGAAGAACTTTCTAGCAATAAATTATTCAATAACGAAAAACGATATCGTTATACTCTACTTATTTTAGACCCTACAAAAATTACTTCTAACTTATATGAAAACGGAATAAGTAAAGAAGGTATGTTTAGTTTAGAAGTAAGTTATGGAACAAGCAATACTTTAATTTTAAACAAAGAAGTTTATAACAATAACACATATTCTATTTTAATCGACCATACTGCCCCAGTTAAAAACATAACAAAATTAATTGAAAATGATATGTTTTTAAATGAAACTGAAAAAGAAACATTATTAAATAGCGTTATAAATAAAGATAAATCAACTGAATTAAATTTTGAAAATTATGCGTTTATTATAACCGAAGCACCACAAAATTTTGGTGTAACAGACACAAAAGATATTTATATAAGAAAATATAACAAATATTTAGATAGCACAGTAGAAAATAAACAAAGTTTAGTTATTGGCGACAAAGATTTTAACGATTCAAGCATAACAAGATATCGTTTTGATGCAAATGCTTTAACTTCTAACAACGATAAACTATATACTCCAGGTAAAGCATACACAGTTACAGATATTAACGACTTATTTAATGAAACTGGCTATTATGAAATAATTGAAATTGATGAAGCAGAAAACTATACAATTTACACAGTTTTATATTTAAAAAATTATAATTTTAGTTTAAATTATAGTTATGAAAACAATGGAACTAAAAATGAAACATTAGAATCTGTTAGTTCAAATGTTTTAGATTATGTTAATGGTGCTAACTTTAAACTTAATAGTTTTACTTTATCAAATGATTACGATTATTTAGATGTTATAATAACATTAGAAAATAGTTCTAACAATAACACTACTGAACATTTAAGATACTTCCCTAGTGAAATTAGCGACGAAAGTATAATTTACTTTAATGATTTAACAAAATTAATTAATTATATTAATTCTAAAATGACAAATGTTGAAAACCACATAGGTACAACAATTAATATATCAAATCGTAAAGGTTTACAAATTAATATTAAAAACAATATTCCTACCGAAGAAATTAATTTTGATAACACAATTATAGATTATGAAAACAACTTTGTAGTAACAATCCCTGACGAAGTAAATAATACAAGCGTTGTAAGTTTTAAAGTCTATCCTGTAATTAATGGTGAAAAATCAACCACTCCACTTACAAAAGATAGCAATAAAACTTTAATTGATATAAATGTAAACAAGACTTATGTATTTAGTAAATTAAATGAAGATATTAAAGACGAAAACGGAAAAGTTATTGAAATATCTATTTATTATTTAGAATGGATTGATAATTTTGGAAGAATGTACAACAAAGTTAAAGTTGTTGGAACTACCGATTTTAAATATTTTGATTTTAGTAAAGCACAAGGCAATGTAGTAACAAAAGATGGTGAAATTTATACAAAAGATAAAGATAACATAGTTTTAAGATATCAACCAAGTTTATATTCTATAAACGCTTACTATATGTTATTGCCTAACACTAACAAAAATCCTATAACCATTGCTGATAAAACTTTAACTGAATTAAATTTATTTAGTTTAGCAAGTCGTAACCAAACATCTTACGATAATAGCGTAGTAAAATTTGTGGTTGAATTAACAGACTTAACAACTTTCTTAAATAGCGAACAAACAACATATACTTTAACTTACACTTACTACCCTACTATGCCAATAATAGATTTTACTGATAGTTCTAGCAACAGTTTAGAAATTTTACCTAATAATTTTAGTTCTATAATAAACACATCTAAAAATGTTGCTTTAAGTTATATGAATAATACTCTATTTACAATTAACATTAATGCTGAAAGAAAATATACTGATAGTTTTGGTGTTGAAAAAACTGAGTATTACAATAATATTAATAAAGAATATATCTTTACTGAATTAGGTGAATATACAATTACTGTTGTAAATGAATTAGGCAACGAAAATATTTACAAATTTGTTATAACAACTGCTACAAATAAAACATATCAAGTTGTTACTAACGAAAGCAATATGAAAAACTTTGAAATTTTACCTAGTGGTGATATTGTTACAATAAATAATATTGATTTTGAAGTTTACTACTCTATATATAATACAAAAATAGAAACAAATAGCGATTTTAATTTACAATCACAAGAATTAACTAATGTTGAAGGTTTTGCAAATACAATATTTGATAAACTTTGGGTTGTAAATAAGGTTGTTCCAAATTCTAGTCAAGAACCTACCCCTTATAAATATATTGCTGTTAAAAAGATTGCTTACAATTCTAATTTCTTAAATGTTGGTGGCGATGACACAACTTTAAGTATTTCTTACTCATCTATTGGAAGCGATGTAAATTTAGCACAAAACTTAAATGGTTACACTATAACATTCTCACAAGGAGTTATAGTTGAAGTTCCACTATATAATTATATTTTAGACGGAAATATAGGTTCTATTGGTGGCAATGAAATAAAGATGAGTTTATATTATAACAACCGATTAATCACTTTAAATAGCAACATTTATAAAACTACCGAAGATTTAAGACAACAATTAGATTTAAGCAGAGTTCCAGCAGGAGTTTATAGTTTATACTTTGAAGATATTGCTGGCAACACTCAATTATTTGCAGGAAATTCATTCTTAAATATTGTTATTTTAAATGAAATTGCTATTAAAATGAACGACAACTTCCCTGTTGATTATTCTTACTTTAATAGCGATGTAAATCTTCAAATTTTAGAGCAACAACAATACAATACTAATTCGATTGGAATTACTGTAAACAGAAATGGTGAAGCATACAAAAACTTTACGAGAAATAGTAACGGCGATTATATATTTAGCGAATATGGTTTCTATACTGTAAATATTACTGCTAATATTAATACAAGTGCTGAACCTATTACAAAAACAATTCACTTTACAATCTTAAATAGTCAAATTGCATATAAAGAATTTAGTTTTATTAGTTTAAATGGTCAAAATATTAGTAAAGTTTTAAAAAATGGAATTGATGTAACAAACGAACTTAAAAAATTCTTTGATGTTGGTAATGATAGCAGCATTAGTGCTGATGCTTATAAAAATGCTTATCTATATAACTTAAATTTATCTAGCACAATGAAATATGAATATTATCAACTAGATGACGAAGGAAATTACGTTTTAGATGATAACGGAAACAAAATCGTTTTAGTAGATTATTATAATGGCAACGGCGTTTATGAAATATTTGTTGAAACTCAAAATTCTATTTTGGATAAACAAGTATATTCATTTAAAGTTTGGATAAGAGATGAAAATGTAAGTTTAAAAATCAATTCAACTGTAAAAGAAGGTGAATCTACAACAAAAGAAATTAAATTTAGTTATAATGCTTATTTAATCTACTCTCAAATTGGTGAATGCTCTATTTACATCAATGATGAACTTGCTGTATCAATTAACGCTAATAGTGAAAATAAAATAAGTGAATTTACAATTCCTAGAAGTCAAAAAGGTACATTCATTGTTCAAATTAAGAGCGATAATAACACAGAATTAAGTTATGTTGTTTATAAAAAAGAACCTTTATCTACAACTTCTATTATAGTTATTGTAATTGCAAGTGTTTTAGTTGCATTAGTTGTATTTATGTTTATTAAATTAAGAAGAAAAATTAAAATTAAATAAAAATTTCTTAATAAAAAAGAATTGAAAGCAATTTCAATTCTTTTTTGTTTTTATTATACTTATACTTACTTTTTTTTATAATTATATCTTATATTTTATATCTTATATTTGTTGTAAACATCAAATATATTCTTATTTGTTTATATTTATTGTATTAAATTTTAACTATGTTTAATATTCATAAATATTTATTCATATTTACATTTGTAAATATATGTTGTAATTAATTTTATATTCGGTTTTTATTCTATATGTTTTTATTATATTTAAGTTTGTTTTAATTATTTATAAATTATAACCTATAAAATTATTTTGCTAATTTTTCTGCAACTGGTAAATCAGCACCTGCCCATTCTAATTCTAATAAATTTTCTGGTTTAACCCATTTAATATCTTTATGAACATTCATTTTAAAGTTATGACTTAGCATTTTACAAGTGTAAACTGCCATAGATAAATGAAAATCTGGATAATCGTGTTCTACTTGATAATATTTATCTAATATATCAACTTTTATTTCCAACTCTTCACTTAATTCTCTTGTAAGAGTTTGTTTTTCATTTTCTCCCATTTCCATTTTGCCACCTGGAAATTCCCATTTTAAAGATACATATTCATACTTACCTTTATCTCTTTTTGTACATAATATTTCACCTTTCTCGTTATAAATTATGCCTGCTACGGTTGTTATTAATTTCATTTTATTTCTCCTTTGTGATTAATTTATTTTATTATATCACTAATTTTTTAATTTGTAAATAGTTTTTTATAGTTTTTTATAGTTTTTTATAATTTTTTTTAGTTATTTATAGTTTTATTATTAAGATACTTGAAAAAACTATATTTTTTTGTTATAATTTTTATATAAATAAGGGATTAAAATATGAAATTAGAACAAATGGAACAAGAGATAATAAAATTAAATAGAAAAATTGAAGTTTTAGAAAAAAAACTACTTTTTGTTGAACAAAAATTATCAATAAATAATGATAGTGAAAACGAAAAAGTTTTATATAAACAATCTAACCGTGACAAAACAAAATATGTTTTTAATGGCAAAATTCTGCCTAAAAATCGTTTAGTGTTTACAATTACTTATGATTATATTTCTAAAAACTTAAATCTAAGCCTTTTACAATTACAAAAAGTTTTTGATAAATCATTACAAGGGTCTTTGCAAGTAATTGAAGATTACAATAAAGTTTTAAATATTAAAAATTATAAAAAAAGATATTTTTGCGACGATAATGAATTAATCAAATTAAATGATGGCACAGTTATTGCAATTTGCACACAATGGGGAATTTTTAATATTAAAAAATTTATCATTGTTGCAAAAGAACTTGGCTATGATATAAAAGAAATTTAAAAAAAAGAAAAGCAAAAAATATTTACTAAAATATGAAAAATAGTGAAAGAAAAAAGTATAATTAAATTTATTATACTTTTTTTATTATTATTTATTAAAATGTTTTATTTTATTTTTTCTAAATTTAAAGTATAAGATAATTCTTCGTTTAAAATAACTTTATATTTTAATTTCTCAAACACTAAAATATTATTAAATAAACTATCAAATTCATTGCTATTTTCGGCATTTACAACAACTGTTAAACTACCATTATTTGTATTTTTACCAAGTAGAATTATATCACTTAAATTCTTTTTAGTTTTAGCAATTGCTTCTTCTTTTGTTAATTTATTTAAAATATTTTCATTTACAAAATAATTTGTATATTTTTCTAAACTATTTATAAACAATATTACATCTTCGCCTAATTCAACTTGCCTTAATAAATTATCAAGTTTAACTTCAATTTCAAGTGGTAAATTATTAACTCTATTTCCAAAATTATTACTAATAACACTTAATTTGCTGTTAGAATTTACTTCAAAATAATTTTCAGGCGATTCATCAATTAAAATTGCTAATCCTTTAAGGTTATTATTTCCTGTTGTTAATTTATGCAAAATTTCAAAACTAAAATTATTTGCATTTTTTAATAAAACTCTTTGACCTTTTGCAAATGGAGATTTTGAATCAATAAGATTAAAAATCTCGTCTTCACCTTTATAAACATTAATCTTTAATTTTTTTGTTGCATATATAGCAAATTTATTTTCAAAGTCTTCATTACGCTCAAAACTACTATTAAACTGCATTTCATTTATAGAATAAACTTCTTTTAAAATAAATGGTTTACTATCGTCAACAAAAATTGCTTTACCTGTTATAATATCGCCAGATTTTAATTTATATTGTTTTATTTGCTGACTAGTTACAAATACAACATTTTTATCTTCTTTAAAGTTTTCATAAAATACTAGTGCAAAGTCATCTGCATAAACTTTTACATAGCCTTTAAATATTTTTTCTTTACCATCGCACGACGCTACATTAATATTTTCATTTATATCATTAAAATAACTATAATCACTTTCCTTTTTATCTTCGAAAAGTTTAGTTGGCATTATAACATCTACAAGGTTATTTAAGTTAGATATGTTTTTAGGTGGTCTGCCTTGTTTTGTTTTTTTAACATAAGGTTCGTCTTTACCTGTTATAACACGCATTATTTTATCTATTAATTCTTGCTTTTTAAATAAGGTTGGAGAATAAACGCCAACATCTCTTGCAATGTTTCTTATTTCAAAAATTCCTAATTCCTGTAATTTCTCTTCATTAATATTTTCCATAGCATTATTATATAACATTTTTTTACAAAAGTAAAGAATTATTTACAAAAATATTCAAAAATAAATTTGCTAAATTTTACTAATTTTTAACTTAATTTATTTAAAAAATCCTAAATAAATTAGGATTTTTATTATTGCATAAGTTCGCCGTCTTTTGTATCTATTATTCTTAAAACGTTTTCTTCTTTTAAAGTATCGGCGTTAATATACACATAATAGGTATAATTATTATATGTGCATTTAAACTCATAACACAATACTTCTCTATTATAATCTAACGGAATTAACGCCTTTTTCTCGGTTTCTATGGTTAATAAACTAGATACCTTTTGTCTTGCTTCGCTTGCAGTTTTTGTAGGCCTTGTATTTGTTCTTGCTTGTTTATTGTAAGCATAACTACGAGCGTCCCAACCTATTATTTCGCCACTATCACAATTTATTTTTACTTTAATCATTTCTGGATAAATTATTGTATCATTTGTTACTGTTGTTAAATTTACATAAGCAACATTATTTATTTTTGTGCTCCAAACAGCTTTTAAATCTTTTAATTCTAACATTTTAGCAAATTCTTCGGCTTTGGTTTCACATTCTAATAAACTTAAATTATCATTTATACTTTTTTGATAACCAGAAATAGTTATTATAATTCCACCCTTTTTAGCAACTTGCAAATAATATTCGTGTCCATTTTCAAGTGTCATATTAAAATTATAAGTACTAATAGTACCTTGCGTTTCTTCCTTATAATCTATTCTTTTTACATTGTAATCTTTAAATAATTCTTCTAGCATATTGTTTACTTGTTCTAAATTATAATCTTCGCCAGTCAATCCTTTTACTTCTTTATTTATAACTGAATCCGAAAAAGGTCCATCATAAATTAATGTAGGATAATCAATTCCTGTTTCTTGCATAGAAGTAAATGTTGACTTAAATTTACTATCTTTCATATTAATGTCTTTTAATATACTATAATTATTTTGTATTTGATAAGCATATTCATTTACTATTTGTTGAACTTTAACGCAAAGTGTATATAATTCTTGCAAACTTTTATAATCTTGTTCGCTTACACTTTCGCCGTTATTTAATTTATCAAATAAATAATAACTAAATCCCCCCATTTGATTTACAAATCGAGTGGTTTGGTTAATACTTTCGTGTTTTAATGGAAGTCTACTTAAACTATTTTGTGCTACATTACACTGTTCATATAGTTTATAAAATAATTTTCGTTGTTGTTCTTTATCGTTGCTAATTAATGCCTTACTTAATGTTACTTCAATATCGTTTACATCGCTTGTAAGTTCAAAGAAATTCCTTTGATAAGCACTTTCTAAACTGCCACTAACATTTGCCAAATTATTTGTAGTGGTTACAAATCCTACCGTTAATAAGCCAACTAAAATAGCAAAGACTACTACAACTGCTACAACTTGTCTTGTTTTCATAAAATCTCCTTTTTTAAACTGCGAATACGTGATTTCCTATTGTTACTACTGTCGTTCGAGAGAAAATCCAACTGCTAGTAGCCGTTTTAGGATTATAATAATAAATACAGCCATAAGTTGGGTCCCAGCCGTTTAAAGCGTCTTGTGCTGCTTGATAAGCCGTAGATTCGGGTTCTAACTCAAACTGACCATCGTGAAGCGCCGTAAACGCCCAAGGTTGATATATAACTCCTTCCAGCGTGTTTGGAAAATTAGGATTAGCAACTCGATTTAAAACAACTGCTCCAACTGCAACTTGTCCAACATAAGGTTCACCCCTAGCTTCCGAATAAATAAGTTTTGCAAGCAGATATAAATCGCTATTTGCTTGACTAGACGCAGACACGCCTAAACTTGCAGTAGTTTGACTATCTAATTCACCACTTACTTCTAGTCCTTTCGATTCTTGATATTTTTTTACTGCCGAAATTGTCTCTTCGTCAAAAAATCCATCAATTTTACCATCATAGAATCCTAAATCAAAAAGTTTACTTTGCACAATTCTTGTTTGCAACATATTTTTTGATATATCTATATTATTTACCTGCAAATTACCACCAATAAAAGCTGATAATGTGATGTATGCTATAAGTACTACCACAATTACGCCCATTGTTATAATTTTATCTAAACACTTATTTTTAGCCATTTTTACCTCTTAAAAAATTTATTTATAATTTCTACCAATTTGCTCTTATAAGTAATTTTCCCATAATTTTCACTTTCATACATAAAGCATAATGGTGGATAAGCAACACACCACCAATTATTGCCTTCGGCTGAACCTAATTCAATAATAATTGCATCGTAAAATCCACTTGTTAATGTAACTCCGTTATATGTTCTTGTTGGAAAATACTCGTTTCTTACAGTGATATTGCTTATGTAATTAAATCCGTTTTTTTGCAATATTTTATTCACAAAATTTTCAAGTTTAGATTTATTTTGAGTAAAATAATCTGCTAACTCTATTTTTGTTTTAATGTTTGCGACATCTTTTGTTATTAATGTTAATATCTCATTTTTTATTTCATACTTAATATTTTGGTCGCTATTGCTATTAGAATTTGCCCTTATATGAAGTCTTAAATAATCGGCGTTTTGAATTGCTCCTTCATTTCCACCTACGCTTAAACTAAACATTCCTATAACGAACACTATTAAAAGCATACTAAGTAAAACAACTTTAAAATATTTCATAAAATCCTCACAATGAAATATTTAACTTTTTTTTGAATTTTAAACATAAATTTTAAATAAAAAAAGAACTACTTTTTGTGTAGTTCTCTTTTTTCTCTATTTATTTTCATTTCCACGGAATAAAACAATCTTTTCGTCTTGTTCTAATGGTAAATTAATGTTAGGATTTTGGTCTAAAATTTGTTCAGGTTTAGCAACTAAGCCCTTAGAGATATCCCATAAAGTATTTCCTTTTCGAGCAAAATAAATTTGCAAGCACGCTTCTTTTGGAGTTAAAGGTTCACCTACTTGAACATTTGTTAAAGCCATTTCTTCCATAGAATTAAAGGCGTTTGCAACAAAAGTTAAGTCTAAATCCAAATTAATTTCTTTTCCTTTTTTGCATTTAACTTCAACATCTTTAACCATTCCATTAACAACAACTTCATCGCCATCAGTAAACTCATCAAATTTATTTTCTACACTAAAAGGTACTTCTATAATAACCGAATTTAATCTTTCAGTTTCGTCACCTTCTAAATATATAACATTTACAGATGCAACCCCTTCAATCACAAAATTGTCATTTTCTTTAAAACTATTGGTTATACTAACATTTTCCCCACAAAATGCAACAAATTTTATAATTCTTGGTGCGTCATCGTCTATCGTCATTTGGCCATCAATTTTTTCATCAAAGCATTTAACAACATTTTTGCCATCAACTTTAAAACTTTCAACATTTAAGTTTAATTTGTTTTTTAAACTATAAGCATCAACTACTACTTCGTTAGTTGTTGGTTTAAAGTAAGCATATTTTACATCTACTGGAATTGTAAAATTAACAGTTGTTCCATCTTCGCTTGTTACTATTTCTGTTGTGATATTACAATTATTAACATTAGAAGTTAAAATCAAATAACCATCTTTCGTTATATTTTCAGCTTCTAATTCTTCTTTAAACTTATATAATTTAGTAAATTGTTTAAATTCTTTTTGTTCGTCTTTATTTGTTATATAACTTATATTTACAAATAAAACTCCTTCAACTGTAAAGTAGTCTGTACCCAAAGAATAGTCTAAAATTTTAGCTCTTGCTGTTGTGATAAGCACTTTTTCAACAGTGTCTTTACTTTCAAAACTTTCACTAAAATTAAAGCCCAAATTACCCGAATTTATAAGGCTTGAAAAGTTAACAAAATTAGAATTTGTAACAATATCTTCTGTGTTTGAAATATAGTTATTTAAACTATCTGTTAGTATTAAAGAAATATCAGTTTCTACTGTTGCAACTGGTTTTACTTCATCGCTTGTTGAAGTAACTTTTAACTCTATTACATTAGTATTAAACATAGGAACAGTAGATGTGTTTATTAATTCATTTTCTAGTTTTCCACTAAAAGTTTCACTATTTTTTAATGAAAAAACTTCGCCTGTTTCGTTTACATAAGTTGTAGTAAAACAAACGCTACCATTAAACTTTAATTCCCCGTTTAATGCTTCGTAACTATCAATTAAACTAGTTGCTTTTGTACATAATATTTTTGCAATGTTGTTTTCGGCTTGCAGTTCGGTTGAAACTGTGTTTTGTACGCTTTCTACATTTCTTCGATATGTGCTGTTAATTAAATTTGTTTGCTCCATAAATTTCCCCCTAATAATCTATAATATTGTATAGAAGAAAAATTTGTTTTAGAACAAACTTTTTTAATTTTTTTTATTTTCTACGAATTTAACGAACCCACATAAAACTTCGGTATAAGAATAAGTTACTAAATTTTTCCCTAAATTTTCATCATTAACTTCAAC
>CAKVEY010000032.1 GCA_934746185.1 uncultured Clostridia bacterium
GGTGAGTGAATACCTTTGAAGTAAAAGTAAACAGAGTGATAGTTTATTTAGTGTTTGTATTAATTTAGATGTAAGTTGTTATTCATTTTAAGTTTAAAATATATAATTTTTGCAATATAAAAAAGTGCCTTTTGGCACTTTTTTAATTTATTCTTTAAGTTCTAATAAATATAATATCAACTTTTCTAAATTTTCAAATACGATTATTAAATAACCAAAATTGTTGAATTATAAAATTTATAATTTAAAAATGTTGACAAATTTAATTATATTATGGGGATAAAATTTTTGATTTATTTAGAAAAAATTTGAACGTTTTGTATATTAAGTAAAAGTTTTCTCATACTAAAATTAATGGAGAAGAGTATGAAAGCAACTGGAATTGTTAGAAGAATTGACGAACTTGGAAGAATTGTTATTCCTAAGGAAATAAGAAGAACTCATAAAATTAGGGAAGGTACGCCATTAGAAATTTTTTCGGGCGAAAGTGGTGAGTTGATGTTAAAAAAATATTCGCCAGTAGTAGAACTTGAAGATATTGCTAATGATTCGGTTAAAAGTGTGTATGATGTTTTAGAATTAGACTGCTTTGTTTGTGATAAAGATAATATAATTGCATTAGAAGGTAGTACAAATTTTAAAAAGAATTATTTACATAAAAATATCTCGCTTGATTTAGAAAAATTAATTGAAAATCGAAAAGCTGTTATTTTAAATCAAAAAGATGGTGCAAATTTAGTGCCTATAACTAAGGAGTTAGAAATTAATTATAATAGTTTAATTGTTGTGCCGATTTTAGCAGAAGGAGATACTTATGGGGCGATTTGCTTAGTTAGTAACAACAATCTCACTAACTTTGAAGTTAAAATTTTACAGACTTTTGCTAATTTTATTTCGCTTCAAATATCATAGTGCCAAAAGGCACTTTTTTATTAAATAAAAACAAAAAAAATTGACAAACTAAAAATATGAAGAAAAAAAGTTTTGTTTATGGTGCAATAATATTAGGTTTAGCATCTATAATTTGTAAAATATTAGGTGCAATATTTCGTATTCCTTTAACCTATTTAATAGGTACAGAAGGTGTTGGAATTTATCAACTTGTTTATCCTATTTTTGCTCTATTTTTGGTTGCATCAACAAGTGGTATTCCTGTTGCAATTTCTAAAATAATAAGTAAAGAAATAACTAACAAAAATTATAAAAATACTAAAATTATTTTTAATCAATCTTTAAAAATAATGACCTTTTTAGGCGTAGTTTTTGCGTTAATTGTTGTAATTTTGTCAAAATATATTTCAATTTTACAAGGTAATTTAAACATACAAATTTGTTACTTAATTTTAGCACCGAGTATAATTTTGGGAAGTATAATTTCGGCTTATCGTGGTTATTATCAGGGCTTTGAAATTATGAAGTATTCGGCAATAAGCCAAGTAATAGAACAACTTTTTAAAGTGGCTTGTGGACTACTTTTTTGCTATCTTTTTTTACCTTTTGGCTTAATTTATGGTGTTTTTGGCGCATTTGTTGGGTTATTTGTTAGTGAATTTGTGGCATTTATATATTTATTTATTGTTTATAGAGTTAAAAAATTTAATGATATAGACTTTAATCAAAATACAGATGAAGTTTATTTAAAAGGTAAGGCAAATAAACTTATTTTAAAAGAAGCACTGCCTATAACATTAACTTCAATTATAATTCCTTTAACTAGTGTTATAGATAGTTTAATTATAATAAAACTATTAGATTTTATCGGTTTTAATAGCAGTTTAAGTACAAGTTTATACGGATTAGATTCGGGAATTGTGGCAAGTTTAATTAATCTTCCTAGCGTTATTGCAGTAAGCATTGGTATTAGTTTAATGCCATCTATTAGTTCAAGTTTTGCTTTAAAAAATAGCAGAGATGTTAATTTTAAAAGTAAATTAGCGATAAAAATAGTTTGGTATTTTACTCTTCCGTGTATGCTTATTTTCTTTATTTATTCAAAAGAAGTTTGTTACTTTTTATATGGCAATTTAGGCGCTAAAAACTACGACGCACTTTTTGTTGCTAGCATAATGTTAAAACTTAGTAGTTTTTCAATAATTTATATCGCTTTAAATCAAATTTTAACAACAACTCTTCAAGCACTAAACGAAAGTTATTTTGCTTTTTATACGCTACTAGTTGCAAGCATAATAAAAATTTGTTTAACAATAATTTTAGTTTTAAATAAAGATATTAATATTTATGGATTAGTAATTAGTGATGTTGTTTGCTATGCGTTTGCAAGTGTTGTTAATATGTTTAAACTTAAAAAAATAACTACAATTTCGTTTAGTTTTAAAGAAATTTGTTTAGTGCCCCTTTGTGCATTAGCATTTATGGCAATTTCATTAATTTTGTTTAAACTATTTGTGCTTTCTAGTTTAAATCGTGTTTTAATTTTAGTTGCAATTTTTGTAAGTTTTGCAATATACCTTTTAATTGTTTTATTGCTAAAAGGCTTTAATTTAAGGGAAGTTCAAAATACTAAACTTTTAAAATTTTTTAAACGCAAAAAATATTAATTGCTTTACTTTTATATCAATTTAGTTTATATTAATATTATGGATTTAAAAGATAGACTTATTTTAGCACCTATGGCTGGTTATAGTGATTTAGGTTTTAAAATGCTTTGTGAAAAGTATGGGGCAAGTGCAACTATTAGCGAAATGATAAGTGCAAAAGCAATTTATTATGAAAGTGAAAAAACTAACAAAATGCTAATAAACACAGGATTAAATAAAACAAAAGGCGTACAAATTTTTGGTAACGACCCAATTATTATGAGTGGCGTTATTAAACAAGGAACATTTGATAGTTACGATTTTATTGATATAAATATGGGGTGTCCTGCTCCTAAAATTGTAAAAAATAAAGAAGGTTCTTATTTATTAAAAGATTTAACTCTTGCGAGCAAAATTATTAGTGAATGTGTTAAGGTAACTAATAAACCTATAAGTGTAAAATTTAGATTAGGAATAGATGATAATCATTTAGTGGGCACAGAATTTGCTAAAATGTGTGAAGAAAGTGGGGCAAAATTAATAACAATTCACGGAAGAACAGTTGAACAAAAATATAGTGGTAATGTTAATTTAGAAGAGATTAAAAAAATTAAAGATAGCGTTAAAATTAAAGTTTGTGGCAATGGTGATGTTGTTGATAAATTATCTTTAAATAAAATGCTACAAACAGGCGTTGATTATGTTATGATAGGCAGGGGAGCAATAGGTAATCCATATATTTTTAGTGAATTACTTGATTTAAAATATGAAAAAAATTTACTTGAAGATATAATTTTTCATTATAACAAAATTAAAGAAATTTTCGGCGAAGAAGTTGGCGTTAATAATATGAAAAAGCACCTTGCTTTTTATTTAAAAGGAAAAGAAGGATATAAAGAAATTTTGACTAAAATTTATGCAGAAAAAGATTTTAATGTTGCAATAAATTTAATAGAAGATTTTTTAAAAAGAAAAGACTAAACATTTTCAAGTTTTTTCTTTTTTTACATTAAAATATTAAAAATCATTTCGCTTTTTTTAATATATATTATATAATAATATAAACAATCGAAAGTAAATTTTGAAACGAGTTCAAAATTAGTGCTTGTTATTTGAAAAAAAATTGCACTTTCTCGTTTGAATTAGCATTTGTTGTTGGCGAATATCCTTTCGGGCTACTTGCCGACGAACTTTCGATAAAATAAATATGTATATATTCGTCGTCGTTTCGGTTATCTAATACAAGCATTGTGATACTCTCGACTTCCTAGAATATAAACTATACACTCATTTTAAGGAGTAATATGAAGAAAAACATTAATGATTTTGACTTTTTTGATAAAAAAGTATTGTTAAGGCTTGATTTGAATGTTCCTATTAAAGATAAAGTAATAGAGAGTGCTAAACGAATTGATGAAGCAATTCCCACTATTAAAGCTTTAATAGATAAGAATGCGAGAATCACAATCGTTTCTCACTTGGGTAAGCCAGATGGTAAGGTGGTTAGCGAACTTAGTTTAGAGCCAGTTTATAATTATTTAAAACAAAAACTACCAACAAAAGTTTATTTTAGCAAAAATGTTGCAAATAATGAAATGAACGAAGAAGTAAACAAATTAAAAAATGGCGAAGTTTTAGTTTTAGAAAATATAAGATTTTATCCCGAAGAAGAATTAAATGATGACGAATTTTCTAAAAAACTTGCTAGTCCTTTTGATATTTTTATTTTAGATGCTTTTGGAACGAGCCACCGAAAACACGCTTCAACCTATGGCGTTGCTAAATATTTAGATAGTGGAATTGGTCTTTTAGTTGAAAAAGAACTATCTTATTTACAAAATATTTTTGAAGAAGGTAAGCACCCGATTCTTGCAATATTAGGTGGAGCAAAAGTTAAAGATAAATTAAAAGTTATTGATAATTTACTGGATAAAGTTGATGTAATGATTATCGGTGGGGGTATGAGTTATACTTTTATTAAAGCACTTAAAGGTGAAGTTGGTAAAAGTTTAGTTGATGATGAACAATTAGATTATTGTTACAATATGGTTAAAAAAGCTATTGATAATAATGTTAAATTATTGCTACCGATTGATAATGTATGTAGTGCAGATTTAAACGGCGAAAAAGTAAAGCAACTACCGAATATTAAAATGGACAAAAACTTAATGGCGTTAGATATTGGCTCTAAAACAATAAAACTTTATAAAAAGGCAATAAAAAAGGCACGAACAATTATTATTAACGGACCTATGGGTGTTTTTGAAAATGAAAAGTTTAGTAATGGCACAAAAGAAATTTTAAAAGCTATTGCTAAAAATAAACGAGCAGTTAAAGTGGCTGGTGGTGGTGATACAATTTTTGCAATAGAAAAATTTAAGTTTGAAAACGGATTTAATCACTTGTCAACTGGTGGTGGTGCTAGTTTAAAATTGCTTGAAGGTAACGGGCTTGTTGCCATAAACAATATAAAAAACAAAGGAGAAGAAAATGAATAAATTAATAGTAGCAAATTTAAAAATGAATAAAAATTCTGTAGAAATGAGTGAATATTTAGAAAAGGTTACAAATGAAGAATATTCAAATAATGTTGTTGTGTTACCTAGTCTTTCAAATTTGTTTTTATCTTCAATATATAATAAAAATATTGAATACGGCGTACAAAATTTTTTCTATAAAGAAGAAGGAAGTTTTACTGGTGAAGTAAATTTAAAAATGCTTGAATTTATGAATGTAAAATATGCGTTAGTAGGTCATAACGAAAGAAGAAAAACTTTTAGAGAAAGTAACGCACTTATTAACAAAAAAATACTTAATGCAATAGAAAATGGAGTTACTCCTATTTTATGTATTGGAGAAAGTTTAGGTCAAACTCGAAATAACCTATATAAAGCACATTTAAAAAGACAAATCAATTTAGCACTAAAAGGTGTAAAAATTGCCGATTTAGACAAAATTGTTATTGCTTATGAGCCAACCTATGCAATAGGGGCTGAGAGTAGTGCAGATTTAGAATATGTTGAAAATAATATCAAATTAATTAAAGATATAATAAATAGTAAAAGCGTTAAAACTGAAATTAAAGTTAAAGTTTTATATGGTGGAAGTATTAATTTAGATAACTATGAAAAATATCTTAATAGTGATGTTATTGATGGATTGTTAATTGGAAGAAGTATTTTAGATGCTGACAATTTAATAAAAATAGGTAGGTAATATGACAAAAATAGCCTTATTAATATTAGATGGTTTTGGATTAAGAAAAAGTAACGATTACAATGCAGTCAATAATGCAAATATGCCTTATTTTAAGTCGTTAATGAAAACTTATTCTCATACAAAACTTAAAACTAAGGGTAATTTTGTAGGATTAACAAAAGGTCAGTTTGGTAATAGCGAAGTTGGACATTTGAATTTAGGTTCGGGCAGAGTTGTTAAACAAGATAGTATGAAAATTGCTGAAAGTATAGATAGTGGCGATTTTTATAAAAATAAAATGCTAACAAATTTAATAACACAACTTAAAAAAAATAATTCTTATTTACATTTAATGGGTCTATGTTCTAGTGGTGGCGTTCATAGCAATATCAAACATTTGTACGCGATACTTACTCTTTGCAAAAAATTAGATTTTTATAACGTGTTAATTCATTTTATAAGTGATGGAAGAGATACAAATGTAGAAAGTGGACTTGGATTTTATAGAGAATTAGAAAGACAAATAAAAAAAATAGGCGTAGGTAAAATAGTATCAATTTCTGGTAGATTTTATGCTATGGATAGAGAAAAAAATTATGACCGAACAAGAGAATATTTTAATGTTTTAAATAATTATGAAGCAGAAAATAAATTCGATAATTTAAAAGATGCGTTTAACTATTTTTATAGTCAAAATATAACCGATGAATATTTAAAACCTAGCATATTAAAAAATGGAAATTATAAAGTAAACAAACAAGATGCAATTTTGTGCTTTAATTTTAGAAGTGATAGAGCAAGACAAATATTTGAAGTTTTAATAGAAAACAAGTTTAAAAATTTATATTCTTTTATAGAATATGATAAAAAATTTGAAAAGTTCGTTAATGTTGTTTTTAAAGAAGAAAGCAATAAAAACTGTTTAGGCGAAGTTTTAAGTAATAACAATAAAACTCAATTAAGAATAAGCGAAACAACAAAATATGCTCACGTAACTTACTTTTTTAACTTATTAATAGAACAACCTTTTAAAAATGAAAAACGAATAATTATTGATAGTGATGTTGTTGATAATTTTGCAAAAAAACCTAAAATGAAAGCAAAAGAAATAACTGATACAGTAATTAGTGAAACTGATAAAACTTTATACGATTTTATTTTGGTTAATTTTCCAAATGCAGATATGGTGGGTCATACAGGAAATTATGAAGCAACTATTAAAAGTTTAGAATTTTTAGACAAATGTTTAAATAAAATTGTTGAAAATTTAAAACAAAAAGGTTATATAGTTTTAATAACGGCAGACCACGGCAACGCTGACATTATGAGAAATAAAGATGGTTCACCTTGCACAACTCATACAACAAGTGATGCACCATTTATAATTGTTGATAATAAAAAATATAAATTGAATAATGGTGGAAAACTTGCTAATGTTAGTCCAACAATATTAGACCTATTTAAAATAAAGTGTCCAAAGGAATTTACTGAAAAAAGTTTAATAAATGATATTGACAAATTATAGCAATTTAGTTAAAATAAAACTAGGAGGAAATATGCTTTACCTTGGAACTTTTTTTAACAATGTAGTTAATCAATTAATTAGAAATCTTGATATGAATGTTAGAATTATTATCTCAATAGTATTCATTTGTTTAGCAACTTATTGTATTTACAAATTAATCAAAAGTATCAATAAAGATTTAGATTTAAAAAAATCAAAAATGAAATATGGTTGGTTAGTGCTTGCGTTAATCTTTGCAACCCTATCAATTCTATATATAATATTATAATTAAAAATTAAAGGAGAAAAATTAAAATGATGAATTTATTATTAGACGGAACTTATGCAAAATGGATTACAACTTCAATGCCAATTTTAAGAAGCATTTTTGTAATTTTAATGCTATTATGTTGCATAACAGTTACTATTATTTGTTTAGTAACAGATAGCGACCCAGAAAATGGAACTAATGTTATAACCGGAAATAGTTATGAAAGTTTCTATTCACAAAATAAATCTTCAACAAAAGAAGGCAGATTAAAAAGACTTTTAATCATTGCTTCTATTATTGCTGGTGTAAGTGCTATTTTGTATTTTGTAACTTTATTAATTTATCCAGTTATCTAATACAAAAGGAAATAAAATATGAACTTATTAAAACAAATAGACGACAATAATCTAAATTACTTAAATTATAATGAAGTTGCAAAAGTTTTAGCAAATCTTAATAATGTAAGTGAAGACCAAATAAGAAAAGAATTAAATAGTTTGTTAAATGATGGACTTTTAATTAACACAAGCAAAAAGAAAATTGCAACAAGTAAAAAAGTTGGAATTATATCTGGTACAATTTCGGTTAGCAAAAAAGGCTATGGATTTTTAATTCCAGACGACACAACAATTGAAGATATATTTATTCCTGCCGATATGCTTAATGGTGCTATGCACAATGATAAAGTTTTAGTGCAAAAAAACTATGAAAGTAAAGACGGGAAAAGTGATGGAAAAGTTATTAAAATTGTTTCTCACGGCTTAAATGTTGTTGTAGGTAAAGTTATAGATTTAACATCAAACTTTGCGTTAGTTAAACCAGATAACAAACGAGTAAACTCTATTGCTATTAGAAGTACTGAACTTTTAGGTGCTAAAAAAGGCGATAAAGTTGTAGTTCAAATTACAAAATTTAATTCTAAAATGCCAGAAGGCAAAATAATTGAAGTTTTACTTGCAGATAATCCTATAAATGTTGATGTGTTATCTATCGTTAGAGATTTTGAATTATACGAAGAATTTCCTGACTATGTTTTAGTTTCTGCTGATAAAGTTGATAAAGAAATTAAAGAAAGTCAGTTAAAAAATCGTGTTGATTTAAGAGAATTAAATACATTTACAATAGATGGCGAAGATGCGCGTGATTTTGATGACGCAATTTCTATTGAAGATTGTGAAGACGGCTGTAAACTATTAGGCGTTCACATTGCAGACGTTGGAGAATATGTTCCAAAAGATAGCGTTTTAGATAGAGAAGCGTTTAAAAGAGGAACAAGTACTTATTTTCCTAATGCAGTTTTTCCTATGCTACCTAAACAATTATCAAATGATATTTGCTCATTAAGAGAAGGCGTAGATAGATTAACACTTAGTTGTTTAATGAAAATTGACGAAAACGGAAAAGTTGTTTCGCACAAAATTTGTGAAAGCGTAATTAGAAGTAAAGCACGAATGACATATAATAAAGTTGCTAAAATGTTAGATGGCGATGAAGAATTGAATAAACAATATTCATTTTTAGTTGACGATTTAGCAAAAATGAAAAAACTTGCTTTAACACTTGAAAAAGTAAGAGATAATCGTGGAGCGTTAAACTTTGATATTCCTGAACCTAAAATCATTTTAGATGAAAATTTAGAAATTAAAAAGTTTGAAAAACGCCCTAACACAATGGCAGACCGAATTATTGAAAGTTTTATGCTTATTGCTAATGAAACTGTCGCAAAAGAATTTGAAAAACGAAAAATTCCTTTCGTATATCGTGTTCACGAAAAACCAGATAGCGAAAAATTAGAAAATTTTGCTGATTTTGTTAGTGCTTTTGGATTTCACTTTAATGGTGATTATGAAAATATGCCAGCAAAAAAAATACAAAAATTTTTAAATTCTGTTCCAGAAGATAAACGAATTGTTATCAATAAAGTTTTACTTCGTAGTATGCAAAAAGCAAAATATAGTGCTGAATGTATGGGACATTATGGCTTAGGTGCTGAATATTATTGTCATTTTACTTCTCCTATAAGAAGATACCCAGATTTAACAATTCATAGAATTATAAAATCATTTTTAAGAAAAGAACTAAACGAAACTAAAATTAAAGAATTAAAATCTTTTGTTGTGTTAAGTGCTTCACAATCTTCTCAAAGAGAAAGTATTAGTGATAAAGCTGAAATTCAAGTTGATGAGTATTTTAAAGCAAGATTTATGCAAAAACAAAAAGGTAAAGTATTTGATGGCATAATTTCAGGCGTTACTGAAAGGGGTGTATTTGTTGAACTTGATAATACTTGCGAAGGCTTTATAAGTGTTTATAATTTGCCAGATAAATTCTACGACTATAATGAAAATCGTTATACACTAATGGGTTCATCAACTAAATTTACAATCGGTGATAAATTGAAAATTAAAGTTGGCGATGTTAATTTAGAAGATAGAAAAGTAGATTTTATATTTATAGAAAAGATTTTTGATAAATCAAAAAAAAACGATAAAGAGAGATTAAATGAAATTAATTCAAAATAATAAAAAGGCTTATTATGAATATTTTATAGAAGACACTTATCAAGCAGGAATCTGTTTAGTCGGTAGCGAAGTTAAATCTGTAAAAGATGGACATATTAGCATAACTGATAGTTTTGTTAGTTTAAAAGATGATGAACTATTTTTAAAAAATGCTTATATAAAACCTTACGAAAAAGCAAACAATTTTACTGTTAGCGATACAAGAATTAGAAAACTACTTTTAAAAAAAGAAGAAATTCAAAAAATAAAAAAGAAAGTTGAAGTTAAAGGCTATACAATTATTCCAACAAAAGTTTATTTAAAAGATAATTTAGTTAAATTAGAAATTGGAATAGCAAAAGGTAAAAAACTATACGATAAACGAGAAACTATAAAAAAACGAGATATTGAAAGACAATTAAAAACTTATTAAGAGAGAAATTTCTCTCTTTTTTATTTTTTGTGTTGACAAACATAAAATTGTTTGATAATATTTTTTATATGTCTATTATAAAATTTAATCAAATTTCCAAAGAATTTAAAATTTCTATTCGTGAAAAAGGAGTTTGGGGAGCAATTAAAGGCTTATTTAAACGAAAATACAAAATTGTTAATGCTCTTAAAAATGTAAGTTTTGAAGTTAATGAAGGCGACATAGTTGGCTATATTGGCCCTAATGGAGCAGGAAAATCTACCACCATAAAAATAATGAGTGGTATTTTAAATCCTACATCTGGTGAGTGTGAAATAGATGGATATATTCCTTGGAAAAATCGTAAAGAATATGTTAAAAACATAGGCGTTGTTTTTGGTCAGCGTTCGCAACTATGGTGGGACGTTCCTATTATTGAAAGTTTTGAACTACTTAAAGATATTTATAAAATTCCAAATGATACATATAAACAAAATTTAGAGTTACTTTGTAAAACTTTAAGTTTAGATGAACTTTTAATGCGTCCACTACGTCAATTAAGTTTAGGTCAAAAAATGAAGTGTGAACTAGCAGGTGCACTATTACATAAACCTAAAATTCTGTTTTTAGATGAACCAACAATTGGTTTAGATGCAGTTACTAAACTTGCCGTTAGAGATTTTATTAAATATATTAATAAAGAATGGGGAACTACTGTTATTTTAACTACTCACGATATGAATGATATTGAAGCACTTACTAATAAAATTATTTTAATTGGTCGTGGTGAAATTTTATATAACGGAAGTTTTAACGCAATTAAAGAAAAATATGGTTCAGTTAAAACAATTAAAGTTAAATTTTCAAATGCAATAGAAAATATTGAATTAGATGGTTATGATGTAATTTCTCACGATAAAAATACTGCTGTTTTAAAAAATAAAGAAGGCACTACATTTCACGCAAAAGATTTTATATCTAAATTAAGTGAAAAATACGATGTTGTAGATTTTTCAGTTGAACCTATTAGCGTAGATGAAGTTTTAGCACATCTTTATAAAGATTATAATTTGTAGGAGTAAAATGAGTTCATATTTTGGTATCTTTAAAATGCAATTCAAAGGTGAATTGCAATATCGAGCAAAGGCACTATCGGGCGTAATAACTCAGTTCTTTTGGGGACTAATGTATATATGTTTATATACGGCATTTATGAAAAACGGAACAGTGAACGGATTTACATTAGACCAAATGACCACTTATGTATGGCTTGGACAAGCATTTTTGGCTATACGTTTTGTAGTTATTGGAAAACACGCAACAACTGAAATAACAACAGGTAATGTTTGTTATAAATTTGTTAGACCGATTAATCTTTACGACCTTTGGTTCGCTGAATTTACTGGCGAAAAACTTGCTTCAACAATTTTAAGATTTGCACCTATTTTGTTAGTTGGATTTATGTTGCCAACAGGCTTTAAGATGACACTTCCAGTAAGTTTTGTGGCATTCACTCTATTTTTAGTTAGTTTAGTTTTAGGATTATTAATGAGTATTGCGTTATCTATGTTTGCAGTAGATATAGTATTTAAAACATTATCTGGTAAAGGTGCAGTAAATATTGTAACAACTATTTGTGGACTACTTGGTGGTATGTATGTTCCACTTCCTATGCTTCCACAATCTTTGCAAAATGTTTTAAATTATTTACCTTTTAGATTTATAAGCGATTTGCCATTTAGAATTTATATAGGCAATGTTGGAACAATAGACGGACTAATTTATTGTGGAATTTCACTTGCGTGGCTAATTGTTTTAATACTTTTAGGTAAACTTTTAATTAAAAACTCTTTAAAAAAGACTATTATACAAGGGGGTTAAAATTTTGTATAAAAAATTTTTAGGAATGCACTTAAAATCTTCTTTTGAATATAGATTCAATATGCTGATGGTTGCTATATCGCAAATTATAATTTCTATTGGCGAATTATTTTCTGTATATCTTTTATTTAAACAGTTTAATTCTGTTGGTAACTGGGGATTTTACGAAGCAGCATTAATGTTTGGAATAATTACAACCATTTTCTCATTTGCTGAATGTTTTGCTCGTGGTTATGATGAATTTCCTAAACTTATAAAAAACGGAGATTTAGACAGAATGTTGGTTAGACCTATAAA
>CAKVEY010000033.1 GCA_934746185.1 uncultured Clostridia bacterium
AAAAATATGTTAAATTGTTTGGCGTTTAACATTTTAAAATGCTATAATAATGAAAATAAATCAAAAGGAGAAAATTATGAAAAAGAAAATTCTAAGTCTGGTTTTAGCAGTATTATTAATAGTTCCAGCAATGTTTATGCTTTCTGCGTGTGCACCTTCTACTATTGAAGTTTCCACTTATGCAGAATTAAAACAAGCATTAAAAGGAAATAACGACATTATTAAAGTCACTGCTGATATTAATGTTGAAGACTCTTTAGTTGTAGGAAGAAAAGTTATTCTAGATTTGAACGGCAAAAAACTTTACAATGAAAATGATATTTGGGATAAAAGTCCAAACTCTTGGAGTATCATTTCAGTTCGCAAAAACGGAAATTTAACTTTAAAAGGTAATGGTAAAGTTATTACTAAGGAAAATGACTGCTATGCCTTAGATGTTATTGATGGTGGTAAATTGGTTGTGGAAGATGGCGAATATGTAGGAAATGTTTCTGCAGTTTATGCTTATGATGGTGCTGTTGAAATTAAAGGTGGAAAATACTCTATTCAACAATTAAATACCAACAAGGTAGAAGGACCTTATGGTTTAACGATTAATATTTATAATAACAATGACGCAAGCAAACCACAACTTGCTAAAAAAGCAACAGTTTCTATAACTGGTGGTAGATTCGTTAATTTTAATCCTAGCGTCGATAACCCAAATGATGAATTAGTTGCTGAAGGTTATGTTGCAAGAGAATATATGGGTGATGGAGAAGGAGCTGAAAAAGGCTTTGAAGTTCGACCTGCTGCTGAATAAAGATTTTAAAAAAACTCTCGTTTGAGAGTTTTTTTATGCAAAAAAATAAAATTAGTAAAATTGTTTGCTTAAATTTTGAAATTATTATATACTTAATTGTTTTTAAAGGAGAGAAAATGAGTTTAAATAGAGAATTTAAAACTACAATCGGAGGAAAAGAAGTGATTGTAGAAACAGGCAAATATTGCTTTCAAACTAATGGTACTTGCATAGTTAAATGTGGCGAAACTATGGTTATGGTAAATGTTAATATGAGCAAAGCACCAAGAGAAGGAATGGATTTCTTTCCACTTGGCGTAGATTTTGAAGAAAAAATGTATTCAGTAGGTAAAATTCCTGGTGGATTTAAAAAGAGAGAAGGTAGAGCTAGCGATAAGGCTATACTTACAAGCAGATTAATTGATAGACCTATTCGTCCATTATTTCCAAAAGGATTTTATAATGATGTAGAAGTTGTTGCAACTTGTTTGAGTGTTGACCCAGATAATAGCCCAGAAATTTTAGCAATGATAGGCTCATCTGTTGCTTTAACAATTAGTGATATTCCTTTTGCTGGCCCAACTGGCAGTGTTTTAGTTGGTTTAGTTGACGGAGAATATGTTATCAACCCTAATCAAGAACAAAGAGAAAGAAGTTTAATGCACTTAACAGTTTCTGGCACAAAAGATGCTGTTTTAATGGTTGAAGCAGGAGCAAAAGAAGTAACCGAAGAACAAATGTTAAAAGGTATTATGGTTGCTCACGAAGAAATTAAAAAAATTGTTGCTTTTATTGAAGGTATTCAAAAAGAAATCGGTAAAGAAAAAGTAACTATCGAATATTATCACGTTCCAGAAGAATTAGATAAAAAAGTTAGAGAATATGCTTACTCTAAGGTTGAAGATGTTATGAAACATTTTGATAGACACGAAAGAGATGAAGCAGAAGAAGCAATGAATTTAGATGTTTTAGAACATTTTAAAGAAGAATATCCAGATAGTGAAAAAGATATTCTAAATAGTTTATATTATATTAAAAAAGAAGTAATGCGTGCTAAAATTATAGATAAAGGCGTTCGTCCAGATGGAAGAGAATTGAAACAAATTCGTCCTATTTGGTGTGAAACTGGCGTTCTTCCAAGAGTTCACGGAAGTGGCGTTTTCACTCGTGGATTAACACAAGTTATGACTACTTTAACATTAGGCTCTATTTCGGATATGCAAAAATTAGAAGGCTTAGACGATGAAGAAGTAAAAAGATATATGCACCACTATAATATGCCGGGATATTCTACTGGCGAAGCAAAACCACTAAAAAGTCCAGGCAGAAGAGAAATTGGACACGGTGCTCTTGCTGAAAGAGCCTTAGAACCAGTTCTTCCTAGCGAAGAAGATTTCCCTTATGCAATTAGAACAGTAAGTGAAGTTTTATCAAGTAATGGTTCAACAAGTCAAGCAAGCGTTTGTGGTTCAACGTTAGCATTAATGGACGGTGGTGTTCCTATCAAAGCCCCAGTTGCTGGTATTGCAATGGGTTTAATAAAAGATGAAGCAAAAAACAAAGTTGCAATTCTTTCGGACATTCAAGGCTTAGAAGACTTTTTAGGCGATATGGACTTTAAAGTTGCAGGAACTGAAAAAGGTATAACTGCAATACAAATGGATATTAAAATTAAAGGTATTGACGAAAATATTTTAAAAACTGCATTAAATCAAGCAAAAGAAGGCAGAATGCACATTTTAGGCAAAATGCTAGAAGTTATTGATAAACCAAGAAATGAACTTTCTAAATATGCTCCTAAAATTATTAGTTTTGATATTAACCCAGACAAAATTAAAGATGTAATCGGTTCTGGTGGTAAAATGATTAATAAAATTATAGACGAAACTGGTGTTAAAATTGATATTACTGACGAAGGTAAAGTTATGATAGCATCACAAGATAGTTTTATGAACGAAAGAGCAAAAGAAATGATTTTAGATATTGCAACAGAACTAGAATTAGGTAAAACTTATGAAGGTAAAGTTGTAAGAATTATGCAATTTGGTGCTTTTGTTGAATGTTTAAAAGGTAAAGAAGGTATGGTTCATATCTCTAAACTTTCAAAAGAACACGTAAACAAAGTTGAAGATGTTGTAAAAATTGGCGATAGAGTTTTAGTTGAAGTTATTAAAGTTGACGAAAAAGGAAGAGTAGATTTAAAACTTGTTTCTAAATTATAAAAAAAGAGTGGCGAAGCCACTTTTTTTTAAATTTTATATCATATTTATTGAAAAAAACATAAATTTTATATATAATAGTATATAAAAATAATAAAAAGTGATTAATTTTACTTAATTGATAGGAGAGTTTATGATGAATTTAATGTTATTTGATAATTTTATGATTTTACCAATTATATTTTTTGTGATTTTTGGTATTATTTTTGTTGTTTCATTTGTTTTTGCAATTGTTAATATGAGAAAAAATATGGAAAAAAGTAAAGAATTGCAAGATGCTGGAAAAGATATTGGTTCAATTATTAAAGAAAAATTGATTGAACAACTAGACGGTGAAAGTCCAAAGAAAAAATATGGAACTTGCGATTATTGTGGTAGCACATTAGACAAAACAGGAAAATGCCCTAATTGTGGAGCAAGAAAAAATTAATGGCAAGAAAGTTTTTTATCAAAACTGAAAAAAGTTTTGAAGTTGGACAAACTATTATAGTTAGTGGCGAAGAATTTAATCATATTGCTAATGTTTTACGTAATAAAGTGGGTGATAAATTAAGTGTTATTGATGGTTCTGGCACAGATTTTGAGTGCGAAATAACACAAATAAATAAAAAAGATTTATCACTAAAAATTATTGATGCAAAAGACAATAATAGTGAAACTACTAGTAATGTTACAGTTTATCAGGCTCTAGTAAAAGGCGATAAATTTGAACTAATTATTCAAAAATTAACCGAATTAGGCGTTAAAACTTTTGTTCCGTTTGAAAGCGAGTTTTGTCAAGTTAAAAGAAGTACTACAAGACTAGATAGGTTAGAAAAAATTAGTATTGAAGCACTTAAACAATGTGGAAGAAGCAAAAAGGTTGAAATAAAAAACATACTAACTTTTAATGAAATGTTAAATAGTTTAATTAAGTTTGATAAAGTTATTTTTGCTTATGAAAATTCTAATACAAGTTTAATAAAAGATGACTTATTAGATAAAAACAAAAAACCACTTAAAAATGTTGCCATAATTATTGGTAGCGAAGGTGGATTTAGTGAAAGTGAAAACGAAAAAATATTATCTAAATTAAATGTTAAACAAATAAGTTTAGGTAATAGAATTTTAAGGGCAGAAACTGCGTCTATTAGTTTAACTAGCGTGGTTATGTTTTTATTAAATGAATGGGAGAAAAAATGAAAATTTGTGTATTTACCTTAGGTTGTAAGGTCAATTTTTATGAAAGTGATAGTTTAATTAACGAATTAAATAAACTTGGCTATGAAACAACTAATAAATTAGAATATGCCGATATTTACATTTTAAATACTTGTTGTGTTACTAATGAAGGCGAGAGAAAAAGTAGGCAACTAATTAGTAGATGTAAAAATTTTAATGAAAATGCTAAAATTTTAGTTTGTGGTTGTGCAAGTCAAAAAAACCCTGAACAATTTAAAGAAAAAAATGTTAATGTTATAATAGGCAATGCAAATAAAGCCGAAATTGTAGACAAAATTAATGAAGAAAATTATAAACAATTAAGTGAACTTCCATTATGTTATGTAGATAATTTGCATAGTGCTAGTCAAAGAGTAAGAGCGTACTTGAAAGTTCAAGATGGTTGCAATAATTTTTGTTCATATTGCATTATTCCTTATGTTAGGGGAAGAAGTCGAAGTAGAGATTTAAAAAGCGTTTTGTTAGAAGCGCAAGATTTAAGTAAAAATTGTGCTGAAATTGTTTTAACTGGTATTAATTTAAGCGATTATAAACCAAGTTTAATTGAATTAATCGAAAATTTAAAAGATGTGCCATCTAGGTTAAGATTAGGCAGTTTAGAAGTTAATGTTATAACTGATGATTTTATGCAAAGATTAGTTAACATTAAAAACTTTTGCCCACAATTTCATTTAAGTTTGCAAAGTGGCAGTAATAGTGTTCTTAAAAAAATGAATAGACACTACACAAAAGAAGAGTATCTTGAAAAGATTGACTTAATAAGAAAATATTATCCTTATGCGTCTATCACAACAGACTTAATAGTTGGATTTCCAACCGAAACTGATGAGTGTTTTTTAGAAAGTTTGCAAACAGTTAAAAAAGCCGAATTTTTTATGGTTCATTGCTTTCCTTATTCTAAACGAGAAGGCACAGTTGCATCTAAAATGCCACAAGTTTTAAATAAAGTTAAAAAAGAAAGATTAAAACAAGTAGAAAATGTTGCTAGTAGTTTACACGATAAATTCATTTTAAAACTAAAAGAAAATAATGTTGAACAAAACTTATTAATTGAAGAAAAAGTAACTATTGATGGCATTGAGTATTATGTTGGACATACTGAATATTTTGTTAAATGTTATTTAAAAAATAACAACAAATTTAAAGAAAATGATATTGTAAAAGTTAAAATTTTAGAAAAATTTAATGATGGAGTAAAAGTTTTATGAAAACAGTAGTTTGTGGTATGAGTGGTGGAGTTGATAGTTCCGTTGCTGCATATTTATTAAAACAACAAGGTTACAATGTAATTGGTGTTTTTATGAAAAACTGGGAAGAAACATCAAGCGATGGTGTTTGCACTGCCGAAGAAGATTATTTTGATGTAAAACAAGTTTGCAATAAAATAGGAATACCTTATTACACAGTAAATTATTCAAAAGAATATTATGATAATGTTTTTGAAGAATTTTTAGAAGAGTATAAAAAAGGAAGAACTCCAAATCCTGATGTTTTATGCAATAGAGAAATTAAATTCGGTCCATTTTTAGAATTTGCAAAAAAAATTGGTGCAGATTATATTGCAACAGGTCATTATGCAAAAACCGAACATAAAGACGGAAAAACATATTTGTTAAAATCAAAAGATTTAAACAAAGACCAAACATATTTTTTAAATCAATTAAGTCAAAATCAACTATCGCAAGTGCTTTTTCCTTTAAGCGATATAGAAAAACCCGAAGTTCGTAAAATTGCAAGTAAACTTGATTTAATTACAGCTAAAAAGAAAGATAGCACAGGCATTTGCTTTATTGGTGAAAGAAATTTTAGACAATTTTTAAAAAATTATCTTCCAACAAAAGAAGGCGATATTTATTCGACTGATGGTAGATTTTTAGGCAAGCATATAGGACTAGCTTATTACACATTAGGTCAACGAAAAGGGTTGAATATAGGTGGAAGAAATGACGGCAATGGCAAACCATATTTTGTTGTTAAAAAAGATTTAGAAAACAATAGACTTATTGTTTCTCAGGGTGAAGAAGATGAATTATTTAGTAATGGACTAATAAGTTACAAAATAAATTGGATACCAGAAAAACCAAAAGAAAATGTTTTTGTTTGTTGTGCAAAATTTAGATACCGTCAACCTGACCAAAAAGTAAAAGTTGAAATTTTAGACGATAAAGTAAAAGTATATTTTAACGAGCGTCAAAGGGCAGTAACCCCAGGACAATTTGTCGTTTTTTATAATGGCGATTATTGTTTAGGTGGTGGAGTTATAGAAGAAACATTTTAACTAAATAGTTTTTTGTTTTAACTAATTTTTAAAAACAAAAATAAAGTTTAAAATTTTTAATATGTTTAATTTTTTAAATATAAAATAATTAAATAATTAAATAATTAAATAATTAAAATTAAATGATAAAATAAAAAAATTCAAATTCATTAAAAAAAGTAAAAAGATAGTTAAGTTAATTGTTATATATTAAAAAAATAAAATATTTTTAACTTTACTAATATATAAAAATAAATAAAACAAAAAAAGTGGCGTTTGCCACTTTTTTTACATTGTTAATTCTTCAATTTTTGCTTTTAAATCGTCATTTTGCTTAATTTTATCAATAGTATATTTAACAACTTTTTCAATTTCACTACCTTCGCTATAATCGGCTTTGCAATAGTTGTTAATTCTTTCTTTTTTAAATAAATCTAACATTAATTCTTTTTTAGCAGGAAGGTCGTCATAAACGCCAATAGAAGTTCCACCATTATTAACCATAATACTCATACAAGGAATATCTGTTAAACTATCGCCTATGTAAATCATATTACAAAAAGGAATTCTTTTAATAAGAGTTTTTTCGTTTACTTTCGGGTCATTTTCGTTTAAAACACCTTTATTAATTCTAAAAATATATTGTGTTTTTTCTGTTGAATTAACTACATTTGCTGGCCAAATAGGGTTGTTATCTTCATCATAAATATAACTATTAGCATAAATCTTTTTAAAATATTTAGCAATACTACAATTTTCTAAAACTTCTTTAATTCCAGCACTAATCATATAATGTTCAATAACATAACCTTTACTTTCGCCATATTTATTAATACGGTCAAACCAACTTTCAACGCCTTTATAATAAGTTAAGTCTTTTCCTACATTTTCAATATCTTGTTTTTTAAACGGAACACCAGCTTTTTTTGCTTTATAAATAGAGTAGTATAAAAATGAAAGTATTGGGTCCATATTATTTAAACTACCAGAATTAATTTTTTCTTTCCAAAATTGACTTTCAGTAACGCCTAGTTTGTCGAAAAATCCATACGACCAGCAAGATTCTTCTGGGCCTAGTGTTTTATCGAAATCATAGCATATTGCAATAACTTTTTTGTTTTCTGTTTCTTTCATATATAAATTGTATCACAAATTATTTTACATTTCAACATTTTTTTAAATTTAATTTTATCGAATTTTGTTGACTTAATTATTTAGCATTATTATAATATAATTTGTAAATAAAAGGGGAATATATATGCTAGTTAATAATCCAACAATGGATAAAATTGTAAACTTATGTAAAAATCGTGGAATAATCTTTCAAGGTAGTGAAATTTATGGTGGAATGGGCAACACTTGGGATTATGGTCCAATAGGTGTAGAAATAAAGAACAACATAAAAAAATCTTGGTGGAAAATGTTTGTTCAAGAAAATAAAAATGCTTATGGTGTAGATGCTGCTATTTTAATGAATTCTCGTGTTTGGGACGCAAGTGGTCATACAACTTCTTTTTCTGATCCTAAAATGGATTGTAAGGAATGTAAAACTCGTCATAGAGCCGATAATTTAATTGAAAATTATTGCGAGAAACATAAAATTGAAAATGTAGTAGTAGATAAAATGTCTAATGAAGAAATGGAACAGTTTATTGAAGAGCACAAAATTAATTGTCCAAATTGTGGCAAACATAATTTTACACCAATTCGTCAATTTAAACTTATGTTTGAAACCTCTCGTGGCGTTATAGGAGATAATCAAGATAAAATCTATCTTCGTCCAGAAACTGCACAAGGCGAATTTGTAAACTTTTTAAACGTACAACGAAGTATGCGTGCAAAAGTTCCTTTTTCTATTGCTCAAATAGGTAAAGCATTTAGAAACGAAATAACACCAGGAAACTTTATTTTTAGAACAATTGAATTTGAACAAATGGAGCACCAACAATTTTGTAAAGAAGGTCAAGATTTAGATTTTTATAACGAATATAAAGATAAAGCAATGAAATTTTTATTGCGTCTTGGTTTTGATAGAGAACATTTAAGATATAAAGACCACGACAAACTAGCACACTATGCTAAATGTGCTTGTGATATTCAATTTAAGTACCCTATGGGTTGGGAAGAATTAAATGGTATTCATAACCGAACTAATTACGATTTATCTCGTCATCAAGAATATAGTGGGAAAAGTATGTTATATTTAGACCCTATAACTAACGAAAAATTCGTACCTTATGTTGTAGAATATTCAATCGGGGCAGATAGATTAATGCTTGCAACTTTATGTGAAGCATATAACGAAGAAAAGTTAGAGAATGAAACAAGAGTAGTTTTAAAACTTTCACCAGCACTTGCTTGCTATAAACTTGCTATTTTACCTTTAATGAAAAAAGAACATTCACCAAAAGCGCAAGAAATATTTAACGACTTATCTAAATATTTTATGTGTGATTATGATGATAGTGGTTCAATAGGTAAAAGATATCGTCGTCACGATGAAATAGGCACACCATTCTGCTTAACAGTAGATGATAATACATTAAAAGAAAATACAGTTACTATTCGTTTTAGAGATAGTATGGAACAAATTACTTTAAAACTAGATGAAGTTAAAGATTATATTTTAGATAAAATAAATTTTTAACATTTTATTAAAAACTTTATAAAAACTGTTGACAAATTGAAAAAAGTTGAATATAATTAAAGAGTACAAAGTAGAAATATCCATTTCTCACCAAAAAGGCACGCCTAGTTGGTAATAAAATTTTATAGAGATTATAATTTTTTAGTGTGGATATTTGTATATTCACTTTTTTCTTTTTAAGGGGGATTTTACTATCAAAGAATTATTGATTAATGAGCAAATTAATGCTAAGGAAGTTCGTTTAATTTTAGATGATGGCGAACAAAAAGGAATTGTTAGTTTTGATGAAGCACTAGATTTAGCACATCAAAAAGATTTAGACTTAGTTCAAATTTCACCAAATGCTGTACCAAGTGTTTGTAAAATTATGGATTATGGTAAATATCGTTTTGATTTGTTAAAAAAAGAAAAAGATGCTCGTAAAAAAAATAAAACACAAGAAATTAAAACAATTCAACTATCTTTAACTATTGGGGAACACGATATTGCGTATAGAATAAAAAATGCTATATCATTTTTAAATGAAGGCAACAAAGTTAAAGTAAATATTTTATTAAAAGGTCGTCAACAAGCGTACCCAGAACAAGGTATTGAAATTATGAACAAATTTGCAGAATCATTAAAAGATTATGCTGTTGTTGAAAAAGCACCTAAATTAGAAGGAAAATTTATAAATATGGTTTTAAGCCAAAAGAAATAAAGGAGAAAAAATTATGCCAAAACAAAAAAGTCATAGTGGAGCAAAAAAACGTTTCAAAGTTTTAAAAAGTGGTTTAGTTAAAAGAGGTAAACAAAATCATCGTCATATTTTAACTAAAAAAACTACTAAAAGAAAAAGAGATTTAAGACAACAAACTTATGTTTCTAAAGCACAAGAAAAAAC
>CAKVEY010000034.1 GCA_934746185.1 uncultured Clostridia bacterium
TTGTTTTTTGCTAACATTTAGGCTTTTAACCGATTTTTCAAGTTTTTCTAAACTTTCATACATCTCTTTTTTATATTTTTGATTAGTTATTTTGTTGTTTGATAAAATTTGTAAAGCGTTATTGTTTAAATATGTTGAATTAACCGATTGCATTAAAATTGCAAATGCTCCACGATTATCAAAATTAGTTTGCGAACTATTAGATGTTAAAACGCTATAATTAATATCGCTAGTTGAGTTTATTAACGATGCTAAGTCGAAACTTTGATAAGTTGGATTAAAAGAGTTTCCTTGAAAAATTGTAGTATAATTTTTGCCTAACTTATCGTACTTATTTGAAATATCTATCAATCTTGCGTTAGTAGAATTAGTGCAACCAGCAAAAGAAAAACTAATTGTTAATAAGCATAATATAGATAAAATTATTTGACTAATTTTTTTCATAGTATCCCTCGCTTTTTAACAAATTTAATATATCTTGCAAATCACCTTTTTCGTCTAAAATTTCGTTTTCAAAATAATCTTTAAATAAGTTTTCTGCATTTTTATAAACATTGTTATATTTAATTGCAAGTTTAATAGCATTATCATTAACACAATAATTATTTGTTTTTAATTCTGTTGTTTTTTTAACAACTTCATTTACTAATGAAAAATTGCCATAATTATTGTTTATGCAGTTTGAAATTAATATATTTTTTAAACTATTAATAGTTAAAGTCGCATCATAATAAGCGCCAGCAAAAACTAAATTTTTAACTAAAACTTCAACTTCTTTATTTAAACTATAAAAACTAATGTTTAAATTTACAAAATCTGCATCAGTTTTCTCTTGTAATTTTTGTAATTCGGTTTCGTTTCTATTTTCTTTATTCAAATAATTTTCCAAGGCATTTAAAGAACTACTAAACGCTTGATATTTTTTATTAAAATTTGTCATTTGATTAGTAATTTTCTCTTTGCTATTTTTTTCTAATTTTTTGTTAGATAATAATTTACAAAAATAATCTAAACTCTCTTTATAACTATCAAAAAATTGCAGATTTTTTGCATAAGCATCATCGCTAATTCTACCATTTAAGTTATTCATTTTTACATAAACAGAATCATTTTTCTTTAATTCGGTTTTAATAAAATTATCAACATAAAATTGAGAATTATCTCTAACTAAAAAATATATTAATAAACTAGCACCAACAATTAATATTAATGCAATACATATTCTTAATATATGTTTTTTCATCTATCTCTCCTCATTTAATTTTTGTAAAACTAAATTTACATCAATATCGTGTACTTCGCACGCTTCTTTAATAGTTTCTCTAATAGAATGTGGACAATATAGGCAGTGCATACCAAAACCAAGTAAAATAGGTTCGGCATCTTTAACATTGTTTAAAATATCTTCAATAATTGTATTTTCGTCAACTATAA
This sequence comes from uncultured Clostridia bacterium, assembly GCA_934746185.1. Lineage (GTDB taxonomy): Bacteria > Bacillota > Clostridia > Christensenellales > UBA1242 > UBA7868. Next base: position 1,435 of record CAKVEY010000034.1, read on the forward strand.
ATTTTTTCATAAATTCCCCCTTTATTTAAAAAAAGTATATAATTATTTTAAAAAAAAGTCAATACTAAACCTTATTTTTTTAATAAAATTAAAAAAAGCGAAAATGACTTCGCTTTAATGAGAAAATTTTATTAACTCTCGTGTTTTATTTAATAATCTTGCTTTATTTACAATTTCGTTAGTTATTTTAGAATTTTTTCTTGCAATAAGTTCAAAATTATTAGAATAAATATTTCTATCTAATCGCCTACCAATTAAAAATTCATAATTTGTTGTAACTAGTGTTGGGCTAGACGGAGTTTCTGTTAATTTGTAAATAACTTTACTTTTTTCTTTTTTTGTGTCTTCTAATTCTTCGTCCTCTTTCATCTCAATATCTAAATTTTCTTCTTGCTTATCTTTTTCAAGTGGATTTAAAATATAAACTTTTTGCTTAGTATCTAGTTTAATATCTTGAAGTTTAACACAACGTTTTTTCTTTTTCTTTAAACTTATAGCATTAACTTTGCTTTCTTCATCTTGAACAATCACAGTATCTTCACCGGTGTTAATCACATCTTTAATATCAATTGATGTTTGTCCTACAATTAACGATTTTACATAATATTTTTCATCTAAAACTATATCTGTAACTTTGCCTAAAAGTTTTCCTAAATATGTATAACAGTTGCAGTTAATAACGCTCGATTTATCACAAGTTTGCACGCTAGAAACAACTAACGATAAATCTTCATCATCTTTAATAATAATGGCATTATCTCCATAACTATAAATATAATTAATGTTTAAAGTTTTATCTTCAATATGTTCATTGTCGTCAAACAAAACTAAAAACTTTAATCTTTTAAAATTTTTATCAAACACGGCACTGTTTACAATACCTTCGGTTTTGCAATTACTTAAACTAATAATTGGCTTAGATAATATTTCGGTTAATTTTATCATTGTATCCTCCTAAAATTATTATACTATATGAAATATTTTCACAAAATATCATTAAAACTTATAAATTAAATTGTTTTGTCCTAAAATTGTGATATACTTTAACTATGGGATTATTTTCTAAACTTTTTAAACGAAAAAGCAAAGGACTACAACTATCAAGTTACAATCTTAATAATTTAGTTTGTTTGCTTCCTTTTAGTAAATCAATAAAGTTAAACACAAAAATTCAAGTTCCCGAAAATTTTTGCGTAGTCGTTTCATCTAAAAGCAAACTTTTAGATATTCTCCCTGCTGGCGAATTTGAACTAACAGGAATAACCATTCCTAAAACTTTAAAAGCAAATAAAATGGATAAACCAACAAAAAAAGGTTATAAAGAAGAATTTGAAGCCGACTTTTATTTTGTAAATCAAAAATTATTCACTCTTCAAAATAACTTTTATATAAATAAACTTAAACAAAAAATCGAATTTAACCTAGATATTAAAATTACTAACCCTAATTTATTTTTAAAATTTTTATTTGATGAAAAAGTCGTGTTTGATAACGATTTTGCCTTAGACGAATTAACCTTTTACACAAGTCAATTAATTTATTACTACTTTTTAGATAACAAACTTTTAACAAAAGAAAATTTATCAAATTATCTTGAAAATAAACTAACTAAAATAGGCGTTAAATCTAACAATTTAAAAATTAATTATTTTGACAATAATATAGATATTAAAAATAACGATATACACGATAACAATCTTACAAATACAGATGACCAAATAATTACATCTAACAATCAACAAAATTCAAACAATCAATCAACCACTCAAAACCCCACTTTTACAAAAACTAGTCTGGTTAATTTAGACGATATAACCACAGAAAACATATCATATTTTGTTTGCGATAATTGTGGAGTTAAACTTCCCCAAAACGCAAAATATTGTTTTAATTGTAAAAAAAGTTTTATTGAAAAAAATTTATGTGAAAATTGTGGCAGGGTTATTCCAACTGGCGTATATGTTTGCCCTTATTGCAATAGCGTTATTTTAAATTAAAAAAAATGGAGCAAGTCGCTCCATTTTTCTTATTCATCGTTTTTGTCGTCGTTTTCATTAGTTTCTTGTATATTTTCGTCTTTAATATTTTCGTCGTTTTCGTCTATGCTTTCAAATTCTTCTTTTTTTACATCAGTCGAATCTTCATCATCTTTTAATAAATCTTTTAAATCTTCTTTATTATCTATTGTTTTGTCTTCTTTTTTCTTTTCTACTACACCAATTGTCATTAAAACGCCAACTACTGCACCAGTAACACTAATAACTGCTTCAATATTAATATTTAATTTAAAAAATTTAACTAAAACTTCAAGTAAAACAACAACACTAGCAAGAATAGACATTAAAAATTTATAATCTAAAAATTTTTTCATATATTATCCTTCTTATGCTTTATTCTTTAGTTTCTTTTTTTGCTCCTTTATGGTTTTGTCGGTTATATTTTGCTTTATTTCTACAACATCTTTTTCAATATCTTCCACAATATCTAAATGTCTATTTAAACTTTCTATTGTTTGTTGATATTTCTTTTCTCGTTTACTACTATCTTTTAATAAGAATATTAATAAACCTAAAAAAAGAACAGCAAATAAACCATTTTGTATAGCCAAATTTACAATTTCTTCCCACATACTCTTTTCTCTCGTAAAAAGTATAAATCAATATTGTCTAACATTATAAATATAAATGAGTTTAAATCAATTTTTATCTATTTTTATTTCAAAGTTAAAATCATTTAATATTTTATCTAAATCTTTTTTGTAATCCATAATTTCACCTAAAAAATTATTGTTATAAAATTTATCCAAATCTTTTTTTAAATTATTAATATCTTGTAAAACCATAGTCTAATAAATCAATTTCTAATTTTATGTTGCTAATATACGCTTTGGCAGTATTACTTTCAATTTTAAGACCAATTTGTTTACCTTTTAAATCAACCTTTAATTTATTTAAAGTATTACTACCTAAAACATTATATTCTTTTTTGTCTTTATCGGTGAATACAGTTATTTTGCAGTCGTATTTTGTTAATAAACTTACATTTCTAACAAATTTTATTTTATCGCTATACCCTAAGTCTGTTAATGGTGAAACCCATTCTTTTTTTAGTGGAGTTAAATAAAACGAACCACTATCAGTAAATTCTATCGACTTATTGCGTTCCAAACTATTTAAAATCATAACAACTTTATCCATTCTATTTAATTTGATAGACTCAATACTTGCAACGTCAACCCCACGAATTATATCGTAAGTTAAATTGTCAACATCTAAAATAATAATAGCGTTATTTTTACTTCCCTCTTCGGCTTCGCTTAAAATAGTTTTATCATCGTTAAAATTTACTTTACAAGCAAGATAATATTTCCCACTATGAAAAACTGCTTCGGCATAATCGTTTTCAATACCAAACAAAAGTTCATTTATTCCTAAATCGAGTAATTTGGTCGTTACACCATTAAAACTCATTATTCCTTCTTTTGTAAGCATAAGCATTTTGTCGCCACAAATTCTAACTGTATTTTCATAAATTCTATTTCCGTTTAAACTTAAATGCGTTATTTCAAATTTATTTTTGTTATAATTGTGCGCAATTTTACTTATTCCATAATCTCTAATAGCAAAAACATAACCTAAAAATGATACAACTTTGTTTATTTTACCACGGTCATCATTCATATAAATTTTGCCATTATAATCATTTTCTTTATCTTCCCAAAAATGAAAATCATTAAGAGTATGATAATGAATATAGTTTTTTTCGCCAAAACCTGTGCAAAAAATCTTTCCTTTATCTTCACAAATACTACTAATTTTAGGACAAGTTTCTATTAATTTTGGATATTGTTTCCCATCAAAAACATATACGCCATTTTTTTCGTTCCCAAATATTGAATAATCTACACCATTGCATTTCCAGTTAAAATTAAATACAGGCTTTTCTTCAAGAAGATTAGTTAAAGGATTAACTTTATAAATCATCGGTCCTATTGTTAAAATACGATGATAATAAATATTAAAATTGTCATCACAATAAATTAATTTATCAATTCTTCCACCATTATATTGGTCAGCATTAGTGCTATCAAACATTTTAAAAAACCAAATTTTTGTAAAATTAATAGGTTGAGGTAGTGATGGATTAAACATAATTTCAGTTAAATTATCGTTTTGATAGTTTGGACATTTTAATGTTTCAAATCCTAGCCCTTCGGTTAAAACACCTTTTTTATAAACAAAATTATAGTTGTTTACACTATAATTGCTTTTTAAAATGTTTTCATCTTCTTTAAAGTTTAACCCCTTAGAAAAATCTGTGATTTTAACTTCAAGTTTTTCGTTTTGTGGAACTTTTGTTTTTTTATTATAAAACATTAAATCCACCTTCTTTTGTTTTTAAGAACAATATTCTTTTTTATCACATTTAAAGACTTTAAACTCTCTTCAAACTTAGTTTTGTAACTTTCAGCATCTTCATATAGTCCTAAAATATAGCAATATTCTTTATTTAACCCGTATGCCAAAACTCTGTCTGTAATTTTGCCATTAAAGTCGTCAATTTCACTATTTAATGTAACAAAACTAGGCTTATAGCAATAAACTAAACTATATTCTCCATCTAACGAATATAAAATATCGTTATAAATTTCACAATTAACTGAATTAAAATTTTTATCTTCAAGTTTAACTAATTTATAAAAATTTTTGTTTAAATTTTTAAGTTCAAACTGCCCATCTTTTACTTCAATTTTTTCTTTATTAATTAAATGTAAATAATCAGTTGCAATTTCACTATAAACTAAATTAAAACATCTTATTAATAGGTTAAAAGTTTTGTCTATATTAGTATCACCCGTAAGAGTTGTATCTTCGTCTAAAACATCAAAACTTTCGTCATATAGTTTTGTCGAGTTTAACACATCTTCTATGTTTAGCATTATGCTTGAAAGTTTTACTATTTCTCTTAATTTCATACTAAACCCCCAAGTTTTAAATTGTGTTTATCCATTTCTTCAAAAAGCATATCGGCATTTTCAACCTTAGTTTTGTTTAATAAATTAATAACCCTATAATCTAATTCATCGTATGGAACAACTAATTCTAAATTCAAATTTACTCCTTTTTGGTAATAAATTTCATACCTATGCTTGTTAATGTTTCTAAACACTCTATAATTGTTATCTATTGATTTTATTTTTTTAACGATGTCAAAAATATCTAAAAAAATTTCATTCATAAAATCTCCAAAAACTTACGCTAATTGCGTAAGTTTTTTTAAACTGCTGTAATTCCAGTAATTTTGGCTTGACCATTAGGTCTAGAGCAAATTAAATCTGCATATTTAACTAAAGTTGCAGTGTATGCTGGGTAACCAGCTTTTTGACGAATAATTCTTCCACCTTCATCTTCTAGCCATCTCCAATCGCATAATTGATGTAAAGCAAAATCTTTTGTATTTAATAAATACATAGTGCCATCTTCAACAAATCTATCTGCAATAACAGGAATACCATTATAACTAATAGCTTTAAAGCCACCTTGTAAATCCATAATATCAATGTTCATTTTGTTTTTAGTAAGTAGTTGTTGATATAATCTTTTAACGCTAGAACTGCAAGTAATGTAGTCAACTTCACTACCACAAGTTTCAAACAAATCATCAATACAATTTTGCATTAAGTCTTCACTAATTTTGTTAGAAGCAGCAGTTTTAGTAACTGGTTTCATCCAATTATAATTTGCTTTTGTAACTCCATATAAAGTTGTTCTGTTATCATCAAATATAGCACCTAAACCTGTTAATTCTAAGTCTTTACTGTTTTGAACTGTTAAAAAGTAAGTATTTGTAGTATCAGCAGCCATAGTAGATTCTAATGCAATATCAAAATATACTTTTTTGTTTGCTCTATCAATTTGAGTAATTCTAGCACCATTCATTGCTGTAACTTTGCTTGTAGCACCAGACGCAACTTTATAAAAGTCAACTTTTAAACCTTCAATTAAGTTTTTAACGCTATCTACAACAACATAGGCATAAGCAGAACTATCCATACTAGAAATAGTTGCTAGTTTACCAGAGCCATCACCAAATAACATTCTACCAAAGTTGTAGTTAGATGCTTTGATTAATCCTTCCATTTCAGCGTTTAATAAATTAACAAAAGCACCAGCATTAGTTTCACTTGCTCTTATTGCTTTATCACTAATTTCTATTGTTCCATATAAGTTTTTTAAAGTAGAAGTAAATTTAACATAGTTATTGCCTGCACTTGCTGGTAAATCGCCAGTTTCTGTACCTGCGCCAACGCCACCATTAACGCCATAACTTGTTAATTTAATAATTTCTTTACCCCAAACATCATTTGTAGTTTGGTTAATTTTTGCTAGTAGTGGATTAGCATTAACATTTAACGCTTCACTAACTACGCCTAAATATGCTTCTTTTAAAGCATCTTGCGCATTTTGTATTGTAACCATTTTATCTCCTTATTTTTTTAAAATATTTTCTGCATAACGCCCTGCATCTTTTAAATTTTTAGGGGTAAATTTAGGACTAGTTATGCTCATACTTCCCCTAACCGAACTAATTAAAGGAATAGTCTTGTTATTTTCAAGTTTTAATAAATATTCTTCAATAATTTTATTTTTTACTGCATCACTACTATATATATACTTTTCTAAAAATTCATCATCATTTGCCAATTCTTCTTTAGTCTTAAAATTCTTCTTCAAAACCTTAGAGTAAGCAAGTTCTAACGCATCTTCTTTTTTAGCAAGATTTTCATCTTCACTTAAAATATTGGTAATTTCTTCCATATAGTTTTTTGCATTTTGATTTTCGCTTAAAAAGTTACTAACTTTATTAAGCCAATTTTCATTTGTATTTTGCGGTAACACATCAGTTTTAGTTTTATCTAACGCATCATTTTCGCATTTAAGTTCGCTAAGTTTTTGACATTTCTTTGTAAATTCTTTTTCTAAATTTTCATAAGCCTTACAAAGAGCCCCCACTGTCTTAAACTTATTTAAAAGTGAAGAGCCTTCTAACATCTCTTTGTCCGTTTCAATATTTTTATGCTCTCCTGCATCAAGGTTGACATCAATGTTAGTATTAAGTTGTTCTTCAAGTTTATCCATAATTATTCTCCTTTGTTTTGTAAATTTTCTTTCTTTAACAATTCTTTATGCTCTTTAATGTGTTCAAGCATAATTTTTTCTAAATTTTTGTTTTGTTTGCTTGCCCTAAAAAATTCTTCACTTAACATAAAGGCAATATGTTCATCTATATGTAAACTATGATTATCAATTTCAAGTGGTTTTTCAACATTGCCGTTTTCAATAATACATAGGTTTTCTTTTCCTGCTTTTCTCATATGTAATTCTTCTAAATCGTACTGACTGTCCCACATACCAAATCCTAGCATTTCAAGAGTTTTTGCTTTTACTCTTGTTGGCATTTTGCCATCTTCGTTAGATAATAGATTTGCATTTAATAAGTCAAATATTAAACTTCTTTTTTGTGCTTTTGTTTCACCAATCTCATTTTCAGTTTGAAAAATAATATCATCACTACTAATATCACTTTTGTTAAAATAAAACATTTCAATAGAACCATCTTTACCTATAACTTTTGCAATTCTACTACTTGTTACAAATTGTTTGTATAGTCTTAAAATTTGTGCTGCAATAGATTTAATAGCAAATTTAATTTGGTCGGAACTAATATTTAATCTATTGTTATCTTGTTCAAGCAAAAGTTCAAGTGTTACACCAGACAAATTGTTAAGTTTAGTCTTATTACTTGTAAACAAATCACTTACACCACTAATAGTATTAAATTCTTCAAGCAATTTCTCTTCTTCTTCCTTAAAATCACTAGGAATTTGTCCATTGTCCATAATTTTAGGAGCATTGCTACCTTGCCTATAAACTAAAACTTTACCGGGGCACAAACCTTCTTCTTCCAAACTATCATAATCAACAGAGCCATCTTCAACAGTAAGTATTCCCATAGAAAGTCTATTAAGATATTCGTGTTTACGATTTTTAACTGCGTTATAACTTCTTTGAACAGGAATAATTCTCTCAATCACACTCGTTCCAAAAAACGAATTAGGTTGCTTTAAACTAACTTGCTTAATAAACGGAAAACATCTTTTTTTATCTTCGCCATTTTCATAAGGTAGTTCGCCGTCATAAACTAGCGTATTACCTGCAACAATAATCAATCTGCCGTTAGGAAAATCAACAGTAGGTGCAACATATTTTTCAATAACTAAAACTTGGTCGTGTTTTACTGTTGGTCTAATTTTAGTCGATACAGCACTATAACCATAACCACCCATATTAGAAACATTATCTAAACTAAAAACATCAATATCTTCACCAAGTTCTTCAATTCCCCAAATTTGCTTAACAGCTTCTTTTGAATAACTTTTTGCGTGAATAATACTTGCACAATCATCAACATTTTCATAACTAACACTATCGGGGAAAATTTCAAAAGGAGAAACAACTTCAACGCTAACTTCACCTTCATATACATC
>CAKVEY010000035.1 GCA_934746185.1 uncultured Clostridia bacterium
AATAGATGCTGTTGGTCGTCAAAGAGGTGCAGGACTTGGTGGTGGCAATGATGAAAGAGAACAAACATTAAACCAATTATTAGTTCAAATGGACGGATTTGAAGCAAACGAAGGTATTATAGTTATAGCAGCCACAAATAGACCTGATGTTTTAGACCCAGCGTTACTTCGTCCAGGTAGATTTGATAGACAAGTTTATATTAATATGCCAGATGTTAAAGGCAGAGAAAAAATATTACAAGTACACGCAAGAAATAAAAAATTCACTGATGATGTAGATTTAGAAAATATTGCTAAATTAACATCAGGATTTAGTGGTGCAGACTTAGAGAACTTATTAAACGAAGCAGCAATTTTAGCAGGAAGAGATAATCGTGTTAAAATTAATATGATTGATATTCAAGAAGCTGTTAATAAAGTTATTATGGGACCACAAAAAAAGAGTCGTGTTGTAACTGAAAGAGATAGAGAAATTACAGCATATCACGAATCAGGTCACGCAATACTTCATCGAGTTTTAAAATATTGCGATGGTGTTCAAGAAGTTTCTATTATTCCACGTGGTATGGCTGGTGGTTATACTTTAAGCAGACCAGACACAGACGATAACTATGCAACAATAAACAAATTGAATGATATGATTGCAAGTTTTATGGGTGGAAGAATTAGTGAATCTATTAAATTCCAAGACATAACTACTGGTGCTAGTAATGATATTGAACAAGCAACAAAAATTGCGAGAAAAATGGTTACTCAATTTGGTATGAGTAATGACTTAAAATTTATTAACCTTGGTTCATCAACCGAAGTGTTTATTGGTAGAGATTATCAAAATCAAGTTTTATATTCAAACGATACAGCAAACAAAATTGATGATGAAATTTTAAAAATTTTAAATTATAACTACGAAAGAGCTGAAAAAATCTTAAAAGAAAACTGGGATAAAGTTTGTGCTTTAAGCGAGTTATTATTAAAGAAAAATGTTGCTTATAAAGAAGAACTTGATGCTATTATGCAAGGTAAGAGCGTAAAACAAATTATTGCAAATATGAATAGACGAGAAAATCGTAAGAAAAAGCAACAAGAAAAAGAGCGTCAAGAAAAAATAGTTTTAGAACAAAAACGACTTGAAGAAATTAAACACAGAACAATCGAAGCACTACGAAATGAAGGTTTGATTGTTGAAAAACCTATTGTCGATGTTAAAACTACTACTGAAAACGGCGAAAAAAAGGTTGAGAAAACAAAGAAAGACGATAAAAAAGATTAAATTTATTGACTTTAATTTAAAAAATATGTAAACTAATCTTATTAGGAGAATTTATGAAAAAAGTATTATCAATTATAGCACTTTGTTTAATTGCAGTGCTTGCTGGAACAATTATTGTATTTTCGTGTGTAGATAAAAACTATAACTTAAACTTAACAAAACCAGATTATATTCAAATTAGTGTTTCAGGAACTACTGGGGAAAGTTATTACGCTGATGGTGATAGCGAACATAAAGCAGTTTATGATAAAGTTATGAGTTTATATAATGATAGTTATAAACAAAAAATAATGAGTGGTATTTTTAGTGGTGTAATTTTTAATAAACCTGTTATTGCAAATGCAGGAACAACTGTTACTACTGTATTAAATAAAGGTACTTTTATAATTTTTAATTATAATGAAGAACAAACTTTAATGCTAAACGGCAAAAAATACACAGACAAAACTAATCCATCTGGCGTTAAATATAAAACTTTATATGTTGAAGTTAAAGACACAACAAGTATAACAAGTTTTAGTATTTATGTTAAAGATGTAAGTTCAACTGGTTATTTAAGATATAACTATTCAGTTCAAGCAAAACAAGCAAATTTATATGATTATATTCAAGAAAATTTTGCAAAATAAATAAATAAAACGCTAAAAGGTTATCCTTAAAGCGTTTTTTTATGCCAATTATAATTATTGGCGTTAAATATAATAAATATTTTAATTAAAAATAATTACTTATTTATTTAATTTTATTGCTTATTTATTTAATTTTATTGCTTATTTATTTAATTTTATTGCTTATTTATTTTACTAACTTACTCATTATTTATTTTTTATTGTTATCCTATTATTTTTTTATGTGTTGCTTATTCTTAATATTTTTTATTGCTTAATTATTATTAACTTACTCACTTATTAATATGTCATTTTACATATATGATTAGTTTAAAAATATCAACAATAATTTTTCTAAATTATTAATTAATTTAATTTAATTTAATTTAATTTAGGTTTAATCTAAAATGCTTATTTTAATTACTAATTTTTACTTACCTAAACAGAATTTAGAGAAGATTCTATCAATAATATTTTCTACACTTGTTGTGCCTGTTATTTCGCCTAAATAGTTATAGGCATTTGTTAGGTCGATAGAGAATAATTCTAAATTTTGTGTTGAATTTAGCGTTTGTAAGGCATCTTTTAGGCTTTTTTCAGCGTTTTCTAGTGCATTTTTATGACGAATATTAGTTATTATGGTAGAATTGCCCATAATGTTTTTGTTAATAATTTCATCATAAATTAGTTGTTTTAAACTATCAATATTTTTGTTTTCTAGTGCCGAAATTTCAATAAATTTTGTTGAATTTAAGTTTAAATTATTTAGATTAAAATCGGCGTTTTTGTTATCAATTTTGTTAATTACAATAAGTTTTTTAGTAGACATTGAGTTAAATAAATTGATTTCTTCTTGCGAGATTTTTCTTGTTGAATCTAAAACAAATAGTACTAAATCGGCAGTTTTTAATTTTTCTTTTGCAAGATTAATTCCAATTTTTTCTACTTCGTTGTCGCTTTCTCTAATTCCAGCAGTGTCTATCAAGTTTACTTTAATACCATTATAAACATAACTTTCAACTAAGGTGTCTCGTGTTGTACCTGCAATGTTTGTTACTATTGCTCGGTTATAACCAAGTAGTGCGTTCATTAAACTGCTTTTGCCAACATTTGGTGAACCTAATATTGCAATATTTATACCATTTTTTATAATCATACCAGTATCGCTAGTATTTTTTATCTTTATAATTTCGTTTAATAAATCTGTTGTTTTTTGGTTAAATTTTTCTATTGTGGTATATTCAATATCGTTTTCAGGGTAGTCTATGCTAACATCAGTTTCGGCTAAAATATCGGTTAAAATGTTTTGCATTTCGGTTATTTTTTTTGTTAAATTACCGTTTAATAATTCGTAACCTGCTTTTAATTGTTCTTCGCTTTCGGCGTTAATCATATCAATAACACCTTCGGCTTTATCTAAACTTATTTTGCCATTCATAAATGCTCGTTTTGTAAACTCTCCATTTTCGGCAAGGTTAGCACCATTATTTAATAGTGCTTTTAAAATTTCGTTAGTCAAAAAAACGCCACCGTGGCATTGTATTTCTACTAAATCTTCACCAGTAAACGAAAAAGGTGCTTTAAAATACACAACCATAGCATTATCTTTAATATTATTAGCAGTTATTTTTTTTAATTGCATTTTTCGTGGCTCTGGGTTTATTAAAGGTGTTTCTAATATTTTATTTACAATATTTAAACTATCTTTACCACTTAATCTTATAATACTTATTCCACCAACTCCTATTGGGGTTGAAATTGCACAAATTGTTTTTTCCATAAACTAATTATATCATAAAAATTTAATTTATTAAATATTTTTTTAAAAACTATTGAATTTAATATTTTTTTATGTTAAAATGCAATTAATAATTAAGTTTGGGGGGCAAACTATGGATGAAGAAATTAAAATCGGTGATGATTTAGATGTTGAAGTAAACAACAAACCTGCCGAAAAAAAAGTTACTAGGCTTGAAGAAGAAATTAAAATTGAAGAAGAAAGCCGTAAGTTAAACAAAGATAACATTAAAAACTTTGAAAAAAGTCAAAAACCTAAAAAGAGTTTAAAAAAGAAAGTTATTGCTTGGTGCTTAGGTGCTAGCATATTTATTGGTGCTGCCGTTGGTGCTGCTTTTGGCATAAAAAATAAAATTGACGACAATAAATATGGCAATGGTAGATATGCAAGAGAAATTCAAACTCGTTATGAACAAGTTGACAAAAATTTACATAATAGGCTTTATGACGTTTCGCCAAGATATTTCTTTTCAGACGAATTTAATGTAAATTATCTTCGTTTTGACGAAAAAGAACAAGGGGCAGACTTAAAAGTATTTGCAGATCAAAAGCATAATACAGCAGGTGGTATTAATCGTGATGGTCAAGTATGTTATACATTTAATGTTTTGCAAGAATATTACGAAAGTTTAGTTAATGCAGAAGAAGGCAATAATATGCTAGCATATTTAGATGCTTTAAATAAAGTTGTTGAAACTATGACATTTGATAATTATAAGGAAAGTCATCATCTTAGTTTTTTAAATACAAAATATAGAGAAATAGAGAAAAAAGATTATGATAAAATAAACAATCTTTTAAATTTAGATTTTGAAAATGATAACATTGTTCGTCAAATAGGATTTTTGCCTTATCATATAGAAGTTTCTAATAGAATTGATGATGAAGAAACAGGAATTACTACATATACTTATAAATTATCTGGAATAAGTTATTGTGAAACTAAAACTGAAAGTAAAGATAAAATTAAAAAGAGTGACAATTTGTTAATAGCAAGCAATTACGATAAAAACCACGTTAAAACTTATTTAAGAGATATTGAATTTACTAGCACTCTTGAAACTAGTGGGCTTGATTCTATTATGGAAACTAGAATGTTTGGTGATTTCTTGATGTATTTAGATGGTGTTAAAACAAAAGATGATATTCAAGTTAAAACAACATATTTTCAAGAAACAAATATATTTGATGAATATATGAAAATGAAAGAAACAAAAAACTTTAACTATCAAAAACCAGCAGATTTGAATATTGATGAATATATTAATAGTACAAAATAGATTTTAAAAAGTGTAAATTAATTTTACACTTTTTTTATTATTTATTTTGTAATTTCGCCGTTTTTATATATAATAATATATATAAAACTATTTTTTGGGGTTTAGTATGGAAAGAAAAATTGTATATCCTTTTAAAAGATTTATTTTAAATATAATAATTGGGCTAGGGTTAATGCTACTAGCGTTTAATTTTATGCCGATATATAATTTAATTTCTTCTAATATAAATAGAGCTGATGCTGATTCTCCTACATATTCTTTTACTGTATATTTTTATGGTTATAATGAAAAAGGAGAAATATCAAGGCTAGGGCTAGCAGATAAAACTACAATTAGTGATATAAAAACTAAATACGGACACGATTATGTTTTAACTTATGGTGGAAAAGGGCACGCAGTAAATGTTGACCGTTCTAGCGCTTTGCAAACGACTTTTAAAGGTGATAATGTAATATATCCTTTTAATGAATATTATGATTCTAAAGCTTCAAATAATATTAAACAAATTAAAGATGCAAGTTGTTTATATGTTCATTTAGAAAACGAAGACGATTATGTTGTTGGCTATTTCCAAAGTTCTTATAAGTTAGATTGGCGAATGTATATGCCACAATTCAAATCAACAGATTTAATAAATAACTATCTTTTAAATAATATGAATAGAGAAATTGGAGAAGATAGTTATTATACACCATATAATGATAAAGGTTCTATTCACGTACTTTTATCTAAAAAATCTTATAAATTAAATTTATCTATAAATAAAAAAATTCTTAAAGTTGGTAACTACGAATGGGAATCTCCTGTTGCTGGTTCACCAGATGTAGATAATATTATAAATTATAGTGCTACAGAAAATCATTATTATGGAAATCTTTTACCACTTGGTGGCTATAATTTTCCGTCTAGTCGAATTAGTGGTAGAATTGTTTCATCACTTAATGTTGATGGTTTTAGTGCAAGTTTAAAGGGTAAAAATTCATACGAAAATTATAAAGAATTACTATATGATTATAATCAATCTGCATTAAAGTTTTTTATAGCAAATGATAGAACTTTGCAAATTATAGGACAAGAATTTTATAATGGAAGTTATAAAAAATATATAAACATTTCAACAGAATTCTATGTTAATAAATCAACAACACCTAAAAATCCTGTAAGCCTTCTTGATTTAGATTTAGTTTATAGACCAACTACAAATTTTATACAACAAAATGGTAGCAATGTAGTGTTTAATATAACTAGTGGCAAACAATTAAGTTTTTTAGCGTATGAAGTTAAAGAAGAATCTATGAATGAAGCTTTAGGCAATAAATATATCGTTAATTTGCAAAACGATATAGACTATGTTCAATGTGATGAGTATAACGCTATTCAAATAGGTATTGACGATGACAACGCAGCGTTTAAAGGCACTTTTAATGGTAATGGTCATACAATAAACAAGGTTGAATTAAGCCCTTATGACGAAGAAGAATGGGTTTTAAGTGGGTATTTGAGCGAAGGCGTCCAAGTCGCCACTGTTGTAAAATATTTTGGATTATTTGGAAGAACTGAAGGGGCGAGAATAAGGAATTTTAACATAGGTACTTTTGGACTTTCTAAACTTTATAATAAAAAAGTTTCACTTTATACCTATAAAGGAGTAGACAGTAGTGTTTGGGCAGATTATTCTCCTACCGAAACCGTTTCTAAAGATAGGGCTGTAAAAGAATATGAACGAACTGAAACTCGAAAAAATTATAATGAACCTTATATATATGCTACAACTTATCATCGTACTAATGTTTATGGTGATACGCCTTATGCACGAAGTTCAGTTGGTAGCATTTGTGGTTCAAGTTTAAATAGTACAATTACTGATATTACAATAAAGACATTTGATATTAAAGTACAATTTTATGGGGTATTTAATTTTGGTGGTTTAGTTGGTTATACAGAAAATACTTCTATTTCTAGATGTCACATAACAGAAGGGTTAAACGCAATAATTGATAAATATCAAATGAGTACTAATGATGGTACAGTTTCTAACGAAGATGGTTTAAGTTTTATTAAGACCGATAAAAGTTTAATAAAAAATTGGAATGGGGTATATGGCACATTAGGGACATACGTTACAATTTTATATGACGATGATAACATTCTTCTTATTTCAACACAAGATCCAAATTGTCGATTTGGTGGTTTAGTTGGTTATATGGAAGATTATAACCGATTATCTAATTGCTCAGTAAAAATATGCACTTTACAGCAATTAAGTGAGTTTGACCCAACTAAGGGTCGTAATCATAACTCACTTGGTGGAATAGTGGGTGAAAAAACTGGCGATTCTATTGCATATATTACTAATTGTAGTGCAGTAAGTGGTAGTGTATTGCTTAATGATGTTTATTTTGCAGGTATTGATTGCCATTTTGTTGGTGGTGTAATAGGTAAAGCTGATAATGTTATTATACAAAATTGTTATAGCGCAGTAGATTTAAGTGTTACAAATGTTAAATATACCAGTAGTCAAAATACCGAAGGATTTGGTTATGGTAATAGAGATTCTGATAATATTTATGTTGGTGGAATAGCAGGTAGTTTGCAAGACGGGAGTGTGATAAAAAATTGTTTATATGACCAAGGTAATATAGTAGTAGAAAATAAGTGGCATAGGACCTATTATCACCACGGTAAAAATCAATTTGTTGAAAACTGGTGTCACGTTGGTGGTATTGCTGGTAGAATTTCTAGTAGCAATATAACAATTAGTGATAGTGCAGGTGTGATAGGCACTTTTAGAGCTGGTAAAACTACTTTAAGTGGAAAAAACGAGATTAAAACAAGTGCAATTAATTTAGGTTACATAGCAGGCGTTTTAACTGGCGACAATTTAACTTTAACAAATTGTTACGGTTACGTTAAAAAGTTTGCAGATGATTGTAAACTAGAAAGTAAATTGCATTTAGGCGAATTTGGTAATGCTTATAAAATTTCGATTGGTAGCACAGCTAAATATACAGTAACTCATAGTAATAGTTTTATTTTAGACTTTGCTACAAACACATTAGATAAGACTTTATCTTCTAAAATAGTAACAGGCGCGAACTATGATGAATGTATTTTATTAAATGCAACAGATACAAACGGAAACACAAAGAAAGTAAACACCGATAATTACAAAAAGATTTTAGAAGCGACACGATCTGGCAAAAATATTTATGGTTATAATTCAAGGGTTCAAAATGGCTATTTTGATACTACAAGTATAGGCGTACCTTTCTTAATAAGTCATTATAACGGTTGTAAAAATATAAAAATAGATTGTGATGACTATAAAGATAAAACTCTTACATATAGTTCTGGCAATGGTTTTGTTTACCAGAAAAATGACGGAAATAACAATCAATTTTACATATATGGTACAGCAGTAGAGAGCTCTGCGTTTACTAACGTACCATTATCTACTTCAAATAATTTAAAAGCAGTTAGCCCATATTATTTTCAATTAACAACATTATTTTTAGAATTAGGTAATCGAAGCCTTCAAGTATCAAGTTACAATACAAAGAAAGATAGTACAGGTGAAAATTTTAGTAAAACCGGAAATACTGGCAATGTAGATAAAGATTTTATATTTGATTATCTGACTTATAGAAACACCCCATCAAATACAAGTACATTAGTTTTATATCCAATATTTAATTCAGCTGTTGTTTTAAAATCCCCTGTTTTTCTTTCTGTTTCTAATCTTCCAGTTAATATGGAATGTTGGTGTACAAGAAGTTACACTAATGGTGAACCAAATTTCTACTATTATACTTACACGTTTATTTGCAAAGATGCAACTTATAAGTTTACAGCAGATAACATTAAACAATATATAACTAGTGGTTCAAGAGATTTAGCAGTAACAGAGTTTGATTTAACAGAAGTGCTTACTTACACTACTAATCCAAAAGTAACTTATTTAAGTTATGATAACGACTACTATTATGTTAACAATAATAGATATTATAAAGATCAATATTTAACTAAATGTTCAACTGACACTGATAAAGATAACTTGAATTTTGATGAGTATTATTTGAATGTATTTAGAATGAAAAAAGTTTACTTTTGTAATTATTACGATGCACTAAAAGATGAAGTGTTTACTTATAGAAGTTACTACTCAATACCTGTTTTCTTCGGTGAAGATTACAATGAGATTACGGCTAATTTTAGCGAATTAAAATACTATGGCGATTTTAGACATAAATTACAAAATTTAGAAGATAAAACTCAAAAAACCCGATATTCATTTAATAATCAATTTATTATTGGGGAAGATAGAAATCCAGATGACGAATTGATTACTACTTCAGGGAAAAGTTTATTCGACCAAATGGAATATGATAACGATAAAAGTTTTTCTGCTGTATATATTTTAAAGGGTGTAATTTTTAGATATTATGCTACCGATTATACAGGGGAAAATCAAGCACCTATCTATACTGAGCAATTTGGCGCAAGCGCAGGTCAAGATTATTTAACTAAAACTTGGGAACAAGTGGTTGAAAATGCAAGAGCTACTAACTTAAATAAAAATTATGCGTTTGTTGGCTGGAAAAATTATGAGAATGAAAACGGAACTGGCGAACAAAATTTTGTAGGAAATAATTATATTACGCTTTCTTGGTTTACTGCGTACAATGACGGTGTTGCGTATATAAATTTATACCCTATATTTATTACAAAAGGAACTAGTAACGAAATTGCAACCTATTCAACAATAAACAATAAAATTCGTTTAACACAAGAAACAGTAGGAAAAGAAAGTTATTATAAAATTTGTAATGAACAAGATTTTATTACAATGAGTTATATAATTAACTATTATGAT
>CAKVEY010000036.1 GCA_934746185.1 uncultured Clostridia bacterium
GCTCTTTTATATTACCATTTTATTTTTCCTTTGTCAACACTTTTTTTAACTTTTTTAAAAATTTTTTCGGTTTTTTTAAAAATTTTAAAATTTAGGTTAAATTTAGGTAAATATATAAAAAAATAGGGATTAAAATTCCCTATTTATTATTTTTCTATTTTTAAAATATATGCAGATTTAGTATTTTCATCTACTTTTACTTTATTTGATACAGTATAACCTATAATTGCATAAACTTCATCTTCATAACAAAGTAGTGGAATATCGGCTCTTAATCGTTGTGGAATTTTTTTATCTATAAAATAATCTTTAAGTTTTTTAGTTCCACCATTAATTTGACAGAATTTATCGCCATCTCTTCTTGTTCTAATTTCGCAACCTTGTGGAAGTTTTTCGCTATCTATCATAAAGCAGTTATCATTTAAAGCGTTTAAGTCGATTTTATTTGTTTTTCTTACTGTTAAATCTCCAAAAGATAGTAAATTAAAATTACCTAATCTAAACTTCATTGTTTCTAATTTAGGTTTAGGAACTCTAACTGAAATAGTGATAAAATCGTATTCTTTATGTACAGTTATATTATTAGGCAAATTAATTTTAACGCCATTTTGTGCTTCTTTTGCCATTTCCATTATTATAGAATAATGTTTCTTTTCCATATCTTTACTAACTTTTAAGTATTCAAATTCTTTTTGAATCATTCTTACAACTAAACTGCTTGAATATAAAAAGTATGAAAGTGGAATTCTTACTAAATTTTCTTCTTCTATAATTCCGTCAAAAGACATTTGCGATTTAATAAATTCATCATCTTTATAGCAAATTTTACCAAAATCAACTAAGTTTTTATCAAGGTTTTTCCATTTCATTCTTAGTTTTGGCATAATGTTGTTTCTTAAAAAGTTTCTTGAATAACTTTCGTCGTAATTTGTATCGTCTTCAACGAAAGGAATTTCATTTTCGCCAGCATATTTAGTAATTTCAAGTTTAGAAGTGTTAAGCATAGGACGAATGTAATTATCTCTAATAACGTCCATACCTTTTGCACCATTTAAACCACAACCCCTAAAAATATTAAGTAAAATAGTTTCGGCTTGGTCTTGAATATGATGACCTAAACAAATTTTATCAACAATGCCACGAGAAATTAAACTATCGAAAACACCATATCTACCTTTTCGTGCTGCTTCTTCTAAGCATATTTTATTTTCACTTGCAATTTTCATACTATCAATTTTAAATTTATAAAAACGAATATGATTTTCTTTGCAATAATCTTCTACAAATTTAGAATCTAACGCACTATTTTCTCTAATAGAATGGTCGATATTAATTGCTACTATCTCAATATCAAAATCATCTTTAATAGAATTTAAGTAGTGAAGTAAACTCATACTATCAACGCCACCACTACAAGCAACGCCAATAACTTCACCTTTTTTAAATAATTTGAATTTTTTAATTGTATTTAAAACACTTTGCATATTTTTCCCCTTTCTTTTGTTATTATATACTAAACACCATTTTTTTGCAATAGGTTAATTAAAAATTTATATAAAATTAATCTATAACTTCATAAATACGCAAGGCTAAACAAGTACAATCATCTTTAATTTCGTAGTTTTTACATTCATTAATTATTTTATCGGTTATTTGTTGTGGATTAACTGACTGAATTGAAGAAATAAAATTAGTTAAATTTTCTTCTCCATTAAAAGTTTCTAAAACGCCATCGCTAATTAAAATTATTATCTCGTTACCCGATATAACCTTTTTTGTTATAACGGGCGAAATTTCTTCTAGTATTCCAATAGGAAGACTTCCACTTTCAACAGTTTCTACATTATTATCTTTTTTAATAAATCCAATAGGAGCACCTAACTTTATAAAGTCGAATATCTCTTTATTAAAATCTATAACACAAATATCTAACGCACTGAATGTTTCTTCGCTATTTATTGTAAGTAATTTATTTACGCTATTTAAAATAATTTCATTTTCAAAACCTGCTTTATAAAAGTTTTCTATTAAATTTAAACTTACTTCGCTCGTTCGATTTGCGTTTTCGCCACTGCCCATACCATCGTTTAAAGCCATTAACACTTTATCGTCATCTATTTTAACAAACGAATAAGTATCGCCACTAATTTCGCTATTTAATTTTGTAACAGCACTTATACCAAAAGTACAATCATATTTTGGTGCATTTTTTAAAGTAAACAAATAGAATAAATTATTCAATTCTTCAACTTTTGTAATTTTCATTTTTGTTTTAATAATTTTAGAAACAATTTTTTCTATATCTTTTTCTACAAAATCTGTTTTTTTAATAATTAAATTTATGTTGTAATTTCCATCTTTTACAAAACTAATAACATCACTACAATATAAATGAAAGAATTTTAATTCTTCTTTTATACTATCTTCAATTTTTGCGTCAAAGTTAAAGTTTGTTGATGTGTCGATAACCAAACTTTTTAGTAGTTTACTAACTCCACCCATTTGTTCACCAATTAAAACTTTGCTTGTATCTTGCGAGTTTACCATAAAAGAATATTGTTTGTAACTATTAATTAATCCGTTTAAAGTGCTAAGCATACTTGCACTTCGGTTACACCTTGATGCTAAATATGGTGGAATATCTAAAATGGTAACCTTTCCCCGTTCAAAACCTTTATCTAACATTTCGTTAAAAGCAAACATTGTTTCGTTATTTAAAGTTCTTAAACACTTATATTTTTCTTTACAATCGCTACAAACTTTACTACAAAAATCGTTTATTAGTAGTTCTTTTGCTTCATTAACAGGCAAATTTCCCTTAACCATATTTTTAAAGTTAATTTCCATATCTAAGAAAACTTCACTTATTTCACTAAGTCTTTTTACTATGCTTTCTTTTGTTGTATTTATAATATTTCTATATAACTGTGTTGTGTTAAATCCCCCAAATAATTCTTTAATGTTATATAAAATTTTGTTTGGAGTTAAAACAAATAATAATGCTCCTAAAACTACGCTAAAAATTGAATACAAAGTATATGTAGAATAAACTTTTAAATATAACCCTAAAAATACATCTATTAAGCAGACGGCGATGCTTGCAAAATATTTATTATTGCTTTTAAATGTTAAACTAATTAAACTAAAAATAGCAAAAACTGCCGTTAAGTTTAAGTTATAACTATATAAAGCATTACCTACGCCCATTAAAACTGCCAAGGCAAAAGTTACTTTTGTATCTAACGTAAAAGTTGAGATTAAAATTATAAACACTGCAAAAGTTTTGATTAATTCAAAATTTATAAAATTAATACTACTTAACCCGATTGATAAACTTATTAAAAATACCGAACCAGAAATTATTTCGTTAATTGAAAAAACTGATTGATAACCTTTAACAAAACTACTAGAAAAAAATATGTTATAACAAACAAGTAAAATTAGCATTACAAGCACACTTATTATAGAATTAACTAAGTTTTCTGGTGTAGTAAAACTATAATATAAATATGCTACTTGACTAAGTAACGCATAAAGAAGATAAATATATCTATTAATAGGCTTTTTTATTTTTTTATGTAAGTAGTAAAAAAATATTAATACTAAAACTGTAACTAAACTAGAAATGACTAAACCTAATGAAAAAGGATTTAAAAGTAAATTAACAAATACATAAAAACCACTACAAATAAAAATGTTTTGATTACACCAAACTAAACTAAACAAAAACGCTACTAAAAACGGACTAATACTAAAATTTATTTGACCAAAACCCAAAATAAAAAATAATAATAATAAAAATAAATATTTAAAAACTATTTTATATTTTTCAACTTTTAATTTTTCCATAAAAAAACCTCAAATAAATTATAACTTTTAATTTATTTAAGGTTGTTTAAAAATAATTACGAATTATATTTCTTCTTGTCTTATTTTTTGTTTTTTCTCTTTTTCTAATCTTTTGTAATTTATATAAACATAACTATTAGTTTTTTCAAATTCTTCTTGCATTTTTTTATAAGTTAAATTACTAATTCTTTCTTCTTCAACTTTTATACTATTATTTTTATCTACATATATAGGTTCTAAAATATTTACATTAATGAAAGGCTTTTCTCTTCCAAAAAAACGATATAACCAATTAGGCTTTCTAAAACTTATAACAATAGGAACAACTGGCACATCATTTTTTACGCTAAATCTAAACGCTCCACTTTTAAAAGGTCTTATTTTAGCAAAATATGGCCATAACGAACCTTCGGGATAAACTAACAAAGTTTTACCTTTTGTTAGTTCGTTATCTATGCTAGTTATAAATTTTTTATATGCTCGTAAATTATTAGGAATAGGCACGGCACGAAGCGACCTAATTAAACCTTTAACAACTGGAATTTGAAAACTATCTTTTTCGGCAATAATGTAAGGACGAACAAAAGGTAAAGTGTAAACGCTTAGAATTGCGCAATCCATTACAAAACAGTGATTTGAAACAAAAACTGCATTTTTTACTTTTCTTAAATTTCTTTTTCCCCTAACCTTTGGCATATAAAATAGCCAAAGAATAGGAAATAAAATTATAAAAACTAAAACATAAACTATATATGAAAAAAACTTAAATAAAATCCCTTTTTTAATAAACTTATAATTTTCATCAACTTTATCTTTTAAAATTGTAGGATTATTAACTAAATTTTTACTTGTTTCATTTACATCTAAATTATCACTATTTAATAAACTACAAACTTCTTCATAACTTATTAAATTATTATCCATTGTTTACTCCTATGGTTACATTTTCTTCATCATTAACTAATTCGTCAATACTTAAAATTTCATCTGCTCTTTCAATTTTTTTCCAGCCTATATTTTTAGAAAATAATGCAACAACTGCTTGATAAATAAATAAATTTATAAAAAATGGATTTAAAGCAACTGTAATTAACATAAGTTTTTTACTTACAAAAATTCTATCCCTTTCGGCAATGAATTGTAAAACCGTATATAAACTTAAAGACAAATAATAAACTGTTAAAAATTTAAGTAATGTTAATAACGAAGTTTCTAAAATTTCAATATCCTTTGTTATTATTGCTAAAATAGCAACAACAATTAAAGATAAACTATAAAGCAATAATGTAATAATAGCAACCACATTTGGAATTAAAGAAAGTTTACATTCTAAAATTCCTAATTTGTTACTATTTTTACTTTTAAATGTTTTTTTAGTTTCTTTATTTAATTTTTTATTTACATCAAAATATCCTCTACACCATCTTATACGCTGTTTGTTTACTGTGCTTAATTTTATAGGCTGTTCAACATAAACTTCTGTTGTTTCTACATAACCAACCTTATATTTATTTAATGTAATAAAATTAGTTAATTCATAATCTTCTGTTAAACTAGTAAACGGAAAACCTTTAAAGTTATCTATAATTTTAGATGATATATATAAACCTGTCCCACTAATTAACATTGTGTTAAAAAGTCTGGTTTTTGCTTTGTTTTGAAATGTATTAACATTACAGAATAAAAGCGATGAGCAACAACTTACCCAGTTATAATCTAAATTTGTTACATTTTTGTAACTCATTCCAACATCAATACCAGCAAAATATGCTTTATTCATTTCTTCTAAATAATTAGGGGCAATGGTGTTATCTGCGTCTATTATAAAAAAAGCATCATAACTTAGTTTTTTTGAATAAATATTTTTAATAACTTCGTCTAAGGCATAACCTTTTGTTTGTTTATTTTCTAAATCTTTTCTAACAAAATAATTATAGCCATAATTTTGTGTAATTCTATTAGTTAAATCGCTTTCGCTTTCTGTAATAACATAAACATCAAAAAAGTTTTTATCGTAAGTTTGTTTTTTTATACTTTTTAATAAATTTTCTATAACCGAACTTTCTTCTCTTGCTGGAACTAATATTGCATATTTTCCTTTTTGATTAGTCTTTTTATATCTTTTACCTTTTTTAAATCCTAAAACTATGTAAATTAATCTATACGAAAAAAGCACTAAACTTACTATAATTAAAATCATAGCAATTTGGTTTATTAAGTTAAGAATATTAGTTAAATCCATTAAACTTATTGTTCCCTTTTGTGTGCGTTTTAATCAAATTATATAATGAATAGAAAAATTTGTCAAATTAAAAAGAAAAATAATATATATTGTAAAAAATAAAATTTTATTAATTTATTTAATTTTAAACAAAAAAAGAAGATATATATATCTTCTTTCTGGTAGCGGCGGAGAGATTCGAACTTTCGACCTTCCGGGTATGAACCGGACGCTATAACCAACTAAGCTACGCCGCCAAATTAAAAAAGCAACTTTTAAGTTGCCTTTATTGGTTGCGGGGACGGGATTCGAACCTCGTGACCTTCGGGTTATGAGCCCGACGAGCTGCCTAGCTGCTCCACCCCGCGACAACATTATTATTATATGTAAAAAAAATAAAAAAGTCAATAGTTTTAATAAAAAAAGTATAATTTTTTATAAAATACAATTTTAAACCTAATTTTTTATAAAAAAATACAACTCGTCAAACAAAACTGATGCTTTGTTTGGGGTTACCGAGTTGTATTCAATTATTATATATGATAATTTTTATTTTGTCAAGAAAAATTTTATTTAGATTTATCTTTTAAATAACAAACGTGTTTAAAGTATTCACCATCTATTTTATGATAAAAAGTAACTTTATAACCATCTTTTGATTGAACCATTTTTCCATCTTCTAAAAGAATAACTTTTTCACCATTTTCATTGATGTAATATTTATGATTTTTATCATCAATTTTAAATTCGACATCACTTGGAATATCAAATTCTTCTTTTGTTATTTTTATAACTTCATACTCTTTCATAAATTTTTTTCCTTTTTATTTTTATTTTAAATATATTAAATATAATTAATTGTCAATAAAGTGTTAAAAATTTAAAGTATTATTAGTCTTATCTTCTAGTTTTAAATTTTTGAAAATAGTTTTAGAATTATCATTAAAACAAATTTTATTAAATTTTATATTTTCTTCTATAATGTTCTCTATTAATTCATCTTTTTGTAATTTGTTTAATTTATCTTCTTTTTTATAAATAACATTTCTTAATAATTTACAAAAGTTTTCAAAATCTAAATCTTTATTTTTACTATCTATTAAATTAAATATGTATTTATAATTTGCTTTACTATCTTTTACTATTTCGTCATCATCTAAAATTAAATAATTGTTATTTTCTAAATTTTTATCATCTTTCATAGTAAAGTCTTTTAAAACTTCACTATAATTTTTATCACTTTTTATAAAATCTTCAAATTCCTTACAAAGTTTTGCACTATTATTAAAAAACGAAACACAATTATTTAATACTGGTCTATTAAATGGTCTAAAATACTCTCTTCGATAATTATCTTTTGTTATTCCATCAAATTTTACTTTATCTTCGGTAATATCAAATTTATTTATATTTTTTATTTCTCTTAATTGTAGCATAAAAAAGTTTAAATGATTTAACTTACTAGCGTCCCAAGTAGGATCAAAATAAAAATATCCATCAATATTATATTTTTCATCTTTTACATAAATAATTAAATTCCTATGCAAAGAATTAATTTTTCCATTTCCTCTTATAATTACGTTGTTTAAAAAGATTTTAACATTTTTTAAATTTAATCGTTTTACTATTTCTCTTAAAAATTCACTATAACCTACACAAACAATATATTTAGTATTTAAAACACCATAAATTGAACGCGAAAGTGATATATTTTTTTTATTATCAATAATTAATCTATTAGAAACAATCATATAAGCATAAAGTAAACTTTCTAGTTCGGTTAAATTTTTGCTCTTAATTTCATTTGCTATTGTGTCTAATATCTTATTTGCGTTCTCTACTTTTTCTACATCAAAAGTTTCAAACTCTTGTTCCATTCCTATATTTACATCTAAAAACTTATTTTTTAGTTCTTTTAATTTTTTTAATGTTTTATTATTATCTAAGTTTTCTTTAACTTGATGGTCAAACGAAATTATAATATCATTTTTATCAATATTTTTTGTAAGTTTATTTAAAATATCATTTATCTTTATTTCTATGTTTGGTTCTAATAAATCTTCTTCGTTAAAAAGATATACTAACTTTAAATTTTCAAATGTTTCACTTTTTAAATCTAAAAAATCTTCAATATCATTTTTTATAAATATACATTCATTATTTATAACATAAAATTTATCAAACATAAAAAAATTATAACAATGTTTTAAATTTATGTCAATACAAAAAAATGTTGACAATATGCCAACATTTTAATTATTTTACCAAAGTTTCATTTTCTTTAATATAATTATCTTTTCTTAATTCTTCTTCACTAAATTTGTTAAAATTATTTTCAATATATTCTATTTGATTTTCATATTTTTGATTTAATTCTTGCTTTTGATTTAGTGTGTTTTCTAAACCTTGCTTTTTACTTGTTAGTGTAGAAATTTTTACACTTTGAAATACAATTATAACAAAAAATATAACAAATAAAGTTATAACAAAATATTTACCTATTTTTATTAATATTCTTGCTTGTTTTTCTGTCATAAACTAATAACCTTTTAACAAATTTTGTTGAACCAAGTTTTTTAAAAACTTTTGTTAAAAAATTATATAACTTTTTAAAAATAAAATCAACTAAAAAGCCTAAACTTTTTCGTTCAATTAAATAACCTAACAAATATGATAATAATAAATAAATTCTAAATTCGCCAAAATTTACTACATTTAAACAAATTATAAATAAAAATGTACCTATAATACTAAAAACTAAATCTAAAATAAAACTTACTAATTTATTTTTTTTAGTTAAATTAAAAATAAACAAACAAAAATCTCTAACAATTCCACAAAGTAAGCCAAAATAAATTGCACCTAAAAAAATATAAATTTGTTTTAAACTTTCAAAAAGCATTATTTAAAAATCCTTTTAAAAAAACCTTCTTTTAATTTTGTTGTTTTAGAATATTTTAAACTATCTAATGTGCCGTTAATATTTATTTGACCATCACTAAAATTTTCTATACTTAAATTACTTCCACATAAAGTTAAGTCTGTATCTTTTAATTTTAAAATTATAGTGTTATTATTGCTACTTAAAACTTTAACTACACCACTAACGTTTATGTTATTTCTTTCTGTTAAACTTAATTTATGAATACCAACTTTTATTTCTTCCATAAAAATCTCCTTTAAATATTTATATTTAATTTCTATTTTAATAGAACAAATTTTTAAAAATTTTTTTATCAACTTTTTATGCCCTATACATTAAATATTAAATTTTTTATTTATAAAATATTATTATTACTTAATATGCAATGTTAATATGTGGATAACTTTTTTTATATTAATTTTAAATGAAAAATAAGTATTAAATAATTAAAAATAGTTGTAAAATAAACTTAAATATGTTATAATTATATATATTTAATATATTATTAGGAGATAATATGAAAGCATATTGTGAAGGATTAGATTTAGTAGAAGCAGTTCAAAAAGTTGTTAAAGCTGCAAGCAATAAAACAGTTAATCCAATTTTAGAAGGTATTAAAATTACAGCTGAAGACGACACATTAACATTAGTTGCAACAGATAGCGAACTTGCTATTGAAAAAAAAATTAAAGCCGATGTTAAATTAGAAGGTGAAACAGTTGTTACTGGTAAATTTTTTAGCGAATTTGTAAAAAAACTTGCTAACGAACAAATTGAATTAGATTTAAACGAAAAAAATCA
>CAKVEY010000037.1 GCA_934746185.1 uncultured Clostridia bacterium
GTTTAAACTAGTTATGTACAATTTAGTACACGCCTAGTCTAAACCCTTTTTGTGCCTTGTACTGCTCGTTTTTTGTTCGTTTATTATACAACCTTTATTTATGAAAATTTAAAAATTTAATGCACGCCCAGGCTATCATATACTCGTCTTTTGTACATTGTAAAAATTAATATATTGTTTAACACATCTAGTATTTATATATTTTGAGTATAAAATAATCATCTTTTATTAATCGTTTAAACTTTTTATGACTTATACTTTTCGTCCTATGCGTTAATTATTTACTATTTGTGAGTTAAAAAAAATGAATGTCGCTAATAGTGTGTTTTTAGTTTAGCGTATTGTATTTTCATCTAATTAAATTAAAAACTAATTTACTTATTTTTTTTATTTTAAAATTTTACCTTTATAATCTATTATTTTATTGTTGCTTAGATAGTGTATTTTTAATCTTTTAAAAATAGGTGTTTTTAATTAATTATTTTTATGGTAAATAAAAAATTTTAAATTTAAGGTGATATAATTATAAAAACAAATGAAGGTGAGGATTATGGCAAAATTATATTTTAAATATGGAACTATGGGAAGTTCTAAAACTGCACAAGCGTTAATGACAAAATTTAATTACGAGCAAAAAGGCTTTAAAGTTTTATTAATTAAGCCAGTTTTAGATACTCGTGATATTGAAAATGGTAAAACAATAGTAAAAAGTAGAATAGGACTTCAAAGTGAATGTGTAACTTTTACTAAAAATGATAACTTAATAGATGTGGTTCGCAAAAATCAAAAGCGTCAAACTAATTTTGTTGTAATTGTAGATGAATGTCAATTTTGTACTAGTTTACAAGTAGAACAATTGCAAGTTATTTCTCGAAAGTACCCTGTGCTTTGCTATGGGCTTTTAACTAATTTTAAAACTGAATTATTTGAAGGCAGTAAAAGACTTGTTGAAATAGCCGATTCGATTGCAGAAATTAAGTCGGTTTGTAAATGTGGCAAAAAAGCAAATGTAAACGCTCGATTTATTGATGGAGAATTAACATTAACAGGTGATGAAATTTTAATAGGTGGCGATGAAACTTACGAGAGTTTGTGCTTTAATTGCTATGAAAAATTAAAAAGAAATTTAGTTGTTGATTAATACATATTTAAAATAAAAATAGAAAAAATAAGTATATGAAAAAGTTTATATGCTTATTTTTTGTTATATTATTAAGCCTTACACTTTTTGGGTGTGGAGAAGATAAAAAAGTTACAAATCATATTGTAGTTGAAGTAAATGATATTGTAATAAGTAAAACTCACGCTTATGTCGATGTAGGTGATACTATAATATTAACTGCACAAGTTTATCCATTTAATGCCGATAATCAAAAAATAAAATGGAAGAGTGATAATAACGATATAGCCGAAGTAAATTCTGGCATTGTTTTAGGCAAAAAGGAAGGTCGAACGGTTATAACTTGTTTAAGTGAAGATGGTGAAATGGAAGATAAGTGTATTTTGTATGTTTCTTCACCAAAGTTGAATTATAATAATTATCCTAATAATTTAAAAAAAGTGAATTTGATAAAGCCCAAAAATATAAGTGAAAAAGTTTTAACTAATGTTGAAGATGATTTGCTAGATGATGAAAATGAAGTTGATTTTATTGAAAATTATTTTAGTAAAATGGAAGAATTAAACAAACAAATTTTTGAACTTGAAAATGAATTTATGCAAAAAATTATAAACAAAAATAATTTTGATTTTGAAAAAAATTTAGATAAAGAAATGCAACTTTTAGATAGTGAAAAACAAATTGTTGATAGTGAAAGTAAAGAAGAAATATCAAATAATATAGATAATTTAGAAAATCAAACAAATTTAAACTTAAACGACCAAACTGATAAAAATCATATTTATTTTTATGAATATAAATATAATTCTAATGGAATTACCGATAAAGACGATGAATTTACGACATACAAAGATGATAACACGATAATCAAGGAATTTTACAGGTAAAAGATTTAAAATAAAGCATAAAAAAACGACCAATATTGGTCGTTTAATTTGTTTAAATTAATTAAACATTTCTTTAAAAGCTTTACCCATTTTTAATGCTGGGGCTTTGCTTGCAGGAATTTTAACTTTTGCACCTGTTGCAGGGTTAACACCTTCTCTTGCTGGTTTTTCTTTTAATTCAAAAGTACCAAAACCAACTAGTTGGATTTTTTCTCCTTTTTTAAGTGTTTCTTCAACAACAGCTAAAACTGCGTCATAAGCGCCTTGTGCTTGTCTTACAGATAAGTCTGCTTTTTCAGCAACTGCTTTTAAAAATTCTGTTTTGTTCATAAGAACCCTCCAATATTAATTTTACAATAATATTTTACCATTTTTGCTTATATTTTCAAACTATTTTTAAACATTTTTGTCAAATTTTTATGTTTTTTGTTAGTTTTTATCGGTTTTTTTGAGATTATTCTCTTCAAGATACTCTTTTTCGTACTTATCTATTTCACCAGACATTTGAAAACTATAATAACCATTAGAACTTACAATCATATGCTCTTTTAAAACTAATTTAAAATTTTTCAATTCAAAAACTAACTTTCTTGTGTTATTAATATCGGCAGGTGATGGAGTAGAATCACCACTTGGGTGATTATGAATTAATACAACATTCTTACAATTTTCAGGTCTTGCCACATCATAAATACTTAAAGGTTCAAAAGCAACTTCGTTATATGTTCCACTAGATAAATAAACACACTTTTTTGCTACACACTTATCATCTAAAACAATTAGCATTAGTCTTTCAGTCTTTTCTTGCGACAATAATTTACCAAAATTGTCATAATAATCTTTTGGTGATTGTACTTTTAAATTTGTTTTACCTTTTTGTTCAAAATAATAACTAAAAATAGGTAATAAACTACACAAAAAAGTTGCTGCGTTTTCGCCCATACCTTTAACTTTTACTAAATCTTCTCTTCTTGCTTCTAAAACATTGCAAAAACCACCGAACTTATCTATCAATTCGTGTGCTAGTGGATTAGTATCTTTTTGAGCAAACACATAAGTTAGTAAATATTCTAAATTTTTGTAACTATGAACAGGGTGAAAGTTGCACGCTAATAGTTCTTGCCTTAATCTATCCCTATGTCCTTTATGAATATTGTAGTTTTGTTTATCATTATTTTCTTTTGTCATAAAATTAAAAATATTATACCTAATTTATATAAAATAAGCAAATTAAAAATAAAAATTATTAAATTATTTGACTTTTTGTTTAGTTTTGTTTCATAATTTTATAACAAACTATACATAAAATTTAGGGGGATTTATGATTAAAATAACTAGCGATAGTTCGGTAGATTTAACAAAAGAATTAATAGAAAAATACAACATTTCAGTTTTACCATTT
Organism: uncultured Clostridia bacterium; assembly: GCA_934746185.1. Classification (GTDB taxonomy): domain Bacteria; phylum Bacillota; class Clostridia; order Christensenellales; family UBA1242; genus UBA7868. Next base: position 3,410 of record CAKVEY010000037.1, read on the forward strand.
AATATTTTAATGAATGATAAAGAGTATTTAGATGGCGTAAATATTAACAATCAAATGATTGTTGATAATTTTATAGAAAATAAAACTTTGCCTAAAACAAGTGCAGTAAGCATAGAAAACTATAAAACATTTTTTAAACAATTTGTTGATAATGGAGATAAAGTTATACATTTTTCAATATCAAGCTTAATGAGTTGCTCTTACGACAACGCTCTTCACGCAAGCGAAGAATTTAATGGAGATGTAACTGTTATTGATGGTGCTAGTTTATCAACAGGTACAGCATTATTAATGTTATACGCTCACGATTTAATTGAAAAGGGCAAACCATACGAAGAAATTATAGAGAAAGTAAAAAAACGAATACCTTATGTTCAAGCAAGTTTTATAATTGATAGATTAAACTTTTTATATAAAGGTGGAAGATGCAGTTCACTTCAATTATTAGGAGCAAACATACTAGGAATTAAACCATCTATTGAAGTTAATAACGGCAAGATGGGAATGGCTAAAAAATATATGGGCAAATTAATTAAGGTTGCCGAAAAATATGTGCTAGAAACTTTAAATAAATTTAATAATCCAGATTTAACAAGAGTGTTTATAACATATTCTACAATAGAAGATGATGTTTTAAATATGGTTAAACAAACAGTTATGGAAAATTCTAAATTTAAAGAAATTTTAATCACACAAGCAGGCTCAACCGTTATGAGTCATTGTGGACCTAACACCATAGGAATTTTATACATAAACGATGGGGGAGAAAATGGACTTAACTAATTTGCTTGCTAGTGAATTTGGCATAAAACTTGAATATAGTCAAAACTTAATAAATTTACTTGATGAAGGTTGTACTGTTCCGTTTATTTCAAGATATAGAAAAGAAATGCACGGAACTTGCGATGACCAAACAATAAGGGAGTTTAGCGATAGACTAAACTATTTAAGAAATTTAGAAAAACGAAAAGAAGAAATAATTAAGTTAATTGACGAGCAAGAAAAATTAACGCCTGAATTAAAAGATAAAATTTTAAATTCAGTAACTCAAACTGAACTTGAAGATATATATAGACCTTTTAGACCAAAAAGACAAACAAGGGCGACTATTGCTGTAAGTAAAGGATTAACACCACTTGCTGATATTATATTAAATCAAAAAGAAAAAACAGGCGATGTACTTGTAATTGCAAGTAGTTTTATTAGCGAAGAAAAAGGCGTTAAAACAAGTGAAGAAGCCTTGCAAGGAGCATTAGATATTATTGCAGAAAAAATTAGTGATGATGCTGAAATCCGTAAAGATTTAAGAGAATTTTTGTTTAAGTCTAGTTTTATTGTAACTACATTAAAACCAAATGAAAAAGTTAATACATATTTAATGTACGATAATTATAAAGAACAAGTTTGCAAAATGCCAAGTCATAGAATATTAGCAATCAATCGTGGCGAAAAAGAAGACTGCATAAAAGTAAATCTTGAATGTAACGAAGAAAAATGTATAGAAATAATAAAAAAGAATTTCAAAATAAAAGAAAGTATTTTTAAGGAAGTATTAAATAATACAGTAGTAGATTCTTTTGAAAGGCTAATTCTTCCTAGTTTAGAGCGTGATATAAGAAATCAAATGTTTGATTCTGCTAGCGAACAAGCAATTAAAATGTTTGAAGTAAATTTAAAACCACTACTTATGCAACCACCACTTAAACATAATGTAATTTTAGGCTTAGACCCAGCATATCGAACTGGTTGTAAACTAGCAGTTATAGACGAAAATGGCACAGTTTTAGATACAGGAGTTATTTATCCAACTCCACCACATAACGAAGTAGAAAAAGCCGAAAAAGTTATCGCTATGCTTATTAAAAAGCACGGAGTAAATGTGATTTCAATCGGCAATGGAACGGCAAGCAAAGAATGTGAGATTTTTGTTGCTAATTTAATTAAAAAATTAACAGTTAAAGTTGAATATGCTGTTGTAAACGAAGCAGGCGCAAGCGTTTATAGCGCAAGTAAACTTGGTGCAGAAGAATTTCCTAATTTCGATGTAAGTTTAAGAAGTGCTGTTTCAATCGCTCGAAGACTTCAAGACCCACTTGCCGAACTAATTAAGATTGATGTAAAAAGTATTGGCGTAGGTCAATATCAACACGATATGCCACAAAAAAGACTTACCGAAGTTTTAGACGGCGTGGTTGAAGATTGTGTCAACAGCGTTGGCGTTGACTTAAATACAGCAAGTTATAGTTTGCTTTCGTTTGTTAGTGGATTAAACACAAGTGTAGCAAAAAATATTGTAAGTTTTAGAGAGCGAAATGGGGCTTTTATAGATAGAAAGGACCTATTAAAAGTTAATAAATTAGGCGAAAAAGCATTTGAACAATGTGCAGGATTTTTACGAATTGTAAATGGTGATAATATTTTAGATAATACTGCCGTTCACCCAGAAAGTTATGATAGTGCTAATAAATTATTAAAATTATTTAACTTAACAAGCGAAGATATTAAAAACGGAAATATTTCTAATCTTCCAAGTTTGGTTGAAAACTACGGAATTGAAAAAGTAAGTAAAGAATGTAATATTGGTGTTCCAACATTAAACGATATTATAACCGAAATTATTAAACCAGGTAGAGATGTTAGAGATAGTTTGCCAAAGCCTGAACTTAGAAGCGACTTACTTAGTTTAGAAGACTTAAAAGCAGGTATGATTTTAAAAGGAACTGTTAGAAATGTAATAGATTTTGGTGCGTTTGTTGATATTGGCGTTCACCAAGACGGATTAGTTCATATTAGTGAAATTTGCGATAGATATATTAAACACCCTAGTGAAGAATTAACAGTAGGTGATGTTGTAAATGTTAAAGTAATCGGTGTTGATGTAGAAAAGAAAAGAATCTCGCTTTCTATAAAACAAGCACAACAAGAAGAATAGTATAAATTTCGACATAAAAAATGCACAATGTATAAATTTGTGCATTTTTCTTGACATAATCTAAATAATTTAGTAATATTTATATGGAAGGAGGATAATTATGAAAAGAGATTTATCATTTGGTTCATTATTAACTACAATTAGTGCAGCAGTTGTTGGTTTTGGTGGTACAATTTATGCAGCATTTTTCTTTTTAGGTTTATCTATGAATAGTAGAGGAGAAATATCTAATCCAGAAATGCTTATTGGCACAGTTGTTTGCGTTTTACTAATTGTTATGGGCTTAGTAGCAACAATTTTAGCAATTATAGGTATCTTTAAAAAAGGAAAAGGTCTTGCAATAGCAACTTTAGTATTCCAAGCAATTTTAATTGTTTCTTCAATTCTTGCAATGATTTCAGGTTTTAAAGCTTGTGCCGGATTAGCAGCAGAAGAATTAATCGTTTATGGTTCAACATCAGTTCTTCCTTTCGTAGGTCTATTTATTGCTCACGCTGGCGCATTCGTTTTAAATTTATTCAATGTTTTAAGAATGAAAAAAGAAGTTGCTCCTGTTGTTGAAGAAGTAAAAGTAGAAGAAGCCAAAGCAGAATAGTTATATAATTATTCTTTAACACCACATCAGTGGTGTGTTTTTTATTGTTATTTTTATTAAACCTATTGAAATATTATTATTTGTGTGTTAAAATAAAAGTATGGATAAATATAGTAGTATTTTTAATAAAACAAGAAGAGAATATGTTTTAGCAAACATATCAAAATTTAATTCACTTTCCTTTGTTGCAAGTTATCATAATGATAATGATTTTATTTTAAAAATGGAAGGAAAGGCAAGACACATCTATTTTAAAGAAATGGCTAAAATCTTTAACTTTTGTAAAGAAATGGGGGAAACCGATGCAGTTTTAGATTACGCCGAAAACTTGCTTTATGATATTCCTGAATTTAGAAATATTTTGTTTAAAGATGAAAATAAAAAAGATGATAAAAAATTTATTGATAAATCTTTAAAGATGGTAAATAAATATTCTAATAAAGATGTTAAAGACTTAATTGATTATATGAATATTTTAACTGCAACAACGCTACTTATAACTGGTGGAAAACTTACATACTTTAACGAAATGCCTAAACAAATTCAAGAAAGTTTAGACTATGAGTTTTCAAAAGATGTTTATATGAATATGGTTTGTTTAACAAATTTAGGTGAAGACCTATCTTATATGTATCTTCGTAGCAAATTAATTAAAGTCGATATGCCAATGTTTGTTACAAAAGAACTAAAAGAATATTACAATAAAATGATGAAAGAATTATATATTGAACCTATAAAGTGGCAAGGTATAAGTACAATTATGAGATTAGAATACGAAACAGAAAAAGAGAAAAAATTGTATGAAGAAGTTTTTCCTGAATTTAATTTTAAGTATGAAGATAGGGAAAATAATGAGCCAAATTGTTATAATGTAAGTTTTGAATATAACAAAGATTTATAATAATTTTATATAAATTTATTTACCATAAAAAGTAATATAATTTTTAAAAATTAATTGATAATATTAAAAAAATGAGCAAAAAATTTGAATTTTTGCCCATTTTTTTTAATAAAAGGTGTAATTTTATAAATTATTTTCATTTTCATCTGAGTTTACACTATAATATTTTATAAAGCCTTTTTTGTATTCTTTTTTGAATTTTTCATCAAAATCTTTATTGTTTATAACAAAGTAATATAATTCTTGCGAGTAATCTGTTCTGTGCATTGCATCGGTTAACGAAAAATCTGTTAAGCATAAAGTTGGACCATCTGGATAAATAGAATTAATTCCACCAAACATATTATTAAAAATTCTTGTAGCAAATTTATCAAGTTCAGTTTCTTCAAGTCTTTCACAAAAAAGGAACATTGTTTTTTCAGGTTTATTAAAAATTTGTATTTTGTTATTTTCACCTTTTTCAGTTAATTTTAAATTTAATGGTTCTAATAATTTGTTAATTTGTTCATCGGTTAAATTTTCAATAAATTTCATAATTTTTTCTCCTATGTTGAAATTATTTTATCATATAATAAATTTGCTGTCAATATATAATTTTTTTTTGCTTTGATTGACAATACAATTATAGTTTGATAAACTAACTTTAATAAAAGGAGTTAATGTGAAAAAAGACTTACATATTCATACAAATTTTTCGGACGGGCAATATTCGCCAAAAGAAATTTTAAGTAAAATAAAACAAGCAGGAATAACCGAATTTGCAATAACTGACCACGATAACTATGATGGTGCTATAATAATGAAAGATTTAGTTAAAAACGAAAATTTAAAGTTCCATATTGGTGTAGAAATTTCTAGTATAATTAATGGTTACAATGTACATTTATTGTGTTACGATTTTGATGTATTAAATGAAAGAGCAAAAGAGATAATAGAAGACTTAAAAGTTAAACGCCTAAAAAAATTAGATATGACTATTGATTATGTTAAAAAATGTTTTAATTATTCTATAACAGATTTAGAAAAACAAAAATTACTTGAAGAAAATCATATAGTGGGCAAACCACATATTTATGCATATCTTTCTAAAAAAATGAATTTAGATAGAGAAGAATTTTATAATAAAATGAATGATTTAAAATGTGAAAATACAAAAGTTGATGCTAGTAAAGTTATAAATGCTTTTCATAATGCTGGTGGTAAAGTTGTTTTGGCACACCCAAAAGAAATCGAAGAAGAATATGATATTGATAGTTTTAAAATAATTGAAGTCCTTGCAAAAAAAGGTATTGACGGATTAGAAACAAAACATAGCAAACATACTTATGAAGATTATATTCGTTATAAAATATACGCAAAAAAGTTTAATCTTTTTGAAACTCAAGGTAGTGATTTTCACGGAGAAAAAGTAAAACCTAATGTAAAACTAGGTGAATGCAAAAAACCTGAAAAAATTGACGAAAATATTTTATAAATGCTTGACAACATAGTTTTTTCGTGCTATTATAAAATAGTTGTGCGTTGGTAGCTCAGTTGGATAGAGCATCGCCCTTCTAAGGCGAGGGTCGGGGGTTCGAATCCCTTCCAACGTACCACTATGGTGGGGTATAGCCAAGCGGTAAGG
>CAKVEY010000038.1 GCA_934746185.1 uncultured Clostridia bacterium
GTATTTTAACAGATACAATAATTGAAGTTACGCAAAAGGAAATGAATATTGATAAACTTGCTTACTTGGAAAAAATTTCTGCAAGTTTTGGCCAAAAAATCAATGATAGAATAAGAATTTTAGAAAAAAATAAAAGGAGAGAAAAAAATGATAAAAGATTTTAAACAAAAGGAATTAGAATTTGATAATAGCGATTTAAACGAACTACTATTAAATTTAAACAAATATTTTAAAGATCAACAAAACAATTTTTGTCAAATAGCATTTTGTGTTTATAAAATATCTACATACTTTGATAACAATTATGTTAGTAAAGAGAAAAAAACACAAGAATATTATGACAAATATAAATTATTAGGTTCTTTTGGTTTTGAAAAAACGGCTGTATCTAGGCTAACAAATTGTTATTTAAGATTTATGACTGGAACGGACGATAAATCAATTAATCTAAAATCTTGGTACGAAGGTTTTAGCAGTTCAAAACTATTTGAATTATTAAAACTAAGTGATTTAACCTTAGAAAGTCAAATTGATAAGAAATTAATTACACCAAATATGACGGTAAAAGAAATTAGAGAAAAAGTTAAATTGCTTGCTGACGGCAAAGATAAGGCTGAAAAAGTCTTAGAAAATGTTCAAGAAGAAAATAACATAGAAGACATTCCTGAAGCATATAACCCTAAAAAATATTATGATTTTGAATACTTTAAAGAGAAATCAAAAGCTCAATTATTAAATATTGTTTGGGAACTTCAAAAAGAATTAGAAAAAATTAAAAAAGGAACGAAGAAGAAAAATGAAAAATAAAGTATTAAGTGAAAATAAAAAAGATAGTTACATAAAACAACTAGAAGAAGAAACAGAAGTATTAACAAATCAATTAAATAGGTGCAACAGACCTGTTTATTGTGTGGACTGTAAGAATTACATAAATAATGATTGTAAATTAAAACATAAGTGCAATTTTAACGATCCTACATATCCAAAACTATTATTAGATAGACCATATTATCATCTAAAACCATACAACAAACTTTTAAAAGAAAAAGACTTTGAAATAAAAAAATTAAAAGCTCTATCTAATAAAAAAAATAATTTGTATTAAATATTTATTAAAAAACTAGGAGTTTTATTCGCCTAGTTTTTTTATGCTATTCAAGTTGGTCAATAATTTCTTTTTTCATTATTTTAATTTTACTTATTAATGAACTTTTTAACCTTTGAGTATTATCTTTTAATTCATCATATTCAATTTCAATTAATTTTAATTTATGCTGGTTATAAAGGTCAATTTTTTCTTTTTTGTTTTTATTGTATTTTTCATCACCTTTTACTCCCCATAATTCTATGTAAATACCTTTATTAGGTAAAACTGGAATATACCAATCACATACAACTGTTCTTTCATAAATTTCATCAACTTTTATACTGTATGCATGACTGATATTATTTGTAAATAATATATCATCAACTTTTATTTCTAATTCACTTTCTACAAAATGACCATCTTGTGTTTTTTTAATTTTTGCTTTATCTTTATCACTATTTGCTTTTATTTCGTCTATCTTTTCTATCTCTTTAACGTTTGTGCTTAGTTTTGTATTTTTTGTTTTTAAATTTTCATCAATTTTTAAAATATCTTTTTCTAATCTATCTAATAATGCATCATCACCATATAACTGATTTAATAAATTAGTTATTGCTATCATCGTTAATTTTTGATAATAAATTTTATCTTCATTATAAATACGCATAGCATAATCTTTAGCATTATAATAATAGTCTTTTAATTTCGTTTGATTTAAATTTTTATCTAAATATTCCATTCTATCTTGTATATTATAATAACATTCTTTACAGTAATTATAACCATTAGTTGTCGGTTCACCACAAAGTAAACATTTTTTATTTTCTTCTTTTGCTACTTGTTTTAAATTGTTATTTGAATTATTATCTTTTAAATACCACTTACCTTTACTATCTTTAACTACTTCACCTGTTTTAGTCATATCTAAATGTTTTTTGCATAAAGGATAAAACCCAAAAGCATTATCATCACAAACTGCACATTTTTTACCCATATTTTTATCTCCTGTTTATTATATTTATGTAAAAAATTATAATATTTTACAAAAAACAATATTACATACATCACAAAAAAATACAAAATTCGACAAAGGAAAATTAACAAATGAAACAAAAACAAAAGAAAATTTATAAAATAGCATATTCAGCTGATGAAAAATTCAATGCTTTAAAATTATGGAAAACATCAACAAAAGAATTTGTAGCACATAGATATCATTGTACAATACAAACGTTATATCGTTGGAAAAGAATATTTGACGGAACTTTGAATAGTTTAGAACCTAAATATTGCGCCCCGTATACTCCACATCCTAATAAACATACTGACGAAGAAATTAAACATATTAAAGATTTAATAAAAAGAAACCCAAATATAGGACTTAATGAACTATATGGTAAATTAAGACTAAATTATTCATATCATCGCAATCCTGTAAGTCTTTATAGATTGCTTCGTAAAAATGGCTGGTATTCACAAGTTAAAAAGAAAAATAAGTATATACCACAACCATATAACACACCTATTCATATCGGTGAAAAAATGCAATTAGATGTGAAATATGTTCCTGCTAATTGTTATATTGGTGAATTTAAAAACGAAAGGCGTTATTTTCAATATACAATAATAGATGAAGCAACAAGAGAACGCTTTATTTATCCTTACGAAGAACAATGTCCCCAATCAACAATAGATTTTGTTAAAAGAGCAATAATATATTTTGGTTATCAACCTAATATAATACAAACAGATAACGGAGCAGAATTTACTTATACAAAACAAACTAAACACAACCAAGTCCATTTATTTGATAAATTCTGTAATGAACATAAAATTATACATAAAACAATCAAACCACGAACGCCAAGACATAATGGTAAAGTTGAACGAAGTCATAGAAATGATAACGAGCGATTTTATAAATATTTAAAGTTTTATTCTTATGAAGATTTAAAACTTCAAATGAAAGCATATTTAAAACGATCTAATAATATCCCAATAAGTATTTTATGCTCTTACGATAAAAAGCAAAAGTGGTTATCGCCTAAACAAAAACGAAAAGAATTATTATTTTTAGACTGGGGTGTTGTGGAATAGAAAATGAACTTAATATAATTTTTTCCTATGATTTTAATATCATAGTTTTTTGCATATTAAAGTTTTGAGCGAACTTCCCCTAGGGGAAGTATGTTAATATAATTATTACACTAAATAATATAACTACTAATAAAAAGTATGTTAAACTATACTTTTAACACACTTTTTAAAAATATTTTAATTTTTTTGAAAAAATTTTAAAAAACATTTGACAATTCTTCAAAATTATTAAGTATTATTAAGTAAAAATATAGATTATAATATAAATAAAATATAAAAAATTAAAAAATATGATTATAACCAAATTAATAGCATTAACAAAAAATACCTTGATATTATCAAGGTATTTATTCTAAATTTAATTCGTAATTCATTTTTGCTATATCTTCTGCTTTATCGCCTACATTACGATAAACACTTAAATTGTAAACTTTTAATTTATTTTGATTTTTAATAACAATTAAAAAATCGGTATAATTTCCACTTTTTATATCAGGAAGTATTGCATAATCAGCACCCATTATCACTCTTCCTGTGCCTGTTTTATTCTCTTTATCTTCAACATAACTAAAACTACCTGCATTTTCATCTAATTTTACGCTAATTCTTCCAGTTTTTCCTTCAAAATTTCGTAAATCTTCTTTATTTATCTTTTCAAATTCAACACCAGTTTCGTTTTTAATAACAGATACTAATTTTTCGTAAAAACTATCTTCGTAAGCATTTATATACTCTTTTACTTCGTCCATTTTTTCTTGATTAAAACTACCATCACTATTAATATGCTTTTTGCCATAAGCACAATATAGTCTTTTTACATCGTTTGGACCTAAAATATTAATAACATTTTGATAACCGATATTCATTAAACTTGTTTCATCGTTATAATTTGCGTTATAAGTATCGTTAAACCCGAATGAATGTAATAATTCGTGGCTAATAACATTTTTTTGAGCAAAATCGGTCATATTGTCAAAATAACTTTTATTTAAATAAATTGTTGAACCTATAATATAAACATTTTTATCTACACTATTAGGAGTAAAAATTTTATGGAATAAACTTTTATTAGGTGTTATTTTATTATCGCCAAAATCATTTTTATCAATATTTTTATAAACAAATTTAATAGTAGAATTAGTAACTGTTTTATTAGCAAGATATTATGCGTAATTACATACTTCTAAATTATAATCATTATTAATATAATCAAAAACATAATTAAATTCGTTTAAAGTGTTTTTTATATTATTTTTAGTGTTTTCAGGCACGCTATCGTCTATATAAACCATAACTTTTTTGTTTAAATTAGGCTTTAATCTAGAAAACTCATATTGTAAATCGCCACTTCTTATCATTTTAGTATCTACATTTAATTCGCTAACTACTTTTGGAATTAAATTAGAATTTTTAATGTAATCTCTATTTCCTACAACAATTTTTCTTGCGCTAAAAGAAACAACTGCCCCAACCGAAATGGTTAAAGCGACATCTATAACTTTACGCAAAAGACTTTTATCACTCATATTAATATTATAACTAACTATTAAATTTTTGTCAATATCAAATAAAAAACTAGCGTAAACGCTAGTCAAACGCCAAAAGGCGATATTTTTTAAATAATTAGTTATTCTATAAGCCGAGTTCTGTATTAGACAAACATCTATCTAGACTTAATGTTACCATTAAGTTCAAGCGGTGTATAAGCTATGGAGCGAACAACTCACGAGAGCTTTTACCTTGCATCGGGTGGGGTTTACACAACGATTAAGTCACCTTAACCTTAGTAGGCTCTTACCCTACTTTTTCACCCTTACCACTTGCGTGGCGGTTATTTTCTGTTGCACTTTCCTTAAAGTCGCCTTCACTGGGATTTCTCCAGCACCCTGTTCTGTGATGCTCGGACTTTCCTCGTATAAAATACGCGTTTGTCTGGATAACTAACAATAGTATTATAACATATCTTTTAAAATTTGTAAATAGTTTTTATAATTTAACACTAACTAAAAAATGGTAAAACTTAATTTACCATTTAATTTAATCTTTTTTATATTTTTGTTTATTCGTTTACAGATTTTTTCAATTTATTTAATTCGATTGATGTAATCGGTTCATTTTCAATAATATTAACCTTAGAAATTGAAATTTCATAAGCAGTTTTATTAACAACTTCTTCATCGTTAAGTTTTTTTTGATATTCTCTACTTTGAATACGACCTTCTAGGTTTAATTTAGTGCCGACCTGCAAATCTTTAACAAATTTAGCGTTTCTTCCCCACGCAATGCAAGGAATATAATCACTTTTATTGTAAGCCCTATTAACAGCAAGTAAAATATCAGTTATTTCTCTTTTAAAAGGCGTAGTTCTAAAAATTGGTTCTTTACATAAAAATCCTTTAAGCGTAATTAAATTAGGATTTTTACTTGTGTCAACTTCGGTTAATTCTCTAACAAAAACAGTAAGCATAAGTTTACTTTTGCCATCTATTAGTTTATTGTAACTTCTAAATTGGCCGTTTAAACTAATAACAGAATTTTCAACTAATTCATCTTTTTTAAATAATTTTTCCGAAATTGTTATAGGAATTACATCACTAGATTCACTAAGTCGTGGAACTTCTAAGTTAAACTCATAAAATTTTTCGTCTATAACTGTGTGCGAGTAAACTGGACTTGTTAGCACTTTCCCCCATAATTCAACATTGTTGTTTTGCAATAATTCGTAATTCATTTTCTACCTCCATAGTATTTTTAATTTTTTATTTGTGTACCCATATGATTTATCGTAAAATTGTCCTTATAAATAATATCTCCAATACATTTAATTGTGTAACCACGCTTTTGAAGTCTGTCTAATACCATAGGTAGTGCGTCTAATATATGGTCGGAATTATTATGGCATAAAATGATAGAGCCGTTAAACACCTTGTTTAGTATTCTAGTAGTTATATCAACAGCACTTATTCCTTTCCAGTCTAAACTATCTACGTCCCATTGAATTGTAGTTAAATTTAAACTTTCGCAGGTTTCTATTAAGGTATTATTATAACTACCATAAGGTGGTCTAAATAATTCAACCTTTTTGCCTGTTGTATCTTCCAAAATTTTTACGCTTGTTTCTAGTTCTAATTTCATTTGGTTAGCATCTAATTTTGCCATATCTGGATGCGTGTTAGAATGCGTGCCTATTTCAAAGCCATTTTCGGCAATTTTTTTAGTTATTTCGGGATAATTTTCTACCCAAAAACCAACTAAAAAGAATGTTGCGTTAGCGTTATATTCTTTTAAAATTTCCATAATTTTTTCAGTTTTATCTGCTCCCCAAGCAGCATCAAAACTAATAGCAACAACTTTTTCGTTTGTTTTTACATTATAAATAGGAACTTTTCTTAAATTTCCCCCGAAATACACTGATGCAGCAACAGTTCCGTTAAAAGATATTGAAAGCAAAATTCCTGCCAAAACAACTGCTAAAAACATCAAAAGAGATTTCATTTTTACTACGATAAAATGCATATTTCCCACCTTTATTGTATAACAAAATTTCAAAATTTTCGTAAAAGAAAAAATGTTCATTCTGTCTTATTTTGTCAAATTAAATTTTTTAATTTTCTAACTTATTATATTAGGTGATAAATTTTTTTATGCAGAAAAAAACGCACAAAAACTGTGCGTTTAGTCAATGCTGTTTGAAACTAGCAAAATATAAGCACTTTAATCTATAAAAGATTAAGGTGTTTTTTCACTCTCTTAACTGTAAAAAGAAACAAATATTACAGATGTTGTCAAGGATTGTCGCCAATAGCGACATACACTTTAACCTTGACAACAAAGAATATTTGTTTACCATAATAAAAAAGAGAAAAACTAACAGCAAAAAGCGAAAGTGTGTTATGTTTACCAACACTTTCACTTTTTGTATGCGTTAATTTAGTTTATAGGTGTGTGCTTGTCTTCGGTGGAGCGAAGCGACACCGACTTGTATCAAGACAAGCACACGTCTAACTGCCATTAATAAAATTTTTGAAAAGTATTGAAATATGAATTTATTTATGTTATAATGAATTAGTTTAGTAAAAGGAGATATTATGACAATTCAAGAATTATATGATTTTTTAGGTAAATTTATAAAAAAACATCCAGAATGTAAAGATCAAAAAATAATGGTTAAAAATTTAAAAGACGAATCTACTTGGGAAGAAGTTACATTTTTATCAGATACCGTTGTGTCTTCTTGTCCACAATATGGCTCACCTCTTTATTTTCATTCAAAAACTCAAGAAGAAGTTACAAAAAAATGCATAGAAAAGATGAAAAAATTAGAAGAACAAGAAGATGACTATGATTATTATCTTTAGCTTATAAAAAAGGGATGTCAATTTGACATCCCTTTTTTATCACTAGTTTCAATTGCCTTAGCCCTTATACTAATTTTTTTTATTATTTACTTTAATGCTCCACTAAAAATTAAAATTGAGCCAATAATTAGTGCTAAAATTATTATAATTAATAAACTTAACGCAACCCAACTTAATGGTTTTTTGTTTAAACAAAATTGTTTAACTAATGCGTTTATAGCTAGTGGCAAATACACAAGCGAATAAAATGCTAAGGTTATACCTATTAATGTTACAATAATTCCAAATATTATAGAAAAAGTTGCAATTAATGTAACACCCCAAACAATTAGAGCAATAGCACCAGCACAATTTATTAAAAATAGTATGCTAAACAAAATTGATTTTTTAGCCATAACTGTGCTAACTTGTTTTGCTTCTTCATTATTTTTAATTTCATTATAAATATCTCTTATGTTTACAAATTGATTAAAAACTCCAAAAATAAGTGTAAATATCGACATAATTAATATCTCCCCAATATAGAACCACCTGTTGTTCTACTAGATAAATCTTTAATTTTTTTAATAGAATTATTTTGATTAATAAAATCTTGTTGTTTTTCTATTTCAAGATTGTTAAACCAAACTTGTTCTTTTTTTCTTTCTTTTGTTATAAAAATTGAGATAACTAAGCAAGTAGCAAACATAACTATACTTAAAACAATAATAAATATTCCAAGTCCACCGTTTAACAAGCCTTCAAACGCAAACAAAATAACTAATGCTAATGAAACGCCCATCATAATATATAAACCTAATAAGTACCTTTTCACTTCAAAGCCTTTTGCCATTTCTTGTTTAGATAAGTTAATAAACGATAAATTTTTTATTGTAAATTTTACAAGTAACCAAACTACTGCAATAGGAATTAATAATAAAATAATAATTAAAACATAAATCCAAGTTACAGCAAGTGATGCTACGCCAGATAACCCTAAACTTTTACCTAATGTTTCTTTTGAATAAACACTAACTGTACCACTAATTAATTCAGCAAACATAGGAAAAATACCCGAAACAATATATGCAACAATAAAACCTACTGCTATCAAAATTGTTAAGGCAAGCATAGAATAACCAATAATTTGAAATAATTTTCGTGGCTTTTCAGGTTTATCTAACGAATAATTTAGTTTAGGTACATCAACGCCATATTGTTTACCTTTCTTTCTAGCCTTTTGAAGTTTTTTGTACATATATTTAGAATAACTTTGTTTTTCAATATCTTCATTTACTATTTGATTATTATTGTCAAGGTTATCTTCTTTTATTTGTACATTATCTTTTATTTCTTCCATTAATTCTCCTTTAAAAAAGTATATTAAATAAAATAAACATTTGTCAAACTAATTTTATACAATTTTGTCTTATTTGTATAAAAAAGGAGCTTAAACTCCTTTTATTATTCTTCATCGCTATCGTCTTCATTTTCTTCGTCTTCATCTTCGCCGTCAAGGTTTTTAATCTTTTTATTAAATCTATCGTAATTTAATATTCTTTTAGCACTTTCAAATTTACTTTCATTATCATTAATAAAATATACTTTTTTGTTAATTTCATTAATAAAATTTTGAAATTGAACCATATTTAATTTGTCTGGGTAATTTTGCAAAATTATTTTTACAATGTTATCGTGTCCCTTAGAAAATTTAGACTCATAATCAC